>DASCSY010000059.1:0-12444 GCA_034399415.1 Acidimicrobiales bacterium
ACTGACGTCACCTCCGAGAGCCTCGTTCGCTTGTGTCGTCAAGATTTCGGCTATGTCAGGCGGCAAAGGGCTGCCAGCTTTAGGAGGGCGGGAGCTAAGTCGCAATGCACGAACCACGCGTTCCTCTTTCAACGCGGATCGAATTTCGTCATGCCACTCAACTTGGGCTTTCTCAACGCGCTTGTTCAGTCCCGAACGAATCTGATCGGTAATTTGTCGACTTTCTTCATTGCGAGCAGCATCTTCAGCGGCGACCAAAACGGTCCTTAGGTC
Organism: Acidimicrobiales bacterium; assembly: GCA_034399415.1. Classification (GTDB taxonomy): domain Bacteria; phylum Actinomycetota; class Acidimicrobiia; order Acidimicrobiales; family Poriferisodalaceae; genus UBA2110. The sequence continues at coordinate 274 of DASCSY010000059.1, forward strand.
GCGGATATCGACTTCTTCAATTGAAGACAACGCAGCATCAGCACGATCTCGCCACTCGGCGATCTTTAGTTGCGGAAGAAGTGATTCGGCCAGGTTTATGAGAGCATCAGCGCGCACCTCTTCCCCACCCACTTCAGCGGACCTTGCGTTTTGGGTCTCGATTTCCTTCCGTACTGCAGCGATGCCACCGCGCGACACCTGCTCAGCTATGACTTGCTGTTCTTCAGGTAGCGAGGCAACAAAGGCTTTCCGATGAACCCGCCCAGGTTTAAGTTTTTTGGGTTTGGGCTTCGCGGGAGCTTCAGTCTTGGCGTTGCGCGACTGCCGAGAGTCGACTTTTCGACGGTCTGGCTGCTTCTTGGCTTTCTGATTTGAACCTTCTTTTTTGGACCTGCCGTCTGACTTCTTCCGACCGCCTTTTCGCTTATCTGGACGTGCCTTTTTCGCTAGTTGAGTTGTAACGGCATCGAAATCGCGTCCCGACCCAAGGACCTCGATTCTTTCGTCCTCCGGCCGGCCACTGCGACCCTTCGGCGGTGATACAGCGGTCACAAAAATGCCGTCGATCTCGAACTCAGCATCGACACGGCAAACATCGCCGATAGAAGCGTCGCCGTAGAGCAGAGCGCCTTCCAAGGTTCCCTTGGGTTGCTTGGCGCCGGCGGCCCGCCAGGTCCAGGTTCCGTCGTCTCGCTGACTAGTCAGTTCGACCTCGATACGTCGGCTCATCGTTGCTCCGGGTTCTCCGGCTAGGCGGGTACGGGAGGCGGTGGGGGAGTACGGGCCCCCGCGCTGGTCCCTAATTACGGTCCCCAACGTTACCGAACTCAGCGCAAAGATCGACAATTCGGCTTCGGCGTTCAATTTTTGAACATGATTGACCCCCGCGCGCTCTTGATGCGTCCTACCCTCGGCTCAGGCGAACAACGAGACCCAGGACGGTCATGGCACGAGCTAAAGCACCAGAACAGATAGCCCGCGAAATCGTCGAAGTCCCCGTTGATGATGAGATGCGCGATTCCTTCATGCCCTATGCGCTGTCAGTCACGACAAGTAGAGCTATTCCCGATGTTCGGGATGGGTTAAAACCGGTTCAACGACGGATTCTCTATGTCATGGGGGACTTAGGTCTCCGGCCAGGTACTCCATTCCGGAAATCAGCGGGGGTCGTCGGGGAAGTGATGGGGAAGTATCACCCGCACGGAGACGGCGCCATCTATGAGGCGATGGTCCGAATGGGGCAGTCATTCTCGATGTCAGTCCCGCTCATCGACCCCAAAGGTAACTTCGGCAGCCTTGACGACCCTCCTGCCGCGTATCGATACACCGAAGCGCGGCTAACTGCAGCCGCAATGGCCATGGTGGTTGACCTCGATGAAGACACTGTCGATTTCAGCCCCAACTTCGATGGCGAACGAGAAGAGCCGACGTGTTTACCTGCAGCCATACCGAATTTGTTGGTGAATGGTGCTTCGGGCATAGCCGTGGGAATGGCAACGAACATGCCGCCACACAATCTCTCTGAGATAGCCCTAGCGATCGAACATGTCCTTACTAAACGGCGTCCTAGACCAACCGTCGATGACCTTATGGCGTTCATCGAGGGCCCCGATTTCCCCACAGGTGGGATCGTCGTTGACGACGGATCGCTACGGGAAGCATACGAAACCGGACGCGGCACGATTCGCGTGCGAGCTCGGGCGGAGATCGAAAACATCACGGCCCGTAGACAGGGAATCATCATCACCGAGTTGCCCTACGCCGTTGGTCCGGAGCGGGTTCAATCCAAAATTCGCGAACTCATAGCAGCTGGAAAACTTGAAGGAATCGCCGCTGTCGTCGATCTTTCAGATCGCAACCATGGCCTTCGGCTTGTCATCGAGTGCAAATCAGGAATTGGGCCTCACGGGCTCCTAGAAAAGCTTTACCGTTTGACCCCTCTCGAAGAAAGCTTCGGAATAAACAATGTCGCGCTTGTCGATGGGGTACCAACAACACTTGGGTTGTATGCACTCTGTCAACATTACGTAGACCATCGCTTACAGGTCATCGTTCGACGCACCGAATATCGCCTAGCGAGAGCCGAAGAGCGTGAACACGTCTTGTTGGGCCTTTTGGCGGCTCTTGACAATATCGATCAGGCAATTTCGATCATTCGCGGTTCGAAAGACGCAGCAGCGGCTCGCGCTGAGTTGATGGACGCGCTGGAACTCAGTGAGGTTCAAGCGACACACATTTTGGATATGCAACTCCGCCGCCTCACCGCCCTTGAAGTCGAGAAACTTCGAGAAGAGCTAGCCAGCGTCCAGGACGAGATCAACAACCTCCGTAAAGTCCTCGCGTCAGACACGCGGCGCCGAAAACTCGTCCGTGACGAATTGAAAGAGTCGGTGGAGCAGTTCGGTGTGCCGAGACGCACGACGGTCGTGTCCGCCGACGCTGTCGTGGTTATCGAGGACGACCCGTCCGAACTCGAGACACAGCCAGAAGAAGTCATTGCAGATCAGCCCGTTCAGGTCACCTTGTCAACCTCGGGCCTTCTCGGGCGAGGATCCCCTGACGGCGAATTCACCGCCAAACCAGGACGACACGACGTGATTGCCCAAAGTGTCGAAACTAACGCGTATGGCCCGATATCGGCCATAACGGACCAGGGACGGTTACTTGCCGTTCGCTGTCGAGAAGTGCCCGAGATGGTCCGGGGCAGTAGGGGAGCGTCGGTGACAGAGATGTTTTCGTTAAGTCGAGGGGAACGAGTTGTCGGACTCTTCGGCGAAGGTCAAGATCCGGTCGCCATAGCAACCCGAAACGGGATTGTTAAACGCCTTGACGCTGAGTCCATCAGACGGCTTCGATCGGGAAGTCCGGTGATAAATCTAAAAGGTGACGATCGAGTTGTCGCAGGATTCGTTGCCAGCGAAGACAGCGAAATTTTGATGGTCGCTTCGGACGGCCAGGCACTTCGCACCTCGGCGACCGGTATTTCGATTCAAGGAGCAGGAGCCGCCGGGGTTGCAGGCATGAAGCTGAAGGCTGGGTCACGACTAGTCGCGGCCGGACCCGTGGAATTTGGAACGATCGTTCTATTAGTCAGTGATGATGGAGCGGTAAAAGTGACTGACGCTGCTGAGGTCCCTACCAAAGGTCGCGCCACCGGCGGAGTACGCACTGTGAAATGGAGAAATTTTGAGACGACGGCCACGTTCGCGTGGGTGGGGCGCAACCAACAAATGGCGGCAATTGTGTTGGAAGACGGCGACTCAAGAAAGGTGAACCCGACTCCAGTCCCATTGACGCTTGAGACCACTCGCCGTGATGGAATGACAACCGATTTAGGGCACCAAGTCACGGTGGTGGGGGAGTACCGGTTCCGGTGAGCACCATGACCGACGGTGGGAAAGGGAAGAAATCGAACAGTTACGACGCTGACGACATTGAGGTTCTTGAGGGCCTGGAAGCCGTCCGGAAACGGCCCGGGATGTACATCGGTGGTACCGGGTCAGGAGGCCTAACCCATCTTCTCTGGGAAATTATTGACAACGGCGTAGACGAGGCCGCAGGCGGCCATGCCCGATTGCTTCAAGTCTTCCTTCACTCAGACGGCTCCTATGAGGTAACCGACGATGGGCGCGGCATTCCGATAGAAAAAAAGGAAGGCGAGATCACAGCGCTCGAAGTTGTCTTCACAGAGCTGCACGCCGGCGGAAAATTTGGCAACGGCGCCTATGGCGCGTCGGGGGGCCTTCATGGTGTTGGAGCCTCTGTGGTTAACGCTCTTGCAACTCGACTAGAAGTCGAAGTTGACCGGGGAGGAGTTACCCACAAGCTCGAATTTCAGAATCAAATTGCCGGCCACACCGCAAAAAATGGACGCTTCACACCGAGTCACGCATTGAAGAAAGACGGCAAGATTCCTAAAAGTAGAACGGGAACCCGTGTCCGTTATTGGCCTGACATTGACATCTTTGATCCCGAGGCATCGATCGACTACGAAGAAGTCAAAAACCGATTAGGACAGATCTGTTTCTTGGTGCCGGGCCTCAAGATTCGGCTATCAGACAAACGAAAGGGGTCGAAGAGACCTGCTGAAGAATTCGTGTCCAAGGGAGGCCTGGCAGATTACGTCGATTTTCTTTCAGGCGAGACTCAACCGGTAACGGGTCTGGTTCGTATAGCAGGCTCAGGCGAATTTACAGAAAAAATCCCGATCGATGGAAAGCTGACAGAAGTCACTCGTGAATGCCAGATAGACATAGCGCTGCGATGGATCCACGGCTATGAGAATTGCATCGTAAGTTTCGTCAACACAATTCCAACACCGGACGGGGGCACTCACGTCGCCGGTTTCGAGCGCTCTCTTACAACCGCCTTGAATCAAGCGGTGTCAGCAGCGGATCCCCGAAAGCTCCGAAAGCTGAAAGGTGACGCCAAAGTTCAGAAAGAAGACGCCCAGGAAGGCCTTGTGGCGGTGGTTCGAGCAGTGGTGCTCGAACCACAGTTTCGGGGCCAAACCAAACGTGAGCTGGGAACGCCTGAAGTCCAAAAAATTGTCGGAACTGTGACAAGAGACGGCCTCAAGGAGTGGTTCGAAGGCACAGCCAAGGGCTCTAAGAAGATTCATGTAAAAGCGATTCTCGATAAGGTCGCCGAGGCCATCGTCAACAGGATCAGCACCAAACAGGCTTTAGATAATCGCCGCAAGGCGGCGCAACTCGGAAATAGCGGCCTGCCGGACAAACTCGCTGATTGTCGCTTGCATCCTGATAGCGAATTGCTCATCGTGGAAGGTGACTCCGCTGCTGGGCCCGCAAAGCGCGCCCGAGATAGTGCCTGGCAGGCGGTTCTGCCACTGAGAGGCAAGGTCGTCAACGCCGGAAAGGGCACCAAAAGGGCTGTCCTGGACAACGCAGAAGCAACAGCCCTATTCACCGCAATCGGCGCCGGATCTGGCCCAGAGTTCGATTTAGCGTCGCGGCGATACGACAGACTGATACTTCTTGCTGACGCTGACGTCGATGGAAGCCACATTCGCTGTCTGGTCTTGACCTTGATCTATCACTACATGACGCCGCTACTTGAGCACGGGCACGTCTACGCGGCGCAACCGCCAACACATGCGCTTGTTCTGGGTCAGGACAAGGAGTTCGTCTACTCCGAAATGGACCTTGGGGACCGGATGTCGGAGTTGGATAAGAAAGGTCGCCGGTACCGAGTTACAAGATTTAAAGGACTCGGCGAAATGGACGACGACGAACTATTTGAGACGACCCTGAATCCAGAGACTCGCGTACTGCGACGGATCACCCTCCAAGATGCAAAGAAAGCCGAAAAAGCCTTTGCCGTGATGATGGGAGCTCCGGTTGAGCCGCGAAAGGACTTCATCATCAAGCACAGCCGGGATTACGGACACGCCCTCGATGTGTAGCGGGTTCCACAACACCTACCATCGGTCCCCTAACTTCAACGCCCATAACCCTCATTATGTAAACTAGAATAAGTTAATGGGCCCGTGGCCGCTCCTATTGCTGTTGCGCTCCCCTTAACGACGCTTCATCCCCACCACATGCCCGTTCTCAACGTTCACGCCCTCCTCTCGGAGAAGTCGTCCCTGTCGAGTTTCATGCCCCGGTGTAAGGCGACCTTTCGCGTTGACGACACGCCACCAAGGAAAGCCCGGATTGCGCATCAAAAAATTTCCAACCGCCCGAGCGCATCTTGGGTACCCGGCTTCTTCAGCAACCTCTCCGTATGTGACGACATCTCCGCTTTTGAGGGAAAGTAGAACTGTTGCAATCGCCTCCCCAAGAGCTGTGGATGAGTTTTGATTCAACGGTTCCACGCATGCATGCTCGCAGATGATTACCCTTTGTGACATCCAGCTTTACGATGAGACTGGCTGGCGAGCTCACAGACCCAGGGGGTGGGGCATGTCGGACTACGACATACATATCAGCGGTGGAACCATCGTCGACGGAACGCGAGTGCCTAGATACTTGGGCGACCTATGGATTAAGGACGGTCGTATTGCAAAGATGGGTGGCCGCGCAGACGGTGTCGCGGAACGGGTGATTGATGCGACCGGGAAGATTGTGGCACCCGGGTTCGTTGATCTTCACACTCACTATGACGCTCAGATTCGTTGGGATCCTTGGTGCACAATTTCGGGTTACCACGGCGTCACATCAGTGGTTCTGGGCAACTGTGGGTTCGGCTTCGCTCCTGTTGCTAAGGAGTTCCGTGAACGGTCGATGTTGACGATGACGCGGACCGAAGCGATTCCGTTTGACTCGATGAAGGAAGGCATGGACTGGGATTGGGAGACAATTCCCGAGTATTTGGATTCGCTTGACAGAATTCCCAAAGGGGTCAATGTCATTCAATACATGCCTACCGCGTCGCTCATGACGTATGTCATGGGGCTAGAGAAGGCGAAGGCTGGTGAGCCGGCGTCAGACAGCGAACGCAAGGAGATGGCTCGGTTGTTGCATGAGGGCATGGATGCCGGCCTCTGCGGGTTTTCGATTCAGCGTCTGGGGCCAGACAGTGTGCAAGCTGATTATGACGGATCACCGATGGTCACCGACATCATGTGTGATGACGACATTTTGAATCTGGCGGAAGTCCTCGCCGACCGCGATGACGGGTTTATACAAATTACCCAGGGCACCGGTGATATTCGTGCCGACATTGCCTTCCTAGAGATTCTGGCCGAAGCGGCGCAGCGACCGATTCTTCACAACGTGGTTGCGCCAGCGCGTCAAGATCCCGAAGTTCACCGGAGACCCTTGCGTTGGATCGATGGTTGCCGCGAAAAGGGTTTGCCAATCTATGCACAATGTGGGACTGGCCGGGCCGGCTTCGCTTTCACCCTCGAGCACTGGAATCTTTATGATGCCTCCCCTGCTTGGCGTGCCGTGACTACGGGCACCAAGGAGGAAAAGATCGAAAAAATGAGGGATCCGGAACTGCGCCAGGCGTTAATGGCAGAGGCTGAGGAGGCGGATCGTAGGCTGCAGGTTATTCAGGCCGGAGTAGGTGGAAACCCCAAGAGCTTGGTGGTTCAGGGGGTAAATAGGCAGGCGGATTTACAAGAATTCGTGGGTAAATCAGTCGGAGATATAGCTGAAGCAGAGGGTAAGCATCACATAGAGGTCATGCTGGATCTTTCGCTTCGGGGAGATCTGAACGTCGAATTCTTGGGTCCAGACAAGGGTTCGAACGCCGAGTTTATGGCTGAGATGATGAACGAATCGCCCTATGCGATACCGGGTGTTTCTGACGGTGGAGCCCACACGAAGTTCTTCACCGGCGGGGCTTACACGACTGATTTCTTGACCTGGTTAGTTAGAGACGAAGGTGTTGTGACCCTTGAAGAAGCTCATTACAGGCTCTCTAATCTTCCGGCCCACGCCGCTGGTTTCAGAGATCGAGGAACCTTACGTGAAGGCGCTGCCGCTGATGTCTTGGTTTATGACATGGAGGAGCTGGAGATTTTGCCAAACTGGATTGGCGACGTCGAGTATGACCTCCCAGGAGGTGAGTGGCGACGGGTGCAACGCGCTGCTGGCTACCAGCAAATCATCGTCAACGGTGAAGTAACTTTCGAGTCGGGCGATTGCACAGGAGCAACTCCCGGCAAGCTGTTGCGTCACGGACGCGACTAGTCACCTCTCCCCCACTGCTGTTCGCTCAGTCGTGTTTCGGGGATCTGAAACGGTGCAGAGCGTCGCTGCGTCTACGCGATCCGTCAAAACTCGGCGACCATGTGGTTTGAGGATCTACTCTTCGGTTGACGGTAATACGCGAAGGACGTGAAGCAATGACCACCTATGCGGGACCAAAAGAAGTTGATTTCCATTTCGATGTCATGTGTCCGTGGGCGTACCAGACTTCGCTTTGGATGCGAGATGTGCGTGATCAGTTGGACCTGACGGTGAATTGGAAGTTCTTCAGTTTGGAAGAAATCAATCTGCGCGAGGGAAAAAAGCATCCGTGGGAACGGGAGTGGAGCTACGGGTGGTCAATGATGCGAATCGGTGTGATCCTGCGTCGAATGGACATGCATCTCTTAGACGAATGGTATGCCCTTGCGGGCCGAGCGTTACACGTCGACGGCAACCGCCCACACAATCCAGATGTCGCCAAGCATCTTCTTGAACAAATTGGAGCGGATCCTTCAATAGTTGAGCAATCGATAGAGGATGAGTCCACGCACTCGGAAATCAAGGCCGAACATGACCGAGTGGTGGAGACAGGCGGTTTTGGTGTTCCGACCCTCTTCTTTCCTGATGGTCAAGCTTTTTTTGGTCCAGTTTTGCTCGATCCGCCGATGGGAGAAGCGGCCCTTCGGCTTTGGAACGCAGTAACAGCGTGGCTTGAGTTCCCTCACCTTTATGAAATTCAACGCCCGAAGCAGGCAACTGATGAACAAGCGATTTATGAGACATTCAAGCCGTATCTTGAGGCCCGAGACTGGGTAAGTATTAATCGTGGCAAAGTCGTGGGGTTCGATCCCAAAGGCTAAGCGTCGTTGACTCGGGGACTCATCTCATCGTCGTGTTCTTCTCCGACCATTTCGGCTGCAGCGGCGAGAGCCGACGCCAGTGCGACGCTGCGCTGATACACAGCTTCGAAATAGTGTTCGCCTACTGATTCTTGACCCGATAGTGGCGCCGATCCCAAGCTTCTGATCACAGCAGCGGCTTGTTCTGTTACTTGGATCTTGCTTGGCGTCTCCGGCATGGGGTTGGAACCGTGCCAAAACGACTTCACTTCCCGCTCGGCTTCTGTTTCGCCGCCGTTATCGCTCAGACGCCGGGTTCGTGAACTTCTCCCTCGCCGGCTCATGCGCCGTTCTCCAGAATAGTGTCGTCGATAATGTCGTCTGGGTCGGCGGTTAGCATCGATGACTCGTTGATACCCAAAGCAGCTCGCAGTTGATCTGCGTCGAGATCGCCGAGTGAACTTGACTTAGGCAGAACCATGTCAGCAATGCGACGCTTTCCTTGAACAACCTCTTCAACGCGTTCATCCACTGTTCCTGGACATACCAGGCGGTGACATATCACGGTCTTAGTTTGACCAATTCGCCAGACCCGGTCGCGTGCTTGATCTTCGACGGCAGGGTTCCACCATCGGTCGTAGAGGACAACATGACTTGCGGCAGTGAGGTTGAGACCCATCCCGCCAGCTTTCAGCGACAGAACCATGGCACCGGGTCCAGTTTCGTTCTGGAAGGTCTCCACGAGACGGTCTCGCTTTCCTCTGGTGAGGCCTCCGTGATAGCAGTCGATAGAGATGCCGGTTCTTTGGCTTAGATAGGTGGCTAACCGTTCGCCCCACGTCGCGAAGTGCGTGAAGATCAGAACCCGTTCGTCGGAAGCAAACACGGCGTCCACTATCTCGTCGAGGCGTGCGAGCTTTCCACTACGTCCCTCCACAGTTAGATCATTGGGATTCTTGTCGTAGTTGAGTGGATGGTTGCAGATCTGTTTCAAAGCGGTGATGGCGGCCAGAACCAGACCCTTTTGCTGCTTGATGTTCTGGTCACTTTCGGCGGTGTCTCGCACCAGCTTGTCCAGAACCGCCTGGTAGAGGCCGATCTGTTCGGGTGTCATTGTGCAGTGCGCCAGCTCATCGATGCGGTCTGGGAGTTCAGCGGCGATCATCGGTTCGGCTTTAGTGCGTCGGAATACCAGCACGCCGTTGAGTGCGTGCAAAGCCGACTCAGCGGCACCTTTCGAATCGCCAATTTGTCCGAGTTGGTCGATGAAAGCTGTTCGCCCCCCTACGAGTCCCGGATTGCAGTAATCCATGATTGCCCAGAGATCACCGAGTCCGTTTTCTATCGGTGTTCCGGTCAGAGTAAGTCGGGTCCTCGCTTCTAACTTGCGGAGCTCTTTAGCGGTAGCGCTTCGGTGGTTCTTGATTATTTGAGCTTCGTCGAGAACGACCCGATCCCAGGAGACCTCCGATAGTTGATCGATGTCTCGTACAGCGGTTCCGTATGTGGTGATGACTAGGTCGGACTCGCGAATTCGACTGCGAAGATCTGCTCCGTCTAGCCGTGAAGGTCCGTGGTGAACCAGTACGGAAAGATTGGGAGTAAAGCGCTTAGCTTCGGAAGCCCAGTTCCCTACAACTGCCGGCGGGGCGACCACTAATGCTGGATGCGTTCCGGGCGCGGCGGCTACCCGGGCCAAGATGGTGGGAGTCTTACCGAGCCCCATATCGAGGGCGAGACACCCGCCCAAACCTGCGTCATCAAGAAACTTGAGCCAACCAACTGCTTCGGCTTGATAACTGCGAAGTTCGCCGGTGAATCCCGAAGGACGCGTTTCTGGTTCATCTCTAACTTCACCAGCAGCTCGAAGTAGGTCTCCCGCCCAACTTGCTCCAGCGAGGGCCACTCCCCCAGTGATCGCACCGCCTTCGAGTCCCAGAGCATGTCGGAGCATTTCAGCTCCGGTCAGCTGAGTTGTGTCGGCTCGCTCGGAGAGAGCGGCCGCCGCTTCAGCTAAATCGGCGTGGTCTAGCGCTACCCACCGGCCCCTCGACTGCACTAACGGTCGGGCCTGCAACGCGAGCTGCTGAATCTCGGGACCGGTCAGTTCAACGTCTCCAAAAACGGCACTCCAACTGACAGCCGTCAGGTGCTGGGCTCCGACGATGCTGTCTTGGTCTGCCGCTGTCAGGCGAAGTTGGGCCACTTGTCTCCGTCGTGACAGCGCCGGTACGCGGACTTCGAAACCAGCCGATTCAAGCGCTGGTCCAGTCACTGACATGAGATCCCATGCTTCGTCTTGATCTAAAAGCACCTCGCCGCGGCGACGTCCCCCGGGCCGAAGAAGCGCGGGAAGTAGGCGTTCCAGCCTCGCGTATTGGCCCTTGACTTCGGTTCGGCGGGTGTTGGATCCGCTGACCATTGCAACCTCAACTGGATCCAAACTGTTTTCGGGACCCGGCGAGAGCACCTTCAATTGCCAAGCACCGGATTCGTCCGGTTCGTCGAGTTGGACGATAAGTGCGTATTTTGCGACCGCGGTAACGGGACGAGCCCACTGTTCGAGCCGTCGAGCGAGATCAGAGCCATTGTCGGCGGCGGCGGCGAAGGGTTGCCCGCCGAGGTTCGCCAGGAATGTTTCAGCGATCTCCACTTTGGTTTTAGGTTCAGGTGGCGGCGCAGGTACATCGATTCTGCGAGCCGCACTTGTCACTATGGCATTGACCATTCCTGTAAGAGCGGACTGAACTACTGCTCGCGCGTCGGGTCCGGGGTCGGCCGCGCTAACGGCGCCCGGCAACGCTGCGGCGAAGGCCTCAAGTCGACTCTTGCTGATGATGCCTGGCATCCACTGGACGACGAACTCTCCGCGGTTGTTCCGGTTTCGTTTGTTGCGCCGCTTTCTGATTCGCTGCAGTTTGGGAACAGTTCTTCCTTGAGCAACCAATTCAACCGCAGAGGCAGCGACGAGACTAAGCCATCGTGCACTGGCTCCAAGTTGAGGTTCCTCAGCCACGACACTGTGGGGAGAATCATGAAAATCGTTGTCGCTAAAATCTGCTTCGAGCCCAGCGGAATCATCGATAGTGATGGCGACGTCGTCGGGCGAGGCCACCGAGGATGGATCTATCCACGGCTGTGTTGAGAGTGCCGCTAACCAGCCGAGAATGTCGACGACCTGAGCGCTCACGGCGGAGGCGGTCTTTTTGCCCGGCAAGGAAATGTTTCGGTGGTCCTCCCAGGCTCCCTCAGGCGCGCCCGCCTGCAGAAGGCGATCCATGACTTGTTCGACAGACTCTGGCTGGCCGTAGGCTCCAGCCGCCCAAGCAATGACTCTCCCGGGAGTCCACGACAATTGAAGCACGGTTGGTTCAGGAGGGAACTCAGTTGAAATGGAACCGTTTTGCTCTTGCGGGTTGTCGACCTGATAGGCCTTACCGGTTGCTCGCTGGTAGGCGTCAGTTAGAAGGCCGAGTTCGCCCTCGAAATCAATGATGATCTGGTTTCGTTGTGGTCCTTTTAAACGACGAACCGATTGCAGGCGATCCTCAGCTGATTCAATCATGTCGATTAGAACATTTCGCCAACGCAACGGGTCTGTTGATAGAGCTGTTACGACGTGCTGATCTGCGACCCCGTCCGCCTCTAGGCGCGCGCTGTTAGCTATC
>DASCSY010000060.1:0-12199 GCA_034399415.1 Acidimicrobiales bacterium
CGTTGTCGGGGCAGTCGTAGGTGCATTGGTTGCCGGGTTGATCGTTGTGGGTTTGGGCGACCCCCAACGTATTTACGTCACCGAAAATAGTGACGCCAGCAAGGAAATTGGCATAGCTGATGTAGTCAGTACCGATGAACGCATTGCTGCCAGCACTGTGGAATTGGATGCCGAAGTAGGCATGGGCCCCGTCGACGCGCTCACTCCCCGCGTCCAAATGACCGATGCCGGGCGGTTGGACGTGAAAGCTGTTCTCGCGGCAGTGGCTCCTTCAGTTGTCCAAATTGAAATCGAAACTGGTGACGACGTATTCGGAGGCGGAGGTCAGGGAACCGGTTTCATTATTAGTCCCGATGGGCAAGTGGTGACTAACGCCCATGTAGTGGAAAACGCTGTCACCATCAAAGTGATGTTGTCCGACGGGACTGTTAAACCCGCCGAGCTTGTCCAAAAGGATCCGAGCAGAGATTTGGCCGTCCTCAAGATTGAAGGCGAAAGTCTTCCAGCGGCGAGATTAGGTAATTCTGGCGAGGTCGAAGTAGGAGACGAAGTACTTGCTATTGGCAACGCCCTTGGTTTGGGCGACGCCCCCACCGTCACTACCGGCATCGTTTCCGCACTTGACCGGCAACTTCAACTCGGCGGGAACAGACTGACCCGGCTCATCCAAACTGACGCGGCGATTAATCCAGGAAATTCAGGCGGCCCGCTCGTCAACGCTAAGGGTGAGGTGATTGGGGTCAACACTGCTATTGCCGGAAACGCCGAAGGTATCGGGTTCGCCATATCAATTGATCACGCGCGACCGGTTATCGAGACGCTTCAGACGGGTGAAATACCTAAGCGTCCTCTGCTCGGAGTGAACATCATCGATGTTGAGATGCTCGATGAGACCTCGCGACGTCAGTACGACATTCACGAAGGTGTGGAAACAGGTGTAGTCATCGTCGCTCTCGTAGAAGATGGAGCGGCCAATGCCGCTGGACTGAAAATCGGTGAAGTCATCAGAAAGTTTGATGGTCAAGACATCGAAAAAGTTGAGGATCTTGTTGACGCGGTGCGCGAAAGCGAAATTGGACGCGTTGTTAAAGTCATTGTCATAAGCAATGACGGTTCAGTGAGAAACGTTCGCGTCGAATTGGGCTTCACCGAAGGCGCTGGCGGCTGACGACATCTCAGACACAGAATGGGTAACTATTCGACGCTTGGGCCCGATGTTCGCGATACTTCTTCCGTTGAACGACATCTACCTGACTAGCTGGGAGACGACATGTCCGACCGCATTTTCGATACTGGAACTGATGACATCGCTACTGAAGTGATCGACGGAGTCATGAGGATCACCCTCAATCGCCCTGAACGACGCAATGCAATGTCGGAAGGCATGTTGCGCGGGCTCGTTGCGTCCCTCGCTGATGCAGAAGTAGCCACCGACGTAGGATCTGTCGTTCTCACCGGAGCGGGAGGCGCCTTTTGTGCCGGAGGTGACGTGAAAGGAATGGCCGAATCTGGAGGTGAAGGTGGGAATAGCGCCGTTCAATACGACGCCCGCGTTCACATGCAGCGCCGGGACCAGCGAGATACTGCTGGCAAACTCTACGAGTTGCCGAAACCCACAATCGCGGTATTGCCCGGTCCCGCAGCCGGGGCAGGTCTGTCAATAGCGTTGTCATGCGACCTTAGATACGCATCCCCTAACGCCATTCTCACTACCGCGTTCGCCCGCGTTGGCTTCAGCGGAGATTACGGCGGCACCTATTTCATGAGCCGACTAATCGGCTCAGCAAAAGCCAGGGAACTGTATTTCTTGTCGGAGAAAGTCGACATGGAACAAGCGGAACGACTTGGTCTCGTCAACGGCGTCTTTCCTGAAGAATCACTGCAGGACGAAGCGATGACCATCGCTCGACGCCTCGCGCAGGGCCCCACCATCGCCTATCGCTATATGAAGGAGAACCTCAACAGAGCCGTACATGGCGAAATGGGTGAATGTCTCGACATGGAAGCAGCACACCATATTCACTGTGGAAAAACGCGCGACCATAAAGAAGCTGTCCAAGCATTTGTTAACAAGCGTGAACCGGAATTTCACGGCCAATAACAAGTTCAAATCTCGCTGTCTGTACCACTCAGCTCGAAATTGAAGATCACGTGCTAACAACTTGTGGTCGTAGGGAGAAGAACGGCACGCTTTAGGCATTGAATAGGGATACCTTCGACATGATGAGCGGTCGGACTTTCATTCAGAATCCGGGACCCACCAATATTCCTGAGCGGATCCTTCGTGCAATGGCCCGACCGGCAATAGATTTTGGTTCCACTGAGTTCTCTGTTTTGCTCGACTCCAGTCTCACGCGACTGAACAACCATATGAAAAATTCTGGGCCGCTCATTGGATACACCAGTACGGGTCACGGAGCGTGGGAAGCCACTGTCACCAATCTTTTCGAGGTTGGTGCTGAGGTACTCCTTTGTGACAGCGGCCACTTCAGTCACCAGTGGGGTGAGATGTGTGAAGCCCACGGTCTAAATGTCCATTGGTTTGAAACCGGTTGGCAGCGCGGCGTTGACCCCGACGCTCTGGCCGACGTGCTTTCGACTGAGGCTGGTCGGCGTGTAGAGGGAGTCCTGTTAGCTCACACCGAAACTTCAACCGGGGTTACTTCTGATCTTGGGGCCATACGAAAAGTACTCGACGACCTCGATCATCCAGCTTTACTGGTAGTTGATTCAATCGCTTCTTTCGGATGTACGCCGCTTGATGTCGATTCATTAGGTGTCGACGCCTGTCTCGCAGTAAGCCAAAAAGGTCTGATGATGCCCATTGGACTCGCGTTCACTGGGATCAGTGATCGAGCTGTTAGCGCCGCTTACGCAAATACAAGAGGAAGATTCTATTGGGATTGGCGACGGCGCCTAGAGGCTGAGGGATACCGAATGTTTTGCGGTACTCCACCCATTCACCACCTTTACGGACTCAATGAGGCTCTATGCATGATTGAAGAAGAGGGAGGTATCGAAGCAGTGACAGGCCGACATCGACGACTAGCGGACGCGGTGCGAACAGCAGTCAGCGTATGGGCCGAAGCTGGCGCAGTCGAATTCAACGCGCTTAAAGAAAACGAACGCTCCGACAGTGTTACCTGCGTTCGACTTGCCGAGAATTATGACGCGGACCAGGTGGTGACAATTGCACGCGAGCGATTCAATTTGACCATGGGATCGGGCATAGGTCCGCTAACAGGATCAGCTTTCCGCATCGGCCACCTCGGAGATCTCAATGTCCCGATGTTGCTTGGGGCTCTAGGAGCAGTTGAGGCATCGCTACGTGCTTGCCGAGTGCCAATTGGAAACGGTGGACTAGAGGCCGCCACTGAAATGTTGAGCGAGGTGTCGACGTAGGTGTCGTCGCTCGCGCCAATGGCAGCCACCGATCGGTTAGCCCTTATTGATCTAATACATGACGCCCCACTAGTGATAGTGATGGCCGTTACAGGCGGAGGAGTTGGATCCATATCAGACCTGTTGTCCGTCCCCGGTGCATCGCGAACCATCTTGGAGGCCACCGTCCCGTATGCAGCCTCAGCCCTATCTGAACTGCTCGGCTATTCGCCCGAACAAGCCGTCGCCGCCGATACAGCAAACGCTATGGCAGAAGCATGTTTTGAGCGCGCAAAAAGGCTCGCCAAAGAGGGTACGCCGATAGCTGGAGTTGCTTGCACCGCTGCTCTGGTAACGGACCGCCAACGCCGAGGTGATAACCGCGCTCACATAGCAGTAGCGACCCTGGAGGGGGTTACTTCATCGAACGTCGCGTTAGACAAGGGCCTGCACGATCGCGCCACTGAAGACCGAATCGTGTCTGACGCAGTGCTACAAATCATCGCCACCGTATCAACGGTCGCCTAATAGCTAACTCTGGGGCAGAATCTCTGCATGGCGCGACGCAATAGTCACCACATCCCGCAAAGCGCGAACGATCTTGACCCGGAATGGTTTACTTCGACCATTGGCTCCAAATACGGAGGCGTAGTCACCCACGTGGAGACTGAAACAATCGGCGAAGGCGTTGGCTTCTTGGGGGAACTCCACCGCTGCAGCTTGACGTGGGAAGGAGGAACAACAGCTCCGGATTCGGTCATCGCGAAGCTTCCGTCCAAGGTCCTAAAAAACCGCTCACTAGGGGAAGGGTTAGCGGTGTACGAGAGGGAGATCTTGGTCTACAGCGAATTAAGAAGCCAACTCGGAGTTCCGATGCCAGAGTTCGTATACGCCGACCTTGACCCCAACCCGGCCCCATGGCTTGAAACGCTGTTCGTTTTTCTTTTCGAAAGATTGCCGATCGGTGGGGTGAGCTGGGTTCTCGATCGCTTGTTGTCATTAGGAGCGAAGAGCCCCCGTCGATACTTGCTGGTCATGGAGGACATAGCCGACGCCCGACCTCCCAGCCAAGTAGCGGGCGGATCCATCGCTGACGCATTAGGAGGCCTTGATTTACTTGCCCGCTTTCATGCACATAATTGGATGAATCAAGATCTCCGCGACTCGAATCCAATCGTGTGGGGTCTCGGCCGTACGCCAAAGGTCGTTCAAGCGAGCTATCGTCGAAATCGAAGCGCTTTCGTTGGCCGCTTCGGCGCGTTAATCGGCGACGGAATGGTTGCAAAGATGGACGAAGTTCAGGAACGACTTCCTGAACTCGCATCGCAGATTCAAGGGGAACCATGGACTTTGTGCCACGGCGACTACCGGCTAGACAATCTCATGTTCCGCCCAGACGGCCAGATCATCGTTCTTGATTGGCAGGGCCTCGGGTGGGGGAGACCAGGATGGGAAGTCGCCTATTTCATCACCACGGCACTGGAACCTCACCATCGAGACGACGAACAGACGATGCTGCGTAGATACCACCAAGTATTGGTTGAGGAGGGAGTACGCGATTACTCCTACGAAGATCTGATAGAGGACGTGACCGCTACCAAGGCGGTACTGGCTCACAGAATGGTCGCCGGGGACGATCTCTTAGACACCGGTATGGAGGATGGAGACCCTGACTTTGTTGATGTGCTCGTTCAGCGAGTAGCTGGCTGGGTAGATCTCACAAACTGAGGGAACGACTGCTCACGCAAAAAGGCCCTCTCCTACTCCCTCGGCGACCTCTCCGAAATCGAGGCCAGCAAGTTGGCTCCAAACTTCAAAGTTGTGTTCACCTAAATACGAGGGGGATAAAAGATATGTAGGTAGGCGGCGACCATTCCACAGAGATGGAAATGTGTCGACGGTGCGACCTTCAAAGACAGCGTGAGTGACGTTTCGCCAGAAACCTCGTGCGGCGAGTTGTGGATCGCCGTTAATCAAGTCGTCCGCTGTCTGCACCTTCCCCGCTGGAACGCCGACTGATTGAAGTAGCTCCACAGCAGCATCGGCGTCCCAGTTGGCTATCCATTGGCTTACGGCCCCGTTTACCTTGTCGCGCTCTGTTCGTCGCTGAGACTCAGTAGACAAACCCGTCAGTTCGGAGTCCGCTAATAGCGTCGCAAGGTGGGACCATTGGTCATCGGATGTAGCCGTTATCGCAACGAAGCCATCCGCGCAGGGGTAGACCTCGTTGGGTACGTGGTCCTGAAGCCCGTCTTGGTTGCCGTTTGGTTGGGCCATGTTTCCGTTCGATAGCCAGTCGAGCGCCGCGGGCCCTACGCAGTAGGTTCCGACTTCTAGTTGCGCCATATCGATACGTTGACCCGTACCTGTAGTGTCGCGAGCCAACAATGCAGCCATTGTTGAAGTAGCAGCGGCAAAACCCGCAAGGTGATCGTTCAGAGAAAAACCTGGCCCCACATCGCCGCGATCAGCAAAGTTTGTCAGGTGCGTTATTCCACAGATGGCATGAATCGTTGGCGCGTAGGAGATGACATGACGCCAAGGACCGTCGTGTCCGCAGCCGGACATGGTCACATAAACCAAACGCGGGTTCCACTCATTGACTGTTTCCCAGTCAAGACCCCATCTCTGCAGAACCCCGGCACTGTAGTTCTCAATCAAAACATCACAGTTCTCGATCAGTTTCCGAATAATTCCGAGAGCTCGAGGATGCTTCATATCGAGTGTTGCGCTGCGCTTGCTTCGACCCCAAATGAAGTAATACGGGTAATCCGGTCGGTTGACCAGAGTGCTGTGTTCCTCGTTCTGAACTCGAATCACGTAAGCTCCCAGATCTGCGAGCATTAGGGTCGCGAAAGGTCCAGCCAACACCCAAGTCAAATCGAGCACGCGGACGCCCTCAAGCGGAAACTCCCGGTCTGAGTTTCGCGAGCCCGGGCTGGCAATATGGGGCTTCGCCGTCGACCATCTCTCTACGATTTCCTCAAGGGAAGTGTCGCCCAATGGTGGTCTCCGAGGAGCTGGAGATGGCGTATCTGAGAACCGAACCAAACGACCTGGCATCACGACTTCGGAGTCCCCAGCTGCACTGAAGAACTTCCGATGTTCGAACTGCGGACTCGCACATGCTTGTTCAATGTCGTGGACCGCGCCAATGGCTACATGACGCCGCTGAGCGTTCTCCCACAGGTCCATAGCATCGTGTTCACGGACCCATCGCCTCATCGTGTCCATAGGTTCATCGATACGCAGCAACAATTCCTCGACGTCGTAGCCCAACCATTTGCGCCCCTCCTCAAATCCTTCATCCACCATCATTTCGAAGGCGTTCTCCGGAGTTGGAGTAAGCGTGATCATCATGTGACCGTTCCGACATTCGGCAAGGTCATACGCACGGAGCCAATGGAGCGCTCCTTGGCGTTCCGCCACCTTCGGAAGCGGAAGAATGTCGTCGAACAACCACTGCATCAAGATGTTCTCAACCGAGCCGCTCAAGGTTTCGTGGATAGAAACGTCTACATGACAGCCGTGCCCGTCTCGACGAGCGGCCCACAACCCCGAAAGAGCACACAAAGCACCCATGAATCCGGCATAGTTGTGCGTCTGGCGACCCCACACGTTGAGCGGCCTGTCAGGGACACCACCCACTGATAAGAATCCACCCATCGCTGCAGCAGTTAGGTCAGAAGCGACCCAATTTGAACGCGGCCCAGTACGTCCAAAGGGAGTAATTGACACTTGAACGAGATGAGGGTTGAGGGCAAGTAAATCCGGATGATCGATCCCGAGTTCGGTCAGTCTCCCTGGTATCTCGGTCTCGACGATGACATCAGCGTTGGACGCCAAGAGGCGATACGAGTCCCGACCCGCGTCGGTATCTAGATCAATGATGTGACGTTGCTTGCCGCCGTCGAGCCACCAGTCCAGCACACCTCCATCAACCAGATTCATTGGTCGCCCGGGTGAACCGTTATCCGTGACCTGAACAA
Source organism: Acidimicrobiales bacterium (assembly GCA_034399415.1). Lineage (GTDB taxonomy): Bacteria > Actinomycetota > Acidimicrobiia > Acidimicrobiales > Poriferisodalaceae > UBA2110. The sequence continues at coordinate 7,371 of DASCSY010000060.1, forward strand.
CGTCGGCGCCGAATTCCGTCAACAGCTTGGTCGCAAACCGCCCGGGATCACCGGTCAGATCGACGACCCTGACTCCCTCAAGCGCACTCACAGCTGAATGTAACTGGCAGCAAACGAGTTAAGGGTTTCGGAAATCAGCTGAATGTCGCCAGTGTTGCAGGACAAGACCAGATCGGTTACCCCTGCTTCCTCGTACGCTTTGATTAGTTCGGCGTCTACTCCGTCGAAGTCCCGCCGCACCTGCACCAGAAAACTTGTATTAGTTCGTCCGACCGCTTCGGCTTCGTCGTGGATAAAACGAAGCCTTTCTGCTACACCACTGGGGGAAACGCCCATTGGATGCCAGCCGTCGCCCAAGCGGGCAACCCGTCTCAAGGCTGGAGGGCGATTGCCGCCAATCACGATCGGCGGATGAGGCTGCTGCAGCGGTTTAGGTGAAGTCACTACCGCTTGGAATTGCCAATGTTGTCCATCAAAACTTGCTTCATTTTGGGTCCAAAGACGAAGGAGAACCTCAATGAACTCGTTGCTGTACTCCCCGCGGCTGTCGTAATCGGAGCCCAGAATTAGGTTTTCTTCGGGCAGGCTGCCCACCCCCAAACCGAGCGTTAGTCGCCCCCCACTGAGGTGATCCAAAGTGGAGATTTCCTTCGCCAAAATCATGGGGTGCAGATAGGGCATCACCAAAACGCTGGTTCCGAGAGTGATGTCTCCTGTTTTAGCGGCTAACCAGGTCAAGATCACCAGAGCATCATGGTAGGGAGCTTGCCCCAAGCGGTCATGGACGTAGCCGACGTTAATGACATGGTGATTTACCCATAACGAATCGAAACCCAGTTGTTCGGCCTCGATTCCCAATCCCACGACCTCGTGAGGGTCGGTGACACCGAAATTATTGGGCAGCGTGAATCCGAAACGCATTATCGGACCCTTCTAGGCGACGCAGTTCGCGGCGAGGCTAGCGATCGATGTGCCCCGGCGAGGCTGTCGAATTTGATGGCGATCTAAGCCATTGGTTGTGTACGCAAAGGAGAGGCCCGTATCGGGATCACAGAAGGCGATTTGTCCGCCCACCCCGTTGTGACCAAACGCTCTTGCCGAAACTGTCCGCCCTAGACCACGTCGGTTGGTCATACCATCGTCGCCAGCCAAAATTACGCCGAGACCTCGATTAGCGGGAACCCCCATTGGGTCCGGCAAGTTGTTGTGGACTTGACCTATGGCGTTGTCGAGCATCTCCGAGTCCCACAGTTCGTCGGAGTTGTGAAGCAACGCTTGGTAAAACCCTGCGAGATCTGACGCTCGGCCGTAGCCTCCACCGCCTGGCACGCCCACGGACCTTGTCGCCGCATCGTTGAAACGGATAATTGTTTCGTCGTTCACCTCGCTAGGTGGCATAGACCGAACACCGAATACCGCCTCGAGCTCGTCTGGCGTCGCTTCTCCCTCACATAACGTGAGATCAGCGATACCTTCCTGATTCTCAAGGTCGATGCCGAGAACACGAGGGAGCCCAATAGGAGCGGTTACCCGTCGATGAATTTCGTCTATGTACGGTTGACCGGTGACCTCGTTGATTATTTCGGCCAGGACCCAGTGGGCGCTCGTCGGGTGATACTCATAACGTGTTCCCGGCTCCCAATTGAGACGCCAGTCGGCCATACGCTGACGACGACTTTCAGCCGTCGCCCACACATTTGGTCCCATTGGGGCATGGGGGAAACCCGAGGTGTGCAACATCACTTGTTCGAGAGTGATCTCCGATTTGCCATTTTCCATGAACTCGGGAAGATACGAAGAAACTGGACTATCTAGTTGAACCAGGTTTTCGCTCAAAAGCTGCCACATTGCCGCAGCAACGAACGGCTTTGTAGCTGAAAAAAAGCAGTACCTAGTTTCTGGAAGGGCGTCCCCAATAGTTTCGTCAACAACAATCTCACCGTTGAAACCTATTGCGATTTGACAACTAGGTAGGAGGCCGTCATCAACCTCTCTGCTGCAGCGGCTGATTAGCTCCGTTACCCGTTGCGCATCGATTTTGCTTGTGGTCATCCCTCTGGCCTAGCACTGACCAGCGTTCTGCGCCCGATAAACCGGACTCTATCCCGTCGCTCGAACGTCCTAAACTTGCGTTTAGTAAGTGCAAAGCATAAGCTCCGGCCGATCGTCTGGAGAGGGTTTTGGGCCAACCAGGTGCGGCCCGAAACTCGAACCAGACGTGATTGTTGGTGCCGCTTTCCACGGGGGAGGCGCCGACAGCAAAGGGGGGAAGCTGAGTTGCTTTAGCGGCTAGCTACCGATCTACCCCAACGCACGGACAGCGATGGACCGGGCGCCCTAAATGGGTGTCCGGTCCTTCGATTTTGGTTCAAACCTTGACGTCGCGGCTACGGTCGATTCTGGAATAACGAGGTGGCCAGTGGGCGGTAACGAACAACAACACTCAAATATTCAATTTGGCCTGTCGATGCGGCGAGCCGATCAGATAGCCCAACAAGCGCAAGCAATTGAAGAACTTGGGTACGACTACGCCACCACGGGAGAACATGTCTTCTTTCATGTTCCTTGCTCTAACGCGTTTATCTCTTTGGCGGTGGCGGCCGGTGCGACGAGGACCCTGAAACTGATGTCAACGATAACTTTGCTGCCTTTGTATCCGGCAGTACTCGCGGCAAAACAAGCGGCGGCACTAGATGTAGCTTCGGGCGGACGCTTCCATATGGGAATCGGTGTAGGAGGGGAACTTCCACGAGAGTTCGAGGCTTCAGGAGTGCCCGTTTCAGAGCGGGGAGCTCGAACCAACGAAGCCCTTGACATTATGAGAAGGCTCTTCACGGAAGATGATGTTCACTTTCAAGGTCGATTCAATCAACTTTCAGGTGTGACGCTGGAACCTAAACCTATTCAACAGCCCTCACCGCCGATCTGGATTTCGGGCCGAAAAGAACCAGCATGGCGACGGGCTGCTCGCTATGGCACAGGGTGGCTTCCCTATATGTACACACCCGAGATGCTCGTCGAATCCAATCTTCGAATCGCTGAATATCGTCAAGATGAAGGTAACGATTCCCCAGTCGACCCAGGGCTTTTCATCTTTTTTTGCTGTCATGAGGACAACGCCACCGCGATCGACTACGCGAACCAGCGCCTTTCCAAGCAATACAACCAAGACTTCAGCAAAATGATCGACAAATATGCGATTGCTGGCGATCCTGATCGATGTGCCCAACGATTGCGCGAATATGTTGATTCCGGGGCGCAAACCATCATTCTTAGCGCCGCGTCACCGATGCATTACGTCGAAGAGGCGGAGCGCTTCATGGCACATGAAGTTCTCCCTCGCTTTCGACTCGCGTCTTGACTAAACCCGACCAGAGGAAAATGTTGATGCCTACATCAAAGGGATTCTTTGAAACTACCCTCAGCCAGTCGCGAATTTCGAGCATGACCGCAACTGGTGATTGGCCCGAGAGGTTCTTTGACCCCCTTATTGATCACTGGGCTTCGGACCGTGGCGAAAAAGTTGTCATCACCGATCGCTTCGGCTCTGTCACATGGTCAGAATTCGCGGTTCAAGTAGATGAAATAAGCCGAGGCTTGCTCGAACTCGGTGTTCGCCCTGGTGTTGTGGTCCAGGTTCAATTGCCGAACTGGCGGCAGTTCTTAGTAACGGTCGCTGCCGTTGAGCGCATCGGCGGAGTGATTAATCCGGTAGCACCCATATTCAGAACGAATGAAGTTTTGGTCATGAGCGAACTTGCTCAGCCTGCAGTGGTAATCACGGCAAACGAATTTCGGGGCTTTGAGCTTGGAGCGATGCACGTCGAATTGAGAGAACGTTGCCCTTGGGTCCGAGAGATCATCACGGTTGGTGACAGACCTGTCACCGACACGCTTTCGTGGGAAGACCTGCTCGAACAGGGCCGATTTTCGTCCTATGACCGAGCAGCCGTTGACCTGCTCAGACCGGGAACTCACGATGTATGTGAAGTGATGTTCACCTCCGGCACTACAGGACAACCAAAGGGAGTGATGCATACCCAAAACACTCTCAACGCAGCCGTGGATTTATTCGACGAAACCGTGTGCGACGGAGTTCCCTCCCCTGCAGGAACCAGTGCCGGACCGGGCTACACGTTTCACATGGCGTCCACCCTTGCACACCAAACCGGCTATCTCTATGGCATCCGGGTCCCGCTTACGTTGGGAGGACACGTTGTTCTGCAAGACATATGGGATCCGAACGAGTTTGTTGACTTAATCGAACGTCACGAGATTCAGATATCGATGGGTGCGACCCCGTTTCTTGCCGACGTGCTCGCGGTCGACCGACTTGAGGAACGAAATTTGGAGAGTTGGAAGCGCTTTGTTTGTGCCGGCGCGGCGGTCCCCGAGCCGGTGCTGGAACAAGCCGACGCGACTCTGCCCTGTGTCGTTCTTCCAGGTTGGGGAATGACCGAATGCGCTCTGCTCACCGTGGGTCGTCCTTCTGACTCTCTCACCCTGCGTCTCACTGACGGCTCACCACTCCCGGGCAATGAAGTCCGCGTCATCGATGAAGCTGGAGAACCCATTGTTGGGGTTGAAGGCAACCTCCAATGCCGGGGTTCAGAGCTCTTTGTGGGGTATGTGCAGGGACGTGAGTTGACGGAGGCCTGTTGGCAAGGACCATGGTTCGATACCGGCGACCGGGCTCTCATGAATGACGGCGGTTACATCCGGATCACCGGACGATCCAAAGACATCGTTATTCGCGGCGGAGAAAATGTTCCGGTAAAGGAAATCGAAGACCTTCTATTACGCCACCCAGCGGTTTCAGGGGCGGCAAT
>DASCSY010000061.1:0-11548 GCA_034399415.1 Acidimicrobiales bacterium
GTTCGATTCGGCTGGGCACAGTTGTTGGATCGACGTCAGGCCCCGAGATCTGTTCACCGATCGTGAAACACATTTCTGGCTCAATAGTGGCTCCGTTAACTGAAGAAGCGACGAGTGAAATCCCGGTATCAAACTTCTGCATGAGGTGCCCAAAGGGTCGGTCGTCTATACCTGCCTGTCTCCGGGCCCTGTCGGAGGTCAGACCGACTTTCCAACCGATTTGCACTGCCCCGCTTTCGAGCCGGCGGCGACGAATTTCTGCCTGAATCGCTAATCCATCGTTGAAATCGAGTCCCTCAAAGGCTTCGTCCGGTAGGTCGGCGCCTCGTTGGTAATGGTCCCAAAGAGCGTCGGCGGCACGAGATTGATTGTCGTTGAGAGAATTCACTGGTTCGACCGTAGTTGGCTTGCGGTGGGGCGTGCCCGCTGATCCTCATCAACATTCACGGGGCAGTAATGGACAACACACCGTTACTGTTAGGGGCTCTCCTACACGAACCGGAAGCCACCCAACTCAGAGGAGACCGCGACGACTGTCGCTCCAAGGAACGTCGCGATCCAGCCGCGGCTCGCCCGGCAGTCCCAGAACGCGTTCCCCGAGGATGTTTCGTTGAATTTCATCCGTGCCGCCGCGAATCGACATCGACGGAGCCGTCATTGTCTCGATGTATCCCGGCCCTTCGGTGAGCATCCCGTACGACGCAGCCGACCGGTTCGATAGATAGGCCCGATCTTTGTACGACTTGACCGTCCTTAACTTTGCTCCGCTGCCTGCGGGACCTGGAACGCCGCTCGCGCGCGCCTCGTCGGCTGCCCGTTGCGACGTCCACCGACTGACTCTGTCGTGTGAGTAAATGTTAGAAACTTCGTCTCGCCATAACTGGTTTTCGGCGACTCCCAGTGCTTGAAGATCCGAGATCCAACCAGGAATTCTGACCCCGCGGGCATTGCCGTCACCGCCACCTCGGCTTCCTCCGCCTGCTCGTTCATGAGCGAGAACGGTCATAGCGACCCGCCAGCCTTCGCCTATTTCGCCGATACGCCACAGATCCAAAACTCGGGCTTCCTCAACAAACACCTCGCTGAAGTGAGCGTCGCGGTTCATTTGGGTAAGCGGCCGAACCTCAACCCCAGGAATATCGATAGGCAACGCGAACATCGTCAAACCCTTGTGCTTCGGCTGGCCAGGATCAGTTCGCGCGAGACAAATAGCCCAATCAGCCCACATCGCCCGACTGGTCCAAGTCTTTTGACCGCTCAACACCCACTCTTCTCCATCCTGTGTGGCTTTCAAGGCGACATTGGCAAGATCAGATCCCGCTTCGGGTTCGGAAAACATTTGACACCAAATTGAGCTCCCTGAAGCAATCGGGTGCAACCAGTCCTGTTGTTGTCTCTGTGTGCCGTGAGCCAAAAGGGCCGGGCCGACCATCCCAAGCCCTATAGCGAAGGGATAAAGGTCCGGAACCACGAACTCGCGCAGCAAACGACCAATTAACGCGTTCTGACTTGGAGACGCCCCGCGACCGCCAAATTCCTGTGGCCAGGTGGGGACATGCCAGCCTCCAGTGACCGTCTTAGCTAAATATTGTCGACCGTCTTCGACATTGTCTGACCCCGCACCCATCGTCGTGAGTCGGGTGTCAGCATTTCGACGTTCAAGAAGTGATTCAAGCTCGGAGCGAATCTGTTCTTCAGTCGAATCGTTCATGGTTGTGGAGAGTGGTCAATCATGACAGCAGCTATTTGCGTGAAAAGTCCGGGGTGCGGCGCTCATTCATGGCCGCCACACCCTCTTTCCAGTCGTCGGTGGTTCGGAGCCTGTCTTGCTCTACCTTCTCGCGGTCGGTGGCCGCCCTAATAGCTTGTGGTAGGTGGCCTCGCATCGTGTCCCGTATCGACTCGACCGCTAGTGGCGCAGACGCTGCAATCTCTCCGGCCAGTTCGTAAGCGGCTGCACGAAGACTTTCAAGGGGGACGAGGCGATCCGCCAGGCCAATAGCGACGGCCTCTTCGCCCTTAATGCGCGCTCCGGTGTACAGCAGCTCCAACGCTTTTTGTTGTCCCACCAGCGCTGGGAGAGTAGCGGTCAAGCCGAATCCGTGATGGAAGCCAAGTCGAGCGAAATTTGCAGTGAAGCGCGCTTCCGGAGCCGCAATTCGGAAATCAGCAAAACAGGCAACCCCTAGGCCTCCACCGACTGCCGCTCCTTGGATTGCTGCGACGACAGGTTTTTTGCAACTAAACAAGTCGAAGGCGGCGTCGTAGAGATGTCTTGCTGAGCCGTCGGCGTTGCGGGCGGTGATTTCACCACCTCTGCGTCCGTCGTTGTGGAATTGTGCGCCTGCACAGAAGTTCTTTCCCTCGGCGCAGAGCATTATTGAGCGACAACTGTCTTCCGCATCTAGGTCTCTGAACGCAGATACCAAGCCGTCGATTAGTTCGAGATCAAAAAAGTTGTTCGGCGGACGCCGGATCTCTGCCGTCGCGACGTGCCCGTCGATAGATACGTGAAGGTCGCCATAGACACCAAAGTCGTTCATATCCTGATGCTACTCACCTGACACGGATCGCTCCCTTCTGAGGGACCGCTGGCTCTCTGTGACGGCATCGAAAATCAACTATTTGCGAAATTCGGACCCCTTTCCACTACGCCTATTTCATGATTTGAGGCAGAGAGCTAACGCAGCTCGGGCAGCGTTCTCAGCTTCTTGATCGGGGGCGACGATGATTTTGCTCGCTGCGGTCAAGAGACACTTCTGCGGGGCGCCCGCAAGGACTAGCTCTCTAACTTCGCGAGACAACGGAACACATTTGTCTCGCGAGGCCCACTCAGCATGTTGCAGGCATGATCTCAAGAAGTTCTTTTCCTGGGCTTCGGTCCATCGTGGAGTGCCAGTGCATGAGGTCAAACCCACACAAAGAACAACGAATGCTGAGACCGCGCTCTGGAACATTTTCCGGAGCGTCAAGGTCCCTGGCGGTGAGTCGGAGTTTGGGTCACACATATCTGCATTCCTCATAATGAGGAGCCGCTCCTTTGATGGGGACGGTCTTTTGTCGCTCTCGCGTGACAGCAGAGGGGCCATCACTGACATCACAGAAGCCCCTAAACCATCCGGCAAAATGCGGATACGCCGATGAGAACTGGCTTAGACAAGATCGCTGGTGAGCCGATGCTAGATCCGATCTGCATTGCTTGCCGAATGAACCATTAGTGGCCTAGCCAAGGTTCAAGGATCCGCCCGTAATGAGCGGGTACAAGCCCTGTGCTCCCTGAGAAACAGCGACTTTCCCCAGCCACTTACTCCACTCAGCGTCACTCCCGTATTCTTTGCGCCAAGCCCAAAGCCGACGGCTGTAGTGATGAAGCGGATATTCCTGAGTCATCCCCATTGCACCGTGGGCTTGATGGCATGCCTTCGTGGCTTTGGCGGCAGCCTGGTTAGCAATGAGTTTGGCTGCGGCGATTTCAAAGAAAGCGGATCCGCGATTCGCTTCACGGGCAGCTGTTTCAGCCGCCATTCGCGCTAGAGCCGCTTCTTGAGCACCCCAAACGAGGTGTTGCTGCACGGCCTGAAACCGCGCTACCGGACGACCAAACTGGACACGATCATTCGTGTAGCTGACCGTTAATTGACTCATCTTTTCGATAGCCCCAGCCATGAGCGCTACACGCGATAATGCTCCGCGGAAACGAAAGGACTCAAGGTTGACTCCCGGAACCGTCGGCGCAACAGCCGCTTTGACCTCGTCGAAGCACACGGTGTCGCGAGGTTCGCCAGCCATGTTTGTCATCGGTTGAATCGTGCAGTCTTTGGGGTCGACAGAGGCGACAATGCTCTGGTTGTCAATTTCGAGGAGAACAGCGATCCGTTCAGCAATTCGCGCCCAAGGAACCCGGATGCAGGTTCCCCTAAGAGTTATTTCGTTTCCAGAAACTGATCCCGTGACGTTTGCACCTCCATCAGGGAGAACCGTTATCGGCCCTTCGGGGATTTCATGGCCTGAACTGGAAAAAAGCCAGCCACCAAGAATCCCAGTCTCGGCGGCTGGAATTGGAGCAGCGTGATACCCGACGAGCCTCAAGACCTCTAAGGCATCAAGGAGCGAACCACCTGAGCCTCCTAGGTCTTCGTCGATCGAAATCCACGGAAATCCTGTGTCAGCAAAAGCAGACCAAATTTCGGGCGCATCACCCGATGTCTCCGCATGCTGCACAGCTTCATGGTCACAGATCTGAGTAAATAGCCGATCAGCAGTTTCGGTGACTAACGGGTCGACGCCGGGTGTTTCGGTCATGCCGGTAGCCCCTTCAAACCTTTGGAAGCGACCGAACGAAGAATCTCGATAGTGCCGCCCCTGATCGTGTTACCTGGAAACGTCACGACGCATTGCGCCAAAAGGCGCTCAAACAGTGAATCCGAGTCAGGCGAATATTCGAGATCAATGAAATGGACAAGCTTTTCCACTACCTCTTGTTCGTATCGAGTACCCATCTCCTTGACAAGCGAAGACTCAACGGAAGGTGCCTCACCGGTGTCAATGAGTCTTGCTACGGATAGAGAGAGATTTCGTATGCCCCACCAGCGAGCCACGAGCTCTCCGAAAAGGTCTGACACAGTGTCTTCAAGTTCGCTCCCTTTCGCTTCGCGTAAGAGCTGTTCCACCGTCGAGAACGGAGAAAGCCAACGGTCTGGACCGCCGCGCTCATAGGCCATCTCGGTGGTGTTTTGATGCCAACCCATTCCAAGATCACCCACGACATTGATGTCGGGAACGAACACGTCGTTGAAAGTGACTTCGTTGAAGTGGTGGGAGCCGTCAAGAAATGGGATAGGGCTAATTTCCAAACCGGGTGAAGTGAGGTCTACCAGTAGCTGTGACAACCCAGCGTGTTTATTGCCGTCTTCCATGGGGGAAGTTCGCAAAAGACACACGAACCAATCATTCTCATGTGCGCCAGAAGTCCAAATTTTCGTACCGTTGATGATCCATCCATCCGTGGCGCGCTCGGCCTTGGTGCTCACCGATGCGAGGTCCGATCCGCTGTCGGGTTCGCTCATGCCGATCGAAAATCCGAGCTCCCCCCGACAGATCTGAGGTAGGAATCGTTCCCGTTGCTCGTCGGTTCCAAATTTCAGGATCACGTTTCCTGTTTGGCGATCACCGACCCAATGGTGTCCAACCGGTGCGCCCCAGCGAAGCATTTCCTCCACGACGATGAATCGGTCAACTGCAGTTCGATCTGACCCACCCCACTCTTTGGGTAATGCCATGCCGACCCAACCACGTTCAGCCAGCTTGAGGGAGAACTCTTTATCTTTTCTTGCTGCCATACCCAGACACGGTTCGTGTGAGCCCGGCGGCAGTTCTTCTTGCAGAAAATCACGCACTTCCTGCTGGAGGTCGAGTTCTTCGTTTGTGAGTTCTGTCGGAGTGAAACGCATGTGAGTTGTTTTCTGTAACTAAGTAGAGAAATTGGCCCGGGAAGAGATGTTCGAGTTCCTAAGGTCGTAGGCGGCCGCGGTATCTCCAAGAATGCAGCGACCGGTAACTGATGGTATTCGACGCGAGGACTTGATGGTGAGGCAGGATCAAGGTGTGAATCACACGGCAACCCCCTTCGAGGGACATCACGATGTTGTGCGAAAAGAGTGGATTGACTTCAATGGCCATTTCAACGCCGGCTACTACGTGGTCTGTTTCGACGATGCGATCGAGTCCTGGATGGATTTCATTGGTCTGGGACGATCCCACAGGGATCGTCATTCAGTGACTACTTTCTCGGCACAAAATCATGTTACGTACCTTCGCGAAGTCAGCGAAGGAGCCAAGCTGTCCGTTACGACACAGCTGCTGGCGTTTGATCGGAAACGCATTCATGCGATGCAGGTGATGTGGAACAGCGACGAAAACTTTGTTGCCGCGACTTGTGAGGTCATGTCGTTGCATGTATCAGAACAAACTCGACGAGTGTCCGAGATGCACGATGAGGCCTATGAGCGTCTGCTTGAGGTGTGGGACAGTCACGAGAAACTTGAGGTGCCACAGGAGGTAGGTCAGGTGATGTCTGTTCCAGGATGGCCGGCTTTGCTGGAGTGACGCGCGCAGAATAGAACCATGAATCAACGGTTAGAGGGAAAACGTGCAGTTATCACCGGCGGCGGCCGGGGCATAGGAAGAGCAATCGCGCTTGCTTATGTCAATGAAGGAGCGAGCTGTGTGGTCGCCAGTCGCCAGTTAGAAGACCTCGAAGCGACCGCTGAATTAGCGCCAGATGGTGCTATCGAACCAATAGTGTGCGACGTCGCCGACGATGCGTCAGTCATGGCTATGTCTCAACACGTCCGAGACAAGTACGGCGGCGCAGACATTGTGGTGAATAACGCCGGCGTTCACGCCGCTGGAAGCTTCCTAGACATAGATGCTGCGACGTATTCACGCCTTTACGAAGTCAACGTCGTAGGCATAGTGCGCGTCAGTCAAGCTTTTTTGGGGGGAATGATTGAGAGAGGCCGGGGGAGCATTGTCAATATGGCCTCTACAGCGGGACTGTTCGAATCCCCTGGGCAGGCCCCGTACAACGCGTCAAAGCATGGAGCAGTTGGGCTAACGCGCTGCATGGCATTGGAACTAGCGTCCAGTGGTGTTACTTGCAACGCCATATGTCCGGGCTTCGTCGATACACCAATGCTTGACGGATTCGCTGATCTTGTCGGAGCCGAAGCTGAGGAACTGAGAAAACGACTGGCACAGCGCACTCCCATGGGTCGGATTCTCGACCCCAGCGAAATAGCAAACCTTGCCGTATATCTCGGTAGCGATGAATCATCTGGAATGACTGGCCAAACCATGGCAATTAGTAACGGCATGCGAATGTCGTGAGCGCTGACGGCGGTGATCTGATTCGAGTCGGAAAACCTCCCGTCAAGATGACGCATTGCAACTTCCAAGCCTCCGTTGCTCCATGGAGACAAGCACTATCGACGCGTGTTTCTTCGACTGCCGATGTTGATTCAGTGGCCCAGACTGAGGGCATTGTCAGGACCGGCCACAGAGACATCTACTGGCAGTATTACTCTGCAGCCGGGCGCCTCTTCGACCTACTGGGGGATGAACTGTACGGGTCTTGAATCCCGTTTCAGAGTTCTTCTTTTGCTCCAGGGTTCTAGGCTGGAGCCATGCCTCAGTATCGTTCCTTGACTTCCACTGGCGGACGCAACATGGCTGGCGCACGGGCGCTATGGCGTGCGACGGGAATGACAGACGATGATTTCGAAAAGCCAATTATCGCGATCGCCAATTCCTTTACCCAATTCGTGCCTGGACATGTTCATCTCAAGGATCTCGGTCAGATGGTCGCCCGAGAAATTGAGGCGGCCGGCGGAGTTGCTAAAGAATTCAACACCATTGCTGTTGACGACGGCATCGCCATGGGTCACGACGGAATGCTTTACAGCTTGCCGAGTCGGGACCTAATCGCAGATTCGGTCGAGTACATGGTCGAAGCCCACTGTGCCGATGCGTTGGTTTGCATTAGCAACTGCGACAAAATCACCCCCGGAATGCTCAACGCGTCGATGCGGTTAAACATCCCGACAGTTTTTGTCTCTGGCGGGCCCATGGAAGCCGGAAAGACGAAGCTTGGCGAAAACAAAGTTGATCTAATTAGCGTCATGATTGTCGCCGCAGATGACTCGATCAGCGACGAAGATGTTCTTGAAATGGAACGATCGGGGTGCCCCACTTGTGGATCGTGTTCGGGAATGTTCACTGCTAACTCGATGAATTGCCTCACGGAAGCGCTAGGGCTCTCGCTTCCAGGCAATGGCACTGTGGTTGCCACACACGCCGACCGACGTGAGCTATTCCTGGAAGCGGGAAGACTGGCTGTTGATCTTTGCCGCCGCTATTACGACGATGACGACGACTCGGTGCTCCCTCGCAAGGTCGCAACCTTTGAAGCCTTCGAAAACGCTATGAGCCTTGACATCGCTATGGGCGGCTCAACGAACACCATTTTGCACCTTCTCGCCGCGGCGCAAGAGGGAGAAGTGAACTTCACCATGGCCGATATTGATCGGCTCTCAAAAAAAGTACCGAACATTTGTAAGGTCGCCCCGGCAACGGAGTTATTCCATGTCGAAGATGTCCACCGAGCGGGCGGGGTAATGGGGATCCTGGCGGAACTGAACCGAGCTGGATTGCTCAACAACCAAGTTTCCACCGTTCACGAACCAACGATGTTTGACGCCATCGCGAAGTATGACGTTGTGACTAATGACGACGAAAAGCTCCATAGCTTCTATCGGGCCGGACCTGCCGGAATTCCTACCCAAACTGCGTTCAGTCAAGCTGAGCGATACAACAATCTTGATCTCGACCGTCAGCAGGGATGTATCCGATCGGTGGAGCACGCTTACAGTCTCGACGGAGGCCTAGCTGTGCTCTACGGCAACCTCGCCGAAGATGGCTGCGTCGTTAAAACGGCCGGCGTAGATGATTCAAACCTCGTGTTTACGGGCGAAGCACATGTTGTGGAAAGCCAAGATGAGGCCGTTGATCACATTCTGAACGACAAAGTCACCGAAGGATCAGTTGTCGTAGTGAGATACGAAGGACCACGGGGAGGGCCGGGCATGCAGGAAATGCTTTACCCGACCACGTATCTCAAATCGAAGGGACTTGGGAAAGCATGCGCTTTAGTGACGGACGGTCGTTTCTCGGGAGGGACCTCAGGCCTATCCGTCGGTCACGTCTCACCCGAAGCAGCGGCAGGCGGCGCAATTGGCCTAGTAAGAGATGGCGACATCATCCACATCGATATCCCCAATCGCAGCATTTATCTTGACGTCGACGACGAGCATTTAGCTGAGCGCAGACAATCCCAGGATGAAATCGGTTGGAAACCTGAAATGCAGCGACCGCGGAAGGTTTCGGCGGCCTTGAAGGCCTACGGACTAATGGCAACTAGTGCTGATAAGGGCGCAGTGCGCGACTTGACCGGTCTTGGGCACTAGTTAGCACCATCTGTGGGCTCCACATTCGAGGCTCTTGCAATACCAGCGTTTCGCCGGCTTTGGATAGCGGGATACCTATATTTTTTTGCGATTTTCGCGCAAATGATCGCACGCGGGGCTTTAGCGAAAGACCTAGAGGGCAGCAACGCGGCACTGGGAGCGGTCACTCTGGTCTTTGGTCTGACGGGTCTGGTTGTGACCCCTTTCGGTGGGGTGGCGGCAGATCGTTTCTCCAAGCGCGCGGTGCTACTTGTCTCGACAGGTCTGTTGCTGGTGTCGTCGGTTTGGATTTCTATTGCCGTTCAGTTCGAGTTCATCAATTTTTGGATGCTGGTAGCGGCGTCCGCAGTACAGTCCGCCGGATTCAGTGGACTCGCCCCTGCCCGAATGGCCTTCACCGCTGAACTTGTGGGTCCTGACCGGCTAGCAAACGGTGTTGTTCTTTCACAAATATCACTTAACGTGAATCGTGTAGCCGGACCAGTACTGGCAGGGGTGTTTCTAAGTGTGCCGGTTCTAGGGATCGGTGGCATCTATTGGGTGAGCAGCCTGATCACCGCGATCAGTGGACTCCTTTTCCTCACCCTTCCACCAGGCCTACCCCGCCCTGAAGTCAGTCGCTCTTCGGCTACACGAGATCTACTTGACGGTGTTCGCTACGGCTATACGCGGTGGCCGTTGCCGCTACTGCTAGCGACATCAACATTGGCCCTTGTATTCGGATTCCCATATGTCGTATTCCTACCGAGCGTCTCAGAAGATCTATTTGGAGCCGGAGATACGGGGTTCGCATGGCTTTCCACTATTGGGGCGCTAGGGGGGTTAGGCGCATCGCTATTCATCGCCGGGCGGGCCAAGGGCCCTACCGCTTGGAAAATCCAGAATTTGTCGGTGATTGGATTCGGCGTAGGTGTGGCAAGCACAGGCCTGGCACCCACCTTCGCGGCAGCGTTGGCGATCATGTTTTTCTTAGGGGCGGCGTCGTCGGCCTTTCAATCGATGAATGCGACACTGATTCTCGCGAATAGCACACCTGAATATCACGGCCGTATGCAATCGCTGTTGCAACTGGGATTCAACTTGTTCGGCATCGCCGCGCTTCCAATCGGAATTTGTGCTGACAACTTTGGGCTTCGCCAAACTCTTTTCGTCATGGGTGTGGTCGTGACATTGGTGGGCGGTGCGGCAATCAGCGTGCGCCGTGCAAATTCTCGCGTTGACGGCTTACCTCCCCAGAGTCCGCGGTAACTTCCGAGCATGGAGATTTTTGGGGTAGTCAACGCTTCCCCTGATTCCTTAGCTGGGTTTTCGGTGGTTTCGGACCAAGTAGCAGCCAAAAAGTATGGCGCTCGCCTAGTCGCTGACGGTGCAGATCACCTAGACGTTGGAGCTCAGGCATCTCATGGAGACGCCGCTTTCGTCACAGCGGACGAAGAATGGCAGATTGTTGAGGGTCCGTTGCGAGGGCTCCTTTCGTTAGACGTCGACGTAGCAATTGACACATGGCAGGTCGAAACAGCTCGCCGGGCGCTGGACGCAGGCGCGTGTGTGCTCAACGCCGCAGACGCGTTACAAACCGACCAAATGATCGAACTGGCAGCTGAACGCGAGGTTCCGGTGGTTTTGCCGTTCATGTTGGGACCGGACCCTCGGCATCTCAAACATGTCGAAGGCGATCCCGTGCAGGTGATGGTCGACTGGTTTGACCTTCAGTTGGAAAGAGCAGCACGATGGGGAATTCGAGAACGATTAATGCTTGACCCCGGGACAGGTTTTGCTCCCCCCCATTGGGACTGGGAAGACCGATTTCAGTATCAGAAGATTATTTACACCGGATTAGATCGGCTGCGCTCCTTTGAGCTACCGATCTACGTACCCATTGCGTGGAAACAGACACCAGACCGACTCGAACTGATCGACTTGGTTCTGGCTCAAGAAGTGGAGTACGTGAGAGCTCACATTCCACTGCAGATACGGCGACGTCACGCCGCAATTCGCGCCGGAACGCCGCTACCAACTTCTGACTTATTGACCGGGTACGAGTGAGAGCTAACTCGGCAATGCCTCAAGTCGGGCTCTTACATGCTTATGGTGAGGAGTTAAAGCGAGCCAGTCTCGATCTTCGATATCGGTCAGCTCATTTACTGCGACACCATGAATTCGATGTTCACCAGTTTCGTCGGGGTATTCCATTCCGAAACCATGCGGGAGACTTACCTGGCCTTCCATCATCGTCTCAGTGATGTCAACAGGAGCCTCGGCTTCACCGCGTTTAGTTATGATTCGCACCTTTTGGCCCTCTCCGACCCCAATTCGATTGGCATCGGAAGGGTGAATTCGCAGCGCGCCGTCCTTGTCTTTCTTGCGCCAAGATGGATCCCTGATGACATCGTTGACCGTAGATGATCGATGTTCGCCAGCTGTAAGAACAAACGGGTAAGCATCTGACGGAGAAGGGGGCTCCTCTTGGGCCAGACCGCGCAACTCATCGACTAATTCGGGGATGTACAGATGAATTTTCCCGT
>DASCSY010000062.1:0-11538 GCA_034399415.1 Acidimicrobiales bacterium
GTTGGCTCTCTACCAAGGCTCAGGGCGTTTGTTCGATGTGACATTGCCCATCGTTGGAGCGATACAAGGTCCGGCGGTTGGTGGTGGGCTGGGGCTAGCCATGGTCCCCGACATCAGAATTACCTGCCCAGACGCTCGGTTCTCCGCGAATTTCGCGGCACTGGGCATCCATCAAGGGTTCGGTATGAGCGTCACCCTTCCCGAACTCCTGGGCCCATCGCGAGCAGCCCAAGTGCTCTACACCGCCAACAGGTACAAGGGTGAAGAAGCGGTGGCTATTGGACTAGCAGATGAATGCGTCCCGTCTTCAGAAATAAGGGAGCGCGCCTTAGAAGTCGCGGCGGACATCGCTGCAAATGCCCCCCTGGCTCTTCGGGCAATAAAATCGACCTTACGGCTCGGTCTTGGCGACCGCGTACGTGAAATCACCCAACGCGAAGCCCGGATTCAGGCAGAACTATCTGCTAGCGATGATGCGAAAGAGGGGATCGCTTCGGTGGCCGAACGACGTCCCGGTGATTTCACGGGTCAATAAGCACCAAGCGATCCGTCGCTGGCGCCGACCAAAACGGATGTACGAATAGAAGATGAAAATCCTTGTCACCGGTGTTAACGGCCTAATTGGCTCCGCGTTGGCTAGCGAACTAACAGTCCAAGGCCATGAAGTCGTAGGGGTATCCCGCGTTCCAGCGACCCCCGCGATCGGCTGGAAAGACGTGACCCCATCACTGATGAACAAAGTCGATGCCGTCGTCAACTTAGCGGGAGAAACAATTTCGGGTCGATGGACTGACACAAAGAAAAGGCTCATCACCAAGAGCCGCCTGGACGCCACCGAAACGGTCACGGAAGCTATAAGCCAGGCGGAACATCCCCCGACCGTGCTGATCCAAGCTTCAGCATCGGGTTACTACGGAAGCCGCGGCGATGAGGCTCTCGTCGAATCTTCAAGTAGTGGATCAGATTTCTTGGCTGAATTGTGTCGAAAATGGGAAACCGCAGCAGCTCCTGTGAGCGCCGTTAATACAAGGCTCGTGCTAGCAAGATTCTCAGTGGTACTCGCCAGCGAAGGCGGAGCGCTGAAACGACTCAAAACCGTGACTCAATTGGGTATCAGTGGGCCGTTAGGGACAGGGCGCCAATGGTGGAGTTGGATTTCTCTCCACGATGCTGTTCGCGCAATATTGCATCTGCTCGAAAACGACATTTCCGGACCGGTCAATGTCGCCTCAGAGCAGCCTCAGCGACAGCGAGCCTTCGCCAAGACGCTTGCTACAGTCCTTCGCCGACCTGCGCTCCTACCCGCTCCGAGAATCGCAATCAGAGCAGCGCTTGGGGAAATGGGCGAAAGTCTTTTGCTGCATTCAGCGCGTCTGCAACCATCGGTGCTCAGTGCCGAGAGATTCGAATTTCAAGACGGTGACCTTGAACATGCGCTGAGACGCATCTTGGGTATTTAAGCTTCAGTCTGCTCAACCATTAGAAAGGACCCTAGGGATGACACTCCAACCCGACACACAAGCCTTCATCGATATGGTCGAGGCTGCCAACGCCGACGCACCCCCAAGATCTGAGCAGTCGCCCGAATACGCAAGGATTGGCTATCAGGCGCTCGCCCACATTCTGGGTGAAGGTCCCGAACCTGCAGGAGGGATCGAGGATTCAAATCTTCCAGGACCAGCCGGAGACATACCGATACGGATCTATCGACCTGGGGGAGAAGCGCCTCATCCAGCGCTCATCTTCTTCCACGGTGGGGGATTTGTCACCGGAGACTTACAGACGCACGACAAAGAATGTCGGCTCTTGTGCGAAAAGGCGAAATGTTTGGTGCTCGCCGTCGACTACCGATTAGCACCCGAGGCTCCTTTCCCGGCTGCTGTGGAGGACGCATGGGCGGCCGTTCAGTGGGTCGCCGAACATGGCGACGAAATTGGCATTGACACCACTCGGTTAGCTGTAGGTGGCGACTCAGCAGGAGGCAATCTTGCAGCGGTGACCGCCCTGATGGCTCGCGACTCAGGAATTCTCCTCAAACTACAAATGCTTGTGTACCCGGCTACTGACGCGTCAAAGCACTACGACTCATTCGACGAGAACGAGGGCGGTCCACTCTTGACGGTGGAGGTAATCAACTGGTTCTGGTCCCATTATCTGGGACCCCAACCCGAAGAGGAGATACGAAACGACTGGCGGTTCTCGCCAGCTCAAGCTCCCAGTCACCTCGATGTAGCTCCCACGTACCTGGCAACTTGTTCCGCCGACCCTCTTCGCGACGAGGGGAACGCCTACGCAGAAATCTTGATGTCAGCAGGAGTCCCCGTGAATCACTCAATGTATGAAGGCGAACCACATGTCCTATTCCAAATGTTCAACGTTTGTAACGGCGCCAAAACTCTCATTGAAGAATGCGCAGCGGCCCTTATAGCGGCCTTCGGATGAAGGTCAAAGTTAGGCGAGATCGCTGGGGAATATCCCATGCCGAAGCTCCGAACGAGGTGGCGGCCTTCGAAGCTCAAGGTTGGATAGCGGCGTCTGACCGAATCTGGCAGATGGATTCTGACCGACTCAAAGCATTGGGCAGGTGGGCCGAAGTAGTTGGTCTCACAGGGCTGAAGGAAGACGCGTTTTTCCGAAGAATGAGGCTCGGACAAGTCGCATACGCCGATTGGGTCGCTCTCAGCACGGAAGCTCAACAAATGACCGAGGCTTACGCGCGCGGTGTCAACCGATGGTTGGAGCAAAGCTCTGAACCCCTACCTCCTGAATACGACCATCATCCGGCCCCCCCAGAGCCATGGGAGCCTTGGCACTGCTTAGCCGTCTACAAGATCCGTCATATCTTCATGGGGACGTTGCATCGCAAGCTTTGGCGGGGGCATCTCTTAGCTAAGGCCGGTCCGAATGTCGTGACGGCGATGAAAGGAGATCCAAATCAAGCTTCCGTGATCGCGCCGGGACGAGGCACCCGACTGGACTTGTTGGAGGATGTTTCCGCGCTCTTAGATTCTCAAGCCGAACTAGTCGAAGCCCTGGTCGACATTGATGGTGGGTCCAACTCATGGGCGATCCACGGGTCCAGAACTGCGACAGGTCAGCCGCTACTAGCAGGCGACCCTCACCGAGGCATTGAATTTCCAAACGTGTACCACCAATTCCATATGGAATGCCCTGAATTTAATGTGATTGGGCTTGGGTTCCCCGGAGTTCCTGGGTTTCCCCACTTCGGTCACAACAATGACGTCGCCTGGGGTATCACCCATGGAATGTCAGATGACACTGACGTATTTATTGAAACCGAAGGCCTTGAAGAAGTTAATTGGACCTCAGAACTTATTCACGTCCGAGGGCACGAAGACGTCGAAGTGTTTTGCGGTGCGACCGAGCGGGGCCCGGTAGTGATCGGTGATCCAGCCGATGGGATGGCGCTCTCAGTTGCATGGACTGGCATTATCGACGGAGACAGCACCTTTGAAGCCCTTCAACCAATGTTGACCGCCTCAAGCTGTCAAGAACTCGAAGACAGTGTTCGCCCATGGGTCATACCGGTCAACAACCTTCTAACAGCCGATCGCAGCGGAGACATTTCTTTCAAAATAAGAGGGCGAGTAGTCGAACGACCGCCAGCGAACCGTTGGACACCCGTCATAGGGAACTCAGACCATGCCTGGTCGGGAATCCCGCCCGTGCCCTTCGAAGAATTGCCTGGCTTACGTAACCCCCAGAGCGGGTTTCTGGTGACGGCAAATAACCGAATTAGCGACACAGAGCCCTTTATTACACTCGATTTCGCTGGATCCTCCCGGTATGACCGAATCGTCGAACTTCTCGAACAGTTGCCGAAAGCTTCGCTCGAAGATATGACAAGGATTCACGGCGACGTGCTGTCCCAAAGGGCCAGATCAACAGTCTCATTCTTAATTTCAAGGGCCTCTCAGTTCACTCACGCGCGAGGTAAATGGCTTGTAGATGCGTTATCGACATGGAACTTTCAAGTGACCGAAGATTCGGTTGAGGCGTCACTGTTGGCGGTGATACGACGCAGGTGGTGTGAAAGCGTCGGAGAAAGATTAGGGGTGTCAGTCGCCCAATTTGGGGCACCGGGGTGGCCGTCGGCTGAAACGACCAGTCGCATGCTTTTCGAATCGGCCACAACGCTGCTAGCTGGAGACGCTTGGAAATGCGTGCCCGGCCTGGAAACAGACGAAGACCTCGACAGCGCACTCTCTGCGTGTATCGATGAAACCCTCGATGAACTTGAGCTACGCCTAGGGCCAGACGTTTCCCAGTGGTCCTGGGGACAGCTACACAGGATGGCTTCGCCGCATCCACTGGGTTCGGCCATTAGCGACGCGCGATATTTACACCCACCCTTGGACGGTTGCCCAGGTGACGGGGACACAGTGAGATGCGGCTCAGTGATGCCAGAAACCGGAGAACGAGCGGTCGCTGCATCGGTAGCCCGATATGTCTTCGATCTGGCAGATTGGGACTCTTCGGGCTGGATTGTGCCCCACGGTGTGTCCGGTGTACGTGGCAGTGGACACGACCTTGATCAGCGAGCTAAATGGCTCAGCTGTGATCTAGTGCCGATGACGTTCACCAAAGCTTCAGTGGTAGCCGCCACGCAGGAACAATTTGAATTATGACCATCAGGCGTCTAACACGTGTAACTGGTATTCGAGATTTTCGACCAATGAGATGCGAGTAGCTTCAGACCATGGCATTAACCAACTACGACAGCGAGCTAGGCATCGACCCGATGTTCTCCTCTACCCACACCGACGTATGGCAGCGTCTTGGTGATTGCGGGACTTGGTGGACAGGCGCTCAGCGGGTAGCCGCCATGTCGGAAGTACGTGCCGCGTTCAACTGTCACTTGTGTGATCGACGTTCTGAAGCGCTCAGCCCATCGATGGTCAAAGGAAGCCATAAGGCTGTATCTGATCTTCCTCAAGAAGCGGTTGACTTAGTTCACAGATTGACCTCCGACCCCGGTCGTTTGACTCAAGACTGGGCGAATACGGTGATCGCCGCGCTGGGTGAAGAACGGTACGTGGAACTAGTGATAATTGTTTGCACCCAGTACGTGATTGAAAGCTTCGCTAGCAGTCTCGGCCTGCCCCTGCCAGAACTCCCGCAACCCGGAGACGGAATTCCGGCTCAAGTCCGCCCAACCGATGTTGGCGACGTGGGAGCGTGGGTGAGCCAAACAGTAGACAAAACCTTGGCCAACGTCTCCCGAGCCGCATCTTTGGTTCCCGATACAGAAGCGCTATGGCGAGACATAGTTCAATGTCACTACAGCCGAGGGCCAGAATTCGCCGAACTGGTATGGAATCGCGCACTCACCAGGCCTCAGGTGGAATTGCTGGCATCCACGGTCTCTTCACTCAACGAATGTTTCTACTGAACGGCAGCCCACGTATCGTTGCTCCGTGCGAGCAGCGAAGCCATCAACGGCGAGGTCAAGATCGGTCAACTTGAGGACGGAGCGAACATCGAACATGGATCCGCCCTCGTTCGTTACGCCGAGTCTGCGGTGCGGCGAGATAGCGATTTAGCCGCATCCCGGAATCGCTTACTGGAATTAGCCGGACCACAGGCCTTAATCGAAGCGGCTGCGACAGTATCCGCGTTCGAGGGACTTAATCGTCTCGCGGACGCAACGGGTATTCAGTTAGATCTGGGGTTGGCCGACGAATCCGCGGACTTCAGGACCGAACTAGGTATCAACTCTTACGCCGGCGCGGCAAATACAAAGTCGGAGGGATCCGCGGTCCGAGCCGACAACGTCCTCGGAATCTTCCGCTGAAGTTTGAGCCGAGATAACCGATCGGCAACACACGCTATTCGGGGGAGCCTCGCGGTTCTCTCGGAAGTCCGAGAAGGCGCTCCCCAATAATATTTCGCTGAATTTCGCTCGAGCCGCCAGCAATACGCATGCCAGGGGAATACAGCAAAGATTCCGTGGATGCACTAATCAGCATCGACTGGGCCCCCTCCAAAGATGAACCCAGCTGAGCTTCGTCATACCCCAATTCACTATTCATCAATTTCGCGATGGGAGCTACCTGCGGATCACCGCCCTTTCGCTCCATAAGCGATTGAAGCGCCCTTCCGCGACTCAAAATTCCTGCAAGTTCATCAAGCTGAAGTGCATTAACTTCCCCGAGACCTCGAATCATCTTTTCAAGACGACGACGGAGACTGATAACGCCCGACGCACCAGCACCGCCTCGTTCGTCCTCCAGCACGGCCATTGCCACTGCCCACCCACCGTTCAAATCACCTAAGACGGCCTCCGAGGGAACCTCCACGTCGGAAAAGAAAACCTCACAGAATTCACTGTCTCCTGTCATTTGCTTGATGGGGCGCACCTCAATGCCATCAAGGGCCATATCGAGCAGAAAGAAAGTGATGCCTTTGTGTTTCGGCAATTCAAAATCGGTTCGAGCCATCAGAATGCCAAACTGCGCCAACTGCGCATTCGAAGACCAAACTTTCTGCCCATTCAAAACAAAGTGATCTCCGTCCAGAACTGCGGAAGCTTGCAACCCTGCCAAATCAGACCCCGCCTCCGGTTCGCTGAACAGCTGACACCAAAGAATGTCATTACGAAGTGTCGGCCGAAGAAAGCGTTCGCGCTGATCTGGGGTCCCAGAGCGAAGAATGGCTTCCCCAGCCAGAAACAACCCTTGCAAGTTCAAATACGGCGCGACTTCGGCAGTAGCGCATTCCTCGTGCCAAACGACATTGTGTTCCGGGGTCAAACCCCTACCACCGTGCTCACGTGGCCAATGCACCCCAGCCCAACCATGGTCAAAGCAGAACCTCTGCCAACGCATCGCCTTCTCATAGAGTCCCGGAGGCAGGATCGCACCATAAGCAGGGCAGGCATCACCCGAGCCCACTGCTTGACCTATGAAGAGCGCTGCTTCGTCACGGAATTCGTCCAAAGCTTGAGTATTGGACATAGGAAAGACCGTAGTGCCAACTCTTACTGGCCGCCCACCGTCTTCTTACCTAGCATCGCGCCCATGAGCGATCTCAGTCATACAGATAAGAACCGCACCAACGAAACTGTGGAGTTGCTGCAGCAACTCATCCGAAACAAATGTGTGAACACCGGAGAGAGCGATTCCGGTGAAGAGATTCGCAACAGTGACCTATTAGAAACATTTCTTGAAGGGCCAGGCGTAGAAGTGGAACGCTTCGATTGTCTTCCTGGTCGCCGCTCAATGGTGGCACGGCTCGAAGGAACGGACCCATCAGCTCCATCGCTCTGCCTCATGGGTCACACTGACGTAGTTCCAGTCAGCCCCGATGGGTGGAGTCGCGACCCGTTTGGTGGAGAACTTGTCGAAGGTGAAGTCTGGGGTCGAGGCGCGGTGGACATGCTCAATCTCACGTCCTCAATGGCGGTGGCGTTCCGCCACCTAGCACGAAATGGGTTTCGCCCAGAGGGAGATTTGGTTTACTTCGGTGTCGCCGACGAAGAAGCTGGCGGAACGTACGGCGCAAAGTGGATGGCCGAAAACCATTGGGACGCGATATCGGCTGACTACGTACTGACTGAATTTGGTGGACTTCCGATAGACACCCCTGACGGCAAGAAGATTACGTTGGCAGCAGGCGAAAAAGGCCTGGGTTGGCGACGATTGACTGTCAAAGGCACACCAGGGCACGGCTCAATGCCGTTCGGCTCAGACAATGCAGTCCTCAAAGCCGCCGAGATCATTCGACGCTTGGGAGAATATCGCCCCAACCCCAAACTTACAGAGATGTGGCAGCATCAAGTTTCAACTCTCGACCTTGGACCAGATGTAAAGGCAGCTCTTCTGGACCCAGCTTCGGTGTGGGACACGATTTCGAAACTGGACTCACCAGCCCTAGCCCGGCACTTGCATGCGTGCACCCATACGACGTTTTCGCCGAATGTGATTCATGGCGGTGTGAAGACGAATGTGATTCCTGACTCCGTCGAAATCGACGTGGACATTAGAACCGCCCCCGGCGACAGCGACCGAGTAGATCAGCATCTCAGAGACGCCCTCGGAGAGTTATTTGATGAAATAGAAATTCGCCCTATCCACGACGACCCCGCAACCTTTTCCTCCACTGACACTCCGATGTGGCATCTCCTCCAAGAGTTGATGCAGAAAGCACATCCGGGAGCTCCTCTCATCCCATCACTCATCGTCGGAGCAACTGACGCTCGTTTCTACAGAGAAAAAGGATCGGTGGCTTACGGCGCAGGACTGTTCAGCGAACGCGTCAATTCCTCAGACTTTATGAGTCGCTTCCACGGACACGACGAACGTGTTGATATTGACTCGCTGGCCCTGACGACACAACTTTGGTTAGACGTGGCCTCGAACTTTTGGGAGAAAGTGAACCGTTAACCGGAACTACCTAACCCCCAGAGCAACCAATCTTGGCTGTTACATGAGGAACCCGGCCCGTACGCAATGAAGTGACCATGCCCTCAGCATCCAACTCCCAGATGACGCGCATGTTTTTGTCGCCATCAGATAACGGTACATACGTCAACTGATCGCCCTCTGCTGACTCCTGAATCTTGGACCCGAATGCCTCTTTAATTGCGTCCTTGGTCGACCCGATGCCGTAACCAGATTTGGTGGTTATGGGACCGCTCGAAATATCCACACGCACGACCTCTCCGTTCACCACCATGAACGATGCACCACTTGCTCCGGCAGCCGGCGTGTAATAGCGGCAAGCCTCATTTCCGGTTGATGCCGCAACAAGTTCTACTCCGGCTTCGGATTGGGCTTCCTCGAGTAACTGTCCTATCCGAACCGGACCCAGTCCCGCAGTAGTGATCGTGTCAGCATTGGTCAGGATCGGTGCGAGGGTCGTTGCTGTCTCGGTCCCGTAACGCTCTGCTGCGCTTTGGATAGCGGCAGTTGTCGAACTTGGCTCCGCAGCGTCAGCGGTCTGAGATGACGCGGACGCCGAGGTGGTGACGGTTGGCAGAGTTGTGGTCGAATCAGCGGAATCAGTTGTGCCGAGTGAACACCCTGCCGCCAGCAGCGCCACAAAGATGGATCCGGCGAGGACCCCAAGAAATTTCGATGTTCGAGTTGCGTTCATCCAGTCTCTACCTCATGTCGACGTCGCCTAACTCGCGACGCCTAGAAATTAACGGGTATCGACGAGGGTACCTCTGTTCGCCTCAATGTGTCGGCCGAGCTGCTGAGTTAGTCTGAATTGCAGGAAATATGCTTCAGCGTGTGACTATCAATCAGAGATGGCGCACATTTTAAGAGGGGGTTCTCTCGTGGCCGGTCCAGAATTTGACGTTGTCATTAGAGGAGGCGCGGTTGTTGACGGCAACGGTTCGCCGATAAAGGAAGCTGATGTAGCGATTTTGGGTGACCGAATTGTTGGTGTCGGAGAGATCGAAGGATCAGGGCACCGCGAAATTAATGCCACGGGTCGTATCGTGACGCCGGGTTTCGTCGACATACACACACATCTCGATGCCCAGTTGGCTTGGGATCCGATCGGATCGAGTTCATGTTGGCACGGAGTTACCTCCGTGGTGATGGGTAACTGTGGGGTGACGTTTGCACCGGTCCGAACCGAGGACATCTCCGCGCTGGCCGAAATCATGGAGTCGGTTGAAGACATCCCAAGAGAAGCAATATTGGAAGGCTTGCCGTGGGATTGGCGAACATATGGCGAGTACCTCGATTTTCTAGATGGGCTGCCTAAAGGTTTGAACGTCGGTGGCATGGTTGGCCATGTGGCTGTTCGATGGAACGTCATGGGTCAAGACAGTCTTGACGAAGAACCCGCATCGGCCGAACAAATTGAAGCCATGTGCACCCTCGTTGACGAAGCGATGGAATCCGGTGCTCTTGGTTTTTCCACTTCCCGAACCTTGTTGCATCGCACTCCCGACGGCCGACCTATTCCGGGAACTTTCGCCGATGATGACGAGCTATTCGCGTTTGCCGAAGTATTAGGCCGTCATGGGCGGGGAGTGTTCGAATCTGCGCCTCGCTTCGAAAAAGCTGGTCCAGATTGGGCCGGTCTAAGACACGAGATCCGAACGCTAGGGGAAATCACGCGGCGGAGCGGCCGACCATCAACGTTCGGGCTTGTCTACAACGCCGTTCGCCCAGAGATGAGTGATGTTGCCCTCGCCGAAGTTGCATCACAAAACTCAAGTGGAGCAGCCCTGCGACCTCAAACCACATGCCGCCCTATCGGAGTGGTTCTTGGAATTCAGCACCGAACTCCATGGGCGCGCGCTGGGGCAACGTGGAAGTCGATGCAACATCTAGATCTAAAGGAACGACTTGAGCTCATCAGAGACCCTGAGAGCCGTCAACGTCTGATTGAGGAAGCCAACAACCCAGAAGAGATTCACGGTGGCGGGAGTGTCATGATCGATCTCAGCCGGCTTTACCTCCTTGACGCGAAGAATCCTGACTACCGAGTAGGACCAGAGGGATCCTTAGAAGCCAAAGCGGCTCGGGCGGGCATGACACCCGTAGAACTGTTCCTCGAAGAAACCGACCGCTCGGAGGGAACCGTCATGCTTTCCCTACCCATTTTGAATCAGGACTACGAAGCCATAGAAACCATGCTTCGAGATGATTCAATCGTGATGGGCCTTGCCGACGCTGGCGCACACGTAGGGCAAATTATGGATTCAAGCCAACCGACCTATTTCCTCAGTCACTGGGTTCGCGATACCGGGTTCTTTTCTCTGGAAGAAGGGGTGCGCAGAATTACCTCAGATACAGCTGACCTCTTCGGACTTGTGGATCGTGGCCGTATTGCCGAGGGTGCCTATGCAGACATCAACGTCATCGACTTCGACAATCTGGCTCTCAACGGACCCGAATACGTTCATGACTTCCCCGGAGGAGCCGGGCGCTACGTGCAGCGCGGAGTCGGCTACGACGCGACGATCGTGAACGGCCAAGTGTTCATGGAACACGGGGAACACACGGGTGCTTTGGCTGGTGTAACACTCCGATCGACGGACTGAGTCCTTTTCTCACGGCACCGCTAGGGTGCTGTGATGGCTTCTCCACCACCAATGAATATCGATGAACAATTGATTTATCGAGTCACCCTTGAGACCAACAAAGGGGCCATAGTGATGGATTTGGACCCCAAATTGGCACCTAATAGCGTGAACAATTTCGTCAATCTGGCACGCGACGGCTACTACACGGGACTGACGTTCCATCGAGTGGTCCCAGATTTCGTGGTCCAGGGTGGTTGCCCGGAAGGTACTGGAACCGGTGGACCCGGCTATCGGTTTGACGACGAACCAGTAGCTGGCGATTACACCCTTGGGGCCGTAGCCATGGCGAATGCCGGGCCGAACACAAACGGCAGCCAATTCTTTATATGTATCGACGATTGTCGATCCAAATTAGCTCCGGCGTACAACCTCTTCGGGTACGTCACCAGTGGAATGGAAGTTGCGTTGGATATCCAGGTCGGAGACGTGATGGAATCCGTAGATGTTGAGGAAATAGACGCTGCTTA
>DASCSY010000063.1:0-11449 GCA_034399415.1 Acidimicrobiales bacterium
TCTCAAGCACCACACGCACACCAACGACGAAACAGACCCGGATGTCCTCAACTCTAAAGGCTCACCTCGAGACATATTGTTCCGTGTGATCATCGGAATGATCTTGTACCCCCTGGGCCCATTGTTCGCAGCGATACCGCCCACGCGTCGCCTCGTACCCAAAGGGCTCGCAGCGCGGCTCGGACAAATGGCTCAACTTCGGGGACCTGAAGCAATAGCGGCAGGGAAACCAGTCGTCATTGGTCACGTCGCTGTTCTGGTCTTGGGGTCAATATTGGGTTACGCCGAAACGGTTTGGTTGCTGTGGTATGTCCCCGCATGGATCGGCCGCTTTTGGCTATCACTTGTGTTCGGATGGCTCCCGCATCACCCACACAGTGAGACCGGTAGGTACCGCGACACACGGGTGTTTACCTTTTTCGGCTCAACGTTTCTGATACGCGGTCACGATTATCATCTGCTGCATCACCTATTCCCCAGCGTGCCGCACTACCGCCTGCGCCGCCTTTGGCGAGACATTGGTCATCACCTGGCAGACCAAGGGGCCCGAATTGAAGGGCGTGCTGCTAAACCCCTCCAAATTGCGGAGAACACTGGCTCACGCACAAAGTGAGGCAGCTACGGATTCGTCCAGCCTGGTCTTGAAATCTAAAGAAGAGCGGACACGATGAACGGGATATGTGGGTTATAGCTGATAGCTGTAGCGGTGATAGCGGCCGGGGTATGGAAGATCGGACTGGTGAAGAATCTTTAGTTTGGGCGTAACATCACGCTATGGAAATTGTCCTAACAGGCACCGGAACACCTATTCCGGACGCAAATAGGGCGGGCCCTTCAACTCTCGTTAAGGCCGATGACACTCACATCCTTATTGACGCGGGACGAGGCGTCGTAATGAGAATGGCCGGAGCCGGCTCACTTCCATTGTTCTTACGAGCGGTGCTCATCACTCACCTTCACAGTGACCACATCAGCGACCTCAATGACGTGATCACCACTCACTGGATCATGAGTCAGGGCAACGCGACACTTGCTATCTACGGCCCACCCGGCACGAAGGAATTTGTGTCCCGTCAACTTCACGCGCTTGAAGCAGACATCAGCTATCGAATCGAACATCACGACGCACTCACCCAAGGCCCAAAGGTTGAGGTAGTGGAGCTGGCGCCTGAAGAAAGCTTCGAACTTGACGATGTGTCCATCCGTACTGCTGCAACAGAGCATGCTCCGGTCCGACCAACACTCGGCTATCGAATCGAACACGGCCCCGTGGCTGTTGCTCTAGCGGGCGACACGATTCCGTGCGACGGCGTAGACAATTTGGCTGCTTCAGCAGACGCATACATCCAAACCGTTATCCGCAAAGACCTTGTCGAGCTCGCCCCCCCTGGGATGCTCCATGACATATTGGATTATCACTCCGACGTTGAAGAAGCGGCCCAAACGGCCACTCGGGCGGGAGCCAAACGACTCGTTTTGACCCACATGGTTCCAGCGCCAACAACTGAGCAGTACCCCGAATGGGTAGCACTAGCCCGCAAACACTTCGACGGAGAAATTGTTATCGGTGAAGACCTAACCACCATTTCGATTTAGAGGAAAAATGTGACACCCGTATCTCCTCCTCCGTTCAAGGGTCGGATAGGTCGAACTCTCGACGAATCTGAGCCGCATTTCCCTAGCTCGCCACACCCCGACGATGACGCTCCCAACGTGGTCCTAATACTTGTGGACGACACCGGTTTCGCTCAACTTGGTTGTTACGGATCTGATATCGACACCCCCAATTTGGATGCACTGGCCCAAAACGGACTGCAATTCACGAACTTTCATGTCACACCGCTTTGCTCGCCAACCAGGGCCGCCCTTTTGACAGGTAGATCTCAACACAGTGTCGGCATGCGTTCAGTCTCCAATCACCAAACAGGTTTCCCCCATCAGCTTGGACACATCTCTAACCACGCCGCAACGATCGCTGAAGTACTCAAAGCAGCGGGATATGCGACGTTTTGCACCGGAAAATGGCACCTAGCACCAACGAACGATATTTCAGCGGCGGGCCCATTCGATCAATGGCCACTAGGCAGAGGCTTTGACCGGTTTTATGGCTTTCTCGAGGGGGAGACCGATCAATTCCATCCCCAGCTAGTAGTCGACAACCACCACATCGATCCGCCCGGCACGCCCGCAGATGGATATCACTTAAGTGAAGACCTCGTCGACCAGCTCCTGCAGATGATCAACGACAGCAAAGGAGTTCGCCCAGACCGGCCGTTTTTTGCGTACTTGCCCTTCGGAGCGACACACGCTCCACACCAAGCACCAGAGTCATATCTTGCAAAATATCGGGGCCGCTACGACGAAGGCTGGGACGTCACCCGTCAACGCTGGTATGAACGACAGCTTGAACTAGGAGTCACCTCCCGCGACACTGAACTCGCTCCTAGAAACCCCGGGGTCGAAGCGTGGGAGGATCTCCCGAACAACCACCGAAAATTCGCTTGCCGACTTCAAGAAGCTTTCGCAGCGTTTCTCGACCATACCGATGACCAAGTAGGCCGTTTCATTGACGGACTGCGAAAGATGGATCAATTGGAAAACACAATTCTTGTTTTCCTTGCCGACAACGGAGCATCTCAAGAAGGTGGACCGTTCGGCGTGATGCACGAAATGAAATTCTTTAACGGTGTTTTCGACTCGCCCGACGACCTCATCGATCGTATTGACGAAATCGGCGGACCACATAGCCACACGAATTACCCGTGGGGTTGGGCCCAGTGCGGCAACACACCCTTCAAGTGGTACAAACAAAACACCCACGAAGGCGGGGTACATGTCCCAATGATCCTTCACTGGCCCATTGGCGTCGGTCCAGAACACAACGGGACCTTACGAAGGCAATTCGTCAATGTTTCAGATATAGCACCCACTATCTACGAACTTTTGGGGCTGAACGCCCCTGAAACCTATAACGGGCTTGAACAGCTACCCGTGACCGGGCGTTCGTTCGCACCAATACTTAACGCCCCCGACCTTCCAGCAACGAACCGGTTGCAGTATTTTGAACAATTCGGTTCTCGAGCGCTCATCGCAGAAGACAATGGAACATGGTGGAAAGCGGTCACACGGCACATCAAAGGGCAGTCATTCGACGAAGACCGATGGGAGCTCTACAACCTTTCGACCGATCAATCCGAATGCACTGACCTGGCAGAGATTGAACCAACAAAACTTGAAGAGCTCGTAGATCTCTGGTGGGAGGAGGCAGAAATCCATGGAGTTCTCCCACTCGATGACCGCACGATAGAACTCTTTGGGTCTCGCCTCGATGACCATTCACCTCATCCCACCCATCGCAAATACCGCTATCGACCACCGATGTCTCCCATACCTGCTCAGGCGGCACCATCGCCTTCGGGTCGCTCATGGAACATGACGGCACGCCTAAGAAGTGAGAGCCGCGACGAAGGTGTCCTCTACGCGACAGGTAACGAAAATTCTGGTGTGACGGTGTTTATCCAAGAATCTCATTTGGTGGTTGACTACAACGCCTTCGATGAACACACCATTGTCGAATCCGATGTTCCAATACCCGAGGGTGAAAATGTGCTCCTCGTCAAGATTGAGCGCACAAGCCGCACGTCTGGTCGCGTCGAGCTTGCGGTAAACGATCTTGTTTGCGGAAGTGTCGAGTTACCGTTCATGATGAGGATGATCAGTTCTATCGGAGCGAGCGTCGGCTATGACCACGGCTCTGCCGTATCCGCTAGATACGACGCACCATATGAATTCACAGGCGAGCTACACGAAGTCGTTATAGAACTCGGGGCAAGAACATCAGCGGAAACGCAGACAGCCGCTAAGGCCGAAATGTCACGTCAATGAACGAGCCGAAACCTGTGTTAACAGGTTTGAAGAGGCGAGAGCGTTGCTCCGAGACGGACCGATCACTAGATACGAAATGAGGAGTCGTGATGGAAGTCACTAATGAAGTAATGCCAACCAGTTCAGAACGCATCAACGAGATGATGCAACCCGGTCCCGAAGGACCGATCTACATGGTGAATTTGTTGAAATTCAAGGACCGGGCGCATTACGAAGACGATCGGCAAAGCGAACTCACCGGACGGGAGGCCTATCAACTGTATGGACGAACTGTCTCAAAGTTGATCGGCGAATATGGCGGCGAAGTAGTTTTTGTTGCCGACGTCACCTTCCTGGCCCTGGGGCAAGTGGAAGAACTATGGGATGAGGTCGCGATAGCAAAATATCCGAATCGGGCGGCACTGCTCGCCATGAGCTCATCTCAGGAGTGGAGAGACGCGGCGGTGCATCGCAGTGCGGGACTTGCCGGGCAACTCAACATAGAATCGGTTTCTCCACACTGGTAGTCCGACGGCGTCGGGGGACGTGATGACTCGACCCGACCGCAGACGGCGGGGACGCACAGCAGCACAAGCAAGGCGCGATGCGTCGCCGAACCCGGCCCCTCCAGGCCTCTCAGGAGGCCGCTATCAGCCACTTGCCATTCCGCAAGTCAACGAAATAGTCGAGGGAACGTACACCCTGTTGGAAACCGTGGGTGTGAGCGAAGCACCGGACTTCGTAATTGACGTTGTCGTCGAGGCCGGCGGGCAGGTGGTCAACGGAAGGCTGCTCTATCCCCGCGACCTCGTCCAATCTTTGGTTGAGCAGGCGCCGTCAGGTTTTGTGCTTTGCGGTAGAGACAGCAAGTACGACTTAGATCTCTCCGCACACCGTGTCCATCTAGGAACTGGAGGCGCGGCACCGATGATTATCGACATCAGCAACGGTCAGTACCGCCGCTCCACTCTTCGCGATCTCTACGACGTAGCTCGGCTCGTTGACGGTTTGCAACATGTTCACTTTCTGAGCCGTCCCCTTGTCGCAGGAGACATGCCCGATGAGGAGACACTCGACATAAACACTGCCTACGCATGCCTAGCCGCAACTAGGAAACATGTTGTTAGTAGTGCCACGAACGGAGCGATAGCTGCAGAAGTAGCGGAACTGTGTTTCGAGATAGCGGGATCTCAGGAGTTGTTTAATCAACGTCCGTTTCTCTCATTTAACGTCAACCACGTCACGCCGCCCCTGCGGATGAGTGAACATGCAATGGAGGTGCTTCGCGTCGCAGCGCAACTCGGAATCCCCGCACATGCAAACGTGTTTAGCCAAGTCGGCGCTTCGTCTCCAGCTGGGCTTGGTGCTGCGATCAGCCAGGCTATGGCCGAAGCATTGGCGGGAATGGTCTTCAGTTGGCTCATAGATCCTTCAGCCAAGGTAATTTGCGGACCTGAACCGATGATCGTCGACCTACGTACAGGAGGCATGAGCGGCGGCGGGGGAGAACAAGCATTGGTGATGGCCGCTGCGACACAAGTTGCCCGATCGCTAGGTCTGCCAAATCGGTCGATTGCTGGGGCCAGCGACGCCAAAACCTCCGATATCCAAAGCGGCGCAGAAAAGGCATTGGCCATAACATTGGCCGCTCAGGCAGGCAGCAATCTCGTCACGCAAGCGTGCGGCATGCAGGCCGCACTCATGGCAGTTTCATTCGAAAGCTATGTCCTTGACAACGACATGCTCGGTGCCATCATGAGCTCCTTGAGGCCAGTAGAGACTCAAGAAATCGATACAGCAATGATTCAGGAAGTCGTTGCGGGCCCCGGACACTTCTTAGGTGAATCCGACACACTCAAAAGAATGACGACGGACTTCGTTTATCCGAGCGTGGCTGATCGAACAGACTTCAAGCTTTGGGAGGAAACAGGACGTCCCACACAACTCGACACAGCGCGGCGCGAAGTCCAACGGATTTTGAAAGAACACCCAGGTTGTCTATTCGTAGACAGTCTTGACCGAAAAATTCGTTCTCGGTTCGACATCCGACTTAACTGGTAGAGGTCCACTGTGAGGGGGTTACCGGTGTTTCAACTAAACACTGCGTCACGCCGTCTGAGTTGGATGGTGTGGCCGATAGCCCTGGTCGTCACGCAACAACTGCTGTTCCCAGCCCCGGCAGGGTCGTTTGTCTCTGGGCTAGTGCTCGGGAGCATCACCTCCCTAGTAGCAGTGGCCATGTACCTCGTCTACCGGGCCAACAACGTTTTGAATTTCGCGGCCGGGGAACTTGGACTGCTTCCAGCGGTTTTTGCGATGTTGCTGGTGCTGGAATCAGGTTGGAATTGGTACCTGTCCTTCTTCTTGGCTCTGCTATGTGCGGCCGCCATTGGAGTGGCCACCGAGTTCCTTATCGTCAGGCGGTTCTTCCAATCACCGCGACTTGTGTTGACGGTAGCCACGTTAGGAATTGGCGAACTATTAGCAGTGTTTGCCTTATACCTTCCTGCATGGTGGGACAGCTATCTCCAATCGCAGCGCCTTCAAGCACCTTTTGGGTTTCGAGTTGACATTGGGAGTCGGGTTTTCGATGCCGACCATCTACTTGCGCTTGTCCTCGGACCTGCGGCGATGGTGACTCTTGTGCTCGTCTTACGATGGACGCGCATCGGGACGGCCATCAGGGCTTCGGCTGAGCTGCCGAGTAGGGCGGGGCTATTAGGTATTCCGGTGAAAGCCGTCCACAGCATCGTGTGGGGAATAGCAGCGGTGTTTGCGTTTCTGGCCTTGTTCCTTCGATCAGGCGTGTACGGGTTACCGATCGGAGGATCACTTGGGCTGCTGCTGCTGCTCCGAGCTCTGGCAGCGCTCACTTTGGGACGACTGGATCACCTTCCGACCATTATCGGCGTGTCCTTTGCATTAGGTGTCCTGCAAGAAGGAATTGTCTGGAATTCTCAAGCCAACGAAGCCGAAGCCAAAATGGCAGCATTAACAGGTTTGGTGATTGTCCTCGGCTTGGTGTTTCGCCGAAGTCGTGGGTTCCGTTCTGCACTCGATGTGACCAGTTGGCAGGCAGTTGGACATGCCCGACCTATCCCACCGGTGTTCCTTCAGATACCAGGCATTCATGTCGCGCGTGGAATGGCCTTCCTAGTCGTCCTGATCTTTTTCGGCGGATTTCCGTATTGGGGTGTTTTCGACACCACAGTCGTGGTCCGAATGGGATTAGTGCTTCTGTATGCGGTCATTATGCTTTCACTCGGAGTGCTCACTGGGTGGTCAGGGCAACTGTCCCTGGGTCAAATGGCTTTCGCGGCAGTTGGCGGTGCTACCGGTGCGTGGCTGACGCAACAAGCTGGGGTTGACTTTGTTGCGGCGACGGCATTGGCCGGGTGTTTTGGGGCACTGTTCTCTTTGGTCGTGGGAATTCCAGCGCTGCGAATGCGCGGCACATATTTAGCTGTCACCACCCTGGCCCTTGAACTCACCATGATTCAGTATTTCTTGAACCCTCAATTCTTTGGGTGGGTGCCGGTGGAACGAATTACCCGGCCGCCGTTGTTCGGCACAATCAATTGGGAAAGTTCTCAAGCAGCGTATTACGTGTGCCTTGTGACCTTAGTGATCGCATGTGTAGCCGTTGCCGGACTCAAGAATGGGCGCATCGGGCGGGTCTTGATCGCGTTACGGGACAACGAAATAGCAGCTGAGGCATATGGGGCGCGAGCCTCACAACTGAAACTGACGGCATTCGCCATTTCAGGTTTTCTTGCGGCCGTTGCCGGTTCGGTGATCGCCCACCACCAGCAATCGTTCAATGTCACCCCAGCTGGGTTCAGCATCGTCGTGTTTATGGGGGCGGTCGTAGGAGGCCTGGGGTCGATCAGCGGAGCAATCATCGGTTCCCTCTACTGGAACGGGTCTTGGTATTGGCTTCAAGGATCCTGGAGGCTGCTGGCAACAGGAACAGGCGTGCTGATCGTGCTCCTCATTGCTCCAGCAGGCATAGTCGGGTTGTGGGCTGATTTGAGAAATCTTGCCTTAAGAAAGTTAGGTGCCCGTTTCGGACTTCAAGAAACCGATTCGGCCGAGGACTTGCTAGTAAACGAGAACTTGGAACGATGAACCAGAAGCCCAGCATCATGCGAAGAATTGCAGGAGACGGGCCTATAGGCGCGCTCCTGATCATCTTCGGTCTTAATGCGGTAGATGAACTTGATCGGAGCGCCTTTGCGATCTTGGCGCCAGAAATACGGGACGAGTTTCAGCTGGGTTTCACCGGTCTACTCACTTTCATAGCGTTCGTCGCAGCCTTCGCCCTTTCCTTGCAAGTACCTATCGCTGCTTTGGCGGATCGGGCGCCCCGGGTGAGGTTGGCGTTAATCGGCGCAACTTTGTGGGCCTGCTTTTCGTTTGGGACAGGTCTGGCGGCCGGCGTCATCACTCTCGCAATCGCACGGACCGGATCCGCAATCGGCAAAGCCGTGAACGATCCGACACATAACTCGCTGATAGCAGACTGGTTCGCTCCCAAAGATCGACCCCGGGCCTACGCCTTTCACCGCGCAGCCAACGCAGTAGGAGCAACGTTGGGCCCACTCCTAGCGGGCTTTACCGCGTACTACTGGGGGTGGCGCACACCGTTTCTGCTGTTTGCCGTCCCAACACTGCTGGTCGTGGTGATGGGGCTGAAATTGAGAGAACCGATTAGAGGTTCACATGAGCGACGTCTGGCAGGAGGTGACGCGTCAGCAGTGGCGACAGAAGAAGCGCCTCCGTCCATCTCCGAAGCATGGCGTATGTGCTGGAAAATTGAGTCTCTTCGCCGGATATTTGCGGCGACGCCCTTCTTAGCGGCCTCCCTGATCGGCTTCGGCACCCTGGCAAACCTGCTCTATTTGGAGGCATATGGGCTGGACGAGCGCGCTCGTGGGATTGTCGCCGCAGCAGCAGAACCCGGCCAGCTCATCGGTTTAATTATTGGTGCCCAGGTCGCCTCTCGAGTAGTTGAACGCGACCCCGGACGCATCCTTCGGTTCTTAGCTGTTGTTTCCAGCATCACCGCTGTCCTTTCGGGAATTTTCGCGGTGGTGCCGAACTTGGGTATTGCGATCGCCGCCAATGTAATCATTACCCTGTGTCTGGCCATCGTTGGACCCGGCATCATCGCTGCCCTGTCGCTCGCTATTCCACCGCGAGCTCGATCCGTCGGATTCTCGATGGGATCCCTGTGGGTTCTTCCAGGCCTTCTCGTACTTCCTTTTATCGGATGGATAGCGGACAACTGGGGGATACGAACGGGAATGGTGATGATGGTTCCTGTGTTCTTTATTGGGGGACTAGTGATCGCAAGCGGCGGGAATGTCATTAGCCGCGACGTGGAACAAGTACGAAAAACCGCGTTAGCAAGATCCGAAGTCCTTCAAGAACGACGAAACGGCCGCGTCAAGTTGCTGCTGTGTCAGGACCTCCAAGTCAGTTACGACGGAATTCAAGTTCTCCACGACGTGAACTTCGAAGTCGGGGAAGGAGAAATTGTCGCGCTCTTAGGAACAAACGGGGCAGGAAAGTCGACATTGCTCCGCGCTATTTCCGGCGTCGTGGCGGCCGACCGTGGTGCGGTGATCTTTGATGGTCGGGACACCACCTACGCCCCGCCTAACGAGATAGCGAGGCATGGGATTATTCAAATGCCTGGGGACGCCGGGGTTTTCCCGAGCCTGACTGTCGCGGAAAATCTGGAAGCGGCTGGTTGGATGCGCCGAGGAGATCAAATCGGCCTTCAATCGGACCATCAACAAATATTTCACACCTTTCCCGAACTTCGCGATCGCAGGGAATCGGTTGCCGCAGACCTCTCCGGCGGACAGCAACAAATGCTCGCATTGAGTATGACGCTGCTCACCCGTCCCAGACTTCTAATGATTGATGAGCTATCTCTGGGGCTGGCCCCGGTGGTCGTGGAACGCCTTCTTCAGATGGTTCGTGACATAGCCGCATCTGGGGTCAGCATTGTTCTAGTTGAACAATCCGCCAATCTTGCATTGGACGTCGCGGACACGGCCTACTTTCTTGAACGGGGAAGGGTGCGCTTCAGAGGGCCTGCGCCAGAACTTCGGGAGCGGGCTGACTTGTTGCGCGCCGTGTTTCTTGCCGAGCCTTCTTCTTTGGCAACCTTCACGGAAGCAAGAACGATAGATAGTGAACAAGTCCCGGTTGTAGAAGCTCGATCACTGACTCGTCACTTTGGAGGAATTCGGGCGGTCGACAACGTCTCCTTTAGGGTGCACCCAAATGAAGTACTCGCGTTCATCGGACCTAACGGCGCAGGCAAAACAACCCTTTTCGACCTAATCGGAGGATCGACACCCATCGAGGGAGGCCAAGTTTTCTTGGGTGGACGGGACATCACTCACCATGCGCCGAGCGTGCGGTCCCGCCAAGGTTTGGGCAGAAGCTTTCAAGGCGCGCGGATGTTTCCGACACTGACGGTCAAAGAAACCCTAGCCGTGTCACTAGAACGGTGGATTCGTTGGGGTGATCCAGTGACTGCAGCGTTACACCTGCCGATGGCTTATGACAGTGAACAGCGCATCGGCCACCGAGTGAACGAACTGATATCCAAATTTGGTCTCGATGCCTTCTCCCATAAGCTCGTTGCCGAAGTGTCGACAGGAACTCGGCGGATCGTGGACCTTGCCTGTGTAGCGGCTCATCAACCCTCCGTCATCTTGTTGGACGAACCCTCAAGCGGAATAGCTCAACACGAAGTTGAAGCGTTGGGTGGAATTCTCCTCCAAATGAGGCAAGAACTAAATGCCGCGTTAATGGTCATCGAACATGACATGACCCTCGTCGCAGAAATAGCGGACAGGGTAATTGCACTAGACAGGGGCAGCGTCATAGCTGAAGGAACACCACAACAGGTGTTCGACGATGATCAGGTCATCACCGCCTATCTCGGCCGTTCCGAGGCTGCGTTGAAGCGATCTGGTCGCCCCGATCCAAATGACATGACAACCTGAAGAGATGGAACCAGTAGGACAAGGCGTTTCCCTTCGTAAGTTCGGTCCGCTGTTCGCCCTTTTAGTGGCAGCAGTTGCCGTCGTGGTCATCGTCGTCACCGGCGGCGACGACGATGACACAGAACAACCAATTACACAGAAATCAACCTCTGCCGAAGTCGATGACGGGGCTGAACAGGACAGCGAGGTGGAGGAGAAGCCAGCTGAGGCCGGTGGCGAGCCAGAATCTGAGGAAGCGGCTCCGGCGACTACTGCACCACGAGCACTCGGCACAGACTGGGGTCCTGATACCGGTTTCAGACCTGGGGTTATGTTCTTCGATCGAGCACAAGAGCTCGGCCTAGAAATCGACTGGGGCGAGCGCTGTGACACTGACCGAGGAACCCTAGCTATTCCCAGCTTCTTCGCTGGTGCTTGCGCCGCACCATATGAGGGATGGAACGGTGGGGCCACAGACCGAGGCGTAACGGAAGACAGCATCCGAATCGTTTGGTGGCTCGCTCAAGATGTAGACCCGGTCATGGCTTACCTCACGTCAGCTATTTATAACGACGACA
>DASCSY010000064.1:0-11324 GCA_034399415.1 Acidimicrobiales bacterium
AAAATTGTGTGACCGGCTGCTGCCGTGCGCAAGTGACTCGCGAGATGCGCCCGCAACTCTCTCGTACCGACATGGCTTACAGCGTCAGAAGTCATTCGCTCCCATGCTCTCTTCGTCGAAAGAAGAATGTGTACACAAGTGTACATAGTTTGATTGGCGTGATGGACTCACAACGGCTAGAACGGTGTGTCCCCAAGACTTTACGAAGAGGTAGCCACCGTGAACTTTGCCTTCACCGAGGAACAAGAAGAACTCCGCAGCTTTATTCGCTCATTTATGGAAGACAAATCTGCCGAGGCGACAGTCCGGGAACTAATGGATACAGATGATGGATACGACCCTGCCGTCTGGAGCCAAATGGCAGAGCAACTCGGACTGCAAAGCATGATCATCCCCGAAGAGTACGGCGGTCAAGGCTTCGGCTACGTCGAGCTGGGGATCGCCCTCGAGGAGATGGGACGCAGCCTTATCTGCGCCCCCTTCTTCAGCACGGTCGTGCTTGCAGGCAACGCCATCATCCACTCCGGCAACGAAGACGCGAAGGCAGCCTTGCTCCCCGGAATCGCCGACGGCAGCACCATAGCGACCCTGGCCCTGGCAGAAGCAAACGGCCGATGGGACGCCGAAGGCGTGACCGTCGAGGCCACCGGTACTGACGATGCGGCGACCATCACGGGCGAAAAGATGTTCGTTACCGACGGAGGAACTGCGAACCTCTTCGTCGTCGCCGCCCGAGCAGCCGGAGGCATCCACCTGTACACCGTCGATGGCGACGCGACCGGCCTCAGCCGCGAGAACCTCTCAACGATGGACCAGACTCGGAAACAAGCCAGAATCACCTTCGATGGAACTCCAGCCAGTCACTTGTGTGACACCAATGACTTCGCGTACATCTCTCAGATTCTCGATCTCGCAGCTGTAGCCCTCGCCAATGAGCAGGTAGGCGGAGCACAGTTTGTCATGGATATGGCTGTCCAATACGCCAAAGATCGAGTTCAGTTCGGGCGACCAATTGGTTCATTCCAGGCGATAAAACATAAATGCGCTGACATGCTCCTCGAAGTCGAATCAGCTAAATCCGCTGCCTACTACGGGGCATGGTGCGCCTCAGAGATGAACGACGAACTACCTTCGGTGGCGTCGCTAGCCAAGGCCTATTGTTCGGAGGCTTACTTTCATTGCGCGGCCGAAAATATTCAAATTCACGGTGGTATCGGTTTCACGTGGGAGCATCCCGCGCACCTCTATTTCAAGCGAGCAAAGAGCTCTGAACTCATGTTCGGTGACCCTGCCTACCATCGCGAATTGCTTGCTCAAAGAATCGGTCTGTAGGTACCCCTTCGGATCTGAAGGCATATCGCAAATCAAATGCTTTCCCTCGTCGTTGCCGTTTCGTTGGTGATCGGTTTCGTCGTTGCAGCTGGCATGATCGGCAGAGAGTCGCGTCGACTCAGCCTCCAACCGCGTCAACCCGTATGGCGATTAGAGGAAGCCGCATTATTCGTCGAAGGAGAATTGGTATTCGAGGTTGCGTCAAAGCTAGACGGCGAAACTATGAGACAACTCCTCAGGATTCACCTCAACCAGCTGCAGTTCAAGTCTGATCCCGATGACATCGACCAAATCGCGGAAGAGGTGACATCTGTTCAGAACGTCTACCGCGAAGCTCGGTCACAAGGCATCGAGATCACCCGGCCAGTCGTTGATGCAGTGGTCACCGCCCATCTTCAATACCTAAAGATCATCGGAGCCC
Organism: Acidimicrobiales bacterium; assembly: GCA_034399415.1. Taxonomy (GTDB): domain Bacteria; phylum Actinomycetota; class Acidimicrobiia; order Acidimicrobiales; family Poriferisodalaceae; genus UBA2110. The sequence continues at coordinate 1,754 of DASCSY010000064.1, forward strand.
TCGGCGCGGCCCCGCGCGCCGAGTAAGGCAAGATAGTTGTTATGGAATCACCCAAAGAATTAGAAGGCCACCGTTTCGTGGGTGATAAGCGAATTCAGCGAGTCCATGATCTTGAGTCGTGCACGCACCACGACACAGTCGAGGAAATCTGCGCAACGAAGAATTTTGCAACCTTTGGCCCCGATGAGCTTAGAGAGGCGCGAAACCGGGGATACAAACCAGCCGCGTGCTGCCCCTGAATGTCGCGGTCTTAGTCTTGGCAACCACCATCGCGGAAACCACCATCGAAGGAGAGCCACGACTCGACGCCTTTTTAGTCAGACCAGAACGCTCAATCAGTGATGCCCCGGCAATGGTGTTATGCCATGGGTTCCCGTCAGCACAACGACCAGGAGTTCCGAGTCGCTCCTATGAACAGTTCGCTGAACGGATCGCAGAAGAACAAGGATGGGTGGTTCTCGCAATCAGTCTGCGCGGGTGCGGACAATCAGCAGGCCAGTTTTCAATGGTCGGTTGGCTTGAAGATGTTGCAAGATCGGTAGAACGGTTACGTGAAGAAGGATCCCAACGCATATGGCTCGTAGGCTCAACCACAGGCGGCTCGTTGGCGATCATGGCAGCATCACAGGATCCAGAAATTTGTGGAGTCGCAGCCATGGCTCCCCGAGCCGACTTCGATGACTGGGCCACAGATCAGCGCCGCTTCTTGCAACATTGCCGCAACGTAGGAGTCGTTGATCTCGACGACTACCCGCCCTCGTTGAATCTATGGGCCAAGGAACTCCGACAACACCGAGCCATTGATTCGGTTCATCAACTCGGCTCTCGCCCCTTTCTAATCTTGCATGGGACGAACGATCGCCAAGTTCCACCTGACGATGCACAACAGCTCGCAGATCAACATTCTTCACCGGAACTTCGGCTCATCAGTGGTGCTGACCACAGGATCCGTCACGACCCCCGTGCCATCGCAGTCCTAATGGGATGGCTTGAACGTCAAGGGACTGAAACCCGCAACTAAGTAGCTACTTCGCGTCTGGCGATAATCATTGTGGGTACGGTTCGCATCGCGACACCGCCGTCCTGGTTAATCATCTCATTACTGATCTCGATGAGACCAATATCGGGCCGGGAATGACTCACTCGCTTGCTTAATACTTCGACCCTGAGCGTAAGCGTGTCGCCGGGACGAACCGGTGAAGGCCAAGTGATCTCTGAAATTCCAGCTGCTCCTTGGCTTGAGTCACCCAAAAAGCCATCAGTGAGCAACCTCATCATCAAAGAACCGGTGTGCCAACCCGACGCAATAAGGCCGCCATAGATCGTGTCAACTGCTGCCTCCGCGTCTACGTGAAAACGCTGTGGGTCGAATTGAGTTGAAAAATCGATCATCTCTTCAGCATTCATTTGCACACTGCCGAGGGTGAACGATTCACCGATTGAAAAGTCCTCATACCAGCGGTCTTTGCAAGGGATGTCTGAATTCATGGGTTGGTCTTCGCGGCTGCTCTAACTGCTCGTAGCTGAGATAATGCTTCCGGAGAATCGAGATCCGCCACTGAGTGAAATCCAGGGGTTGAGTAGTGACCGCTAATTTTCTCCCATCCTTGTGGTGCAACTCCAAACCGTTTCGCGAGGAGCGCGACGAAAATCTTGACCTTCTTGTCGCCAAAACCTGGAAGCTGTAACAGCCGTTCTCGAAGACATACGGCGTCGGGGAGATTGCTCCAAATATCTACCGGATTTCCGTTGTAGTGGTCGGCTAGGTAGCGGCACATCTTTTGGGTTCGCTGTGCCATTGATTTAGGAAAGCGATGCAGCGCAGGCTTCTTCGAAAAAATTTCGATCAATTTCTCTGCAGGGATGTTGGCTAAGCCAATCGCATCTAAAGGCCGGCCGAGTCGCTGCTGCAGCCGAAATGGAGAAAGAAAAGCCCGCTCGATCGGAAATTGTTGATCAAGCAGCATTCCGATCAACAAAGCTAAAGAATTGTCGTTTAGCAGTGCGTCAGCTTCGGCATCGCCAGTGAGGCAGAGAGGAGATCCCACTAGAGGTTCCCTCTCAGTAGATGTCCGTCGACCAAGGATCGGTGATATCGGTAACGATTCCATAGCGCTTAATCGCAGCGCTCACCGCCGAAGGTTCACATTGACCTAAAGCAGCTAGACGCGTTAGGACACAAATGACGACATGCTCCGCCGTGACCTCGAAATGTTCCCTTAGACGCGACCTCGTGTCGCTTCGACCGAATCCGTCGGTACCTAACGACGCGTAGTCACGCTCAACCCATCGAGAAATTTGATCAGGAACTGATCTCATGAAATCAGTAACGGCCACCACCGGCCCCGTTCCCTCCGCGAGTTGTCTTGTCACAAACGGGACACGAACAGGATCCTCTGGGTGTAACAAATTGTGACGTTCAGCTGATAGGGCTTCGTCTCTGAGAGCTTTGAAAGAAGTGGCGCTCCATAAATCCGCAGCCACATCATGATTTTCGGCCAATAACTCAGCGGCTGATCTTGCTGCGGCTTGTGCCGGACCTGAAAAAATGATCGTCGCGCCACGAGAATGACCTAACGGAGCATCAGCGAATCTGTATAGACCAGCCAGCAGAGCGTGCTGATCAAGATTCGGTGGCGCTTGGGGTTGCTCATAGTTTTCGTTGTACACGGCGAGGTAATAGAAAATGTCCTCGTTATCGACGAACATTCGTTTCAAACCATCTTCAACAATCACGCCTAATTCGAACGCGAACGCTGGATCGTAGGCCTGACACGGCGGTACCGCAGACGCGAGCAACAGTGAGTGGCCGTCTTGGTGTTGGAGACCTTCCCCCATCAAGGCTGTACGACCTGAAGTCGCTCCGACGAGAAACCCTCGACCCCTCATGTCAGCTAACGCCCAAATTGCGTCTCCTACCCGTTGAAACCCAAACATCGAATAGAACGTGTAGAAGGGCACCATTGGCACACCGCGTGTCGCATACGACGTCGCCGCCGCGGTGAAACTTGCCAAAGCACCAGCCTCGGTGATTCCCTCCTGAAGCAACTGTCCATCTTGCCGTTCGCTGTAGGACAGAAGAAGGTCATGGTCGACGGGCTCATACAACTGGCCTTGGCTTGCATAAATACCGATTTCTCGGAAAAGCGCATCCATCCCGAAGGTCCGGCCTTCATCAGGAATGATTGGCACCACCCGCTCACCGAAGCCCTCTTCTCGGGTCAAGGCCCGAAGCAATCGAGTAAAGGCCATCGTGGTGGAAACAGCCTGGCCACCCGAACCAGCACTCATTTCCTCGAACGGTTTGCGGCTTGGCTGGGGGAGCGACTTCCTTCGCCATGAACCGTCGCGAGCAGGTAGTGGCCCGCCTAGTTCCCGGCGTCGCGCAAGCAAGTACTCCAGTTCGTCTGATCCTTCGGCAGGTCTGTAATAAGGCGGATGATCCGCATCAAAATCTTCAGGAATTTCTGATTCGATATGCAACCTGGTTCGAATTATTGACAACTGCTCCCGTGACAACTTCTTAATTTGATGGGTGGCATTCCTGGCTTCAAGATCTGGACCAAGGGTCCAGCCCTTAACTGTCTTGGTGAGAATGACTGTAGGACTACCTTCGTGCTCAACCGCGGCCCGATACGCCGCATAAAGCTTCTTATAGTCGTGACCACCTCGAGGTAGCTGCTCAAGATCTTCATCGGAGAGATCCTCAACCATTTGCCGCAACCGGGGATCGGGACCAAAAAAATGTTCCCGGATGTATGCACCGCTCTCAACGGAATAGCGCTGGTATTCACCGTCAACGGTTTCGAGCATCTTGTTCGCCAACACTCCCTCAATGTCCCGGGAGAGAAGCTCATCCCAACGACCTCCCCAGATCACCTTGATGACGTTCCAACCCGAACCCCGAAAATTCGCTTCCAACTCTTGAATAATTTTGCCGTTCCCTCGAACCGGCCCATCTAGACGTTGAAGATTGCAATTGACGACAAAAATCAAGTTGTCAAGACGTTCACGACCCGCAAGATGTAGGGCTCCCAGCGACTCCGGTTCGTCAGTTTCACCGTCACCGACGAACGCCCAAACTTTGGACTCAGATGTATCGTCGATACGTCGATGATGAAGGTAACGGTTGAAACGTGCCTGATAGATCGCGGACAGGGGACCCAGGCCCATCGATACCGTGGGATACTCCCAGAACGTTGGCATAAGCCTGGGATGGGGATACGACGACAGCCCCGACCTGCCAATTTCGCGTCGAAAGTGGTCAAGATCGTCGTCGTCTAACCGGCCGTCAAGATACGCCCGCGCATAAATACCCGGTGCGGCATGTCCTTGAATGTAGATGTGGTCTCCAGGCCTCCCACCCTCTTTACCTCTCCAAAAATGATTGAAACCCACGTCGTACAAAGCCGCCGAGCTTGCGAAGGTACTTAGATGACCGCCGATCCCATCGGCCCAAGTGTTGGCGTGAGTCACCATTGCTACGGCGTTCCACCGAATGAATGCCCGAAGACGCCGCTCAATGTTTTCGTCGCCAGGAAACCAAGGCTCGTCCTCTGGAGCGATCGTGTTGATATAAGGCGACGACACCGTCGCCGGAAAATCGACTTGCAACTGCCGCGCCGCAGTCATCAAACGTCTAATAAGAAATCGAGCCCGATTCTTCCCCCGTTCGTCAACGACCGCCGCGAACGATTGCACCCACTCATCAGTCTCTTCGGGGTCGACGTCGGGCGTCTGCTCGTGGAAACCATCAAACAACATGCATCTATCCTCGCACTTAGAGGGCATCCTTTGTACGAAGTGCATGTTTTCGGCACGCCGGTGAGCTAGGAAGTACTGCAATGGTGACGGACGTATTCACTGATGGCGCGTGCCTGGGTAATCCAGGCCCCGGCGGTTGGGCCTTTGTCGTGGACCAGGGACCATGGTCATCGGGATTCGAATCACACACCACTAACCAACGGATGGAACTCACCGCGGCAAGCGCGGCCGTGCAAGCCCTGGAAGGTCCCCTGCGTGTGCACAGCGACTCCACATACGTGGTCAATTGCTTCGTCCAAGAATGGTGGAAGGGATGGCTTCAAAGGGACTGGAAGAACTCGAAAAAAGAACCCGTCAAAAATCGCGATCTATGGGAACCGTTTATCGAGCTTGTAAATGCGCGAGGCGATATTGAATTCGTATGGGTGAAGGGACACTCGGGTCACCGCCTAAATGACGCCGCAGACCAACTCGCCACCACAGCAGCAGCCCAACAAGAAAATCAGTCAGGGGGCATTTTCACTGACGCGATTGTCAGAGGACTTGACAGAGATAACCCCCTCTCCACCTCAGCTAACGAGAATGGACCAAACGACGGCGTTTACACAGTCGCAATCTTCGGCCATCGACCACCGGAACTGGGCGGGTACGGAGAAAATTCGACCACGATGTCCGTACGGCGGCGTCTTATCGATCTTCTGCGGGCGAAATTAGAAATGTACCCCGACCTTCAAGCGATGACAGGTCTCGGTCTTGGAGTTGAGATGCTTGCTGCGGAAGCCGCGGCCGCGGCGGCGGTTCCCTATGTAGCAGTGATCGCGTTTGAAGGCATGGATCGACGATGGCCCGACGCGACTCAAAAACGCCATAGCGAACTTCTTGCAGGCGCGCGGTCGGTTATTACCGTCAATTCTTCGGAGCCCAGAACCACCGCGGAATTCGCAAAGACGATGGGTCGCCGCGACGACGAGATACTGAAACACGCCGACGAAGCTGTACTTGTTCGAAACGGCGACGATCGCACACTCGGCGACCTACAACGCAAACTCGAAAAACTCCTCGAAGAGGATGTCTGGATAATGGACCCTCAATAGGTAAGTCAAGACTCACTTCGTAACTCGCCCGCGAACCGAACCCAAATCGTGAGTTGTAACCACACAAAGCACTTTGCGGTCGTCGTCCCACGATTGTTCACTGGGGGCATACCCGGTTATCGCCACATGCACGGGATCAAACACATGGCCGGTGGCGGCGCGAAACCGGTCAACGCAACCGTTCTCAGCTACCTGGGCAACTACTTGGGTGCCCGGCCATTCTGTGTCTACCAAATCCAAGATCGCAAAAACTTCGGCATTGTGGTCCTCCTCACAGGGCACAGCATTCACGGCCTCGATTTCGTTGCCAGCCAAGATGAAGCAATCGCCCGGGATTAGACGAAGGACACCAACTTCTCCACCCGCAGTTATACGACCCGACAAATCGCGAGTCGAGTGATCGTCAAATGAAACAGGACTAGTGGTTGCACAACCAGCGACTACCAGCACGGCAATCACGAATTTCACTACTTTTTTAACTCAACTAGTTCCGCAAGCCGCTGCAATGTTTGGTCCATATTCGCTCCATGTCGCCGCGGATAGCCCAATATTTGTATTGCCAGTGGTAGGCGAGACGTTGACCAGTCGAACGTTTCCGTCACACGCGTCCGTTCGCCCGCCGGTTCCAACTGGTACCTCCATCTATGACCGCCAAGGTGCCCCCACGCGATCAAGCGACCTTCCTCAAATTCGTACACTCGACTCTTAATCCGATATGGGATCCCAAATCGCATCTTCATTATGAACGTGCTACCGAGCACCAGTCGGCTTTGCTCTCCCACATGGCCTCGCACAGTGCCTGACCCGTCAATCGCGGCGTGCTTGGAAGGATCCACCAGGACCTCGAAAATCATCGGCGCCTCACACGAAATGAGACGTTCACGACTGATAGAACGGCGAGTCATCTTCAGAACCTAGCGTGCAGCGGATCACCCATTGTTACGTCCCGGATTTGAGCAAACCTTCAGGTATCGGGCCTCGTCCACGGTTGACACCGCCGTCACGATCAAAAAAAATCCATGCAGGCTGAGAAGAAACGCCGTAGTAATCCCAAAGACTCTGGTCGGTATCTTCAATTTGGGGAATGGCACCCAGCGAGTGCCGTTCAATGAATAACTCATATGCCCGAGGCACATCGCGACCGGGGATACCGACAATGGCGATGCCGCCTTTCTTTGCTAAGGCGGCGACCGCCGCTGCCTCCCTATTGCAAGTTCCTCACCATGGTGCCCAGAACCACAAGAGAACGTCTCTTCCCGCCAACGACGCAGGGTCGAACGTCGCTCCATTCAGAGTCGGGCGCTCAAGGACGGTCAACGCGACAGGCACGCCCATCCCTACTATTCCAAGCGATGCGGACTCCTCGTCAGGAAGCGGATCTTGCTGCTTAACCGTTGACACAACTACATCACGAGTCGTAACCGACACAGTTGCTCCGCCGAGCACTGCAGACGCGTTATCGCCAGAACAGGCGCCTAGGCTCATGATCAACAGGCACAGCCATGTGTTGTAAAGGAGTGCTCTCACCATCCAAAGGCTACGTGTCTGAGGCGTTGAGAACAGTAGATTCAGCAGACGTGAACACTCGAGCTTTGATCATTGCCTCCCTCGTGACAGGACTAGTGATCCTCATTGCGTTCGCCGCACAGGTCCTCATAGCGGTGTAGGGCGCCACCGCACTCAACACCCAAACTGAGGGGAGTTCACCATCTAGCGCGGATACGATTGACCTCAGAATGACTTCAAACCATTTCGATCTCGTAGTTGTAGGTGGAGGACCAGCAGGATATGCAGCTGCATTATCCGCGTCATCATCAGGCCTCAGCGTCGGCCTGGTTGAGCGAGACGTCCTAGGAGGGACCTGTTTGCATCGCGGGTGCATCCCGGCCAAGGAACTCCTCGAAACAGCGAACGTGCACCGCACCGTTAGCCACGCAGGGGAATTTGGTGTCCTCACATCGCCACCGACCCTCGACTTCGCAGCCTCACAATCGCGAAAAGACGCCGTTATCGCGCGTCTGTTCGGCGGAGTGAACAAACTCCTAGAAAACAAAGAAGTGACTGTTTTCTCCGGGACAGGTCGGCTGGAACCCAGCAGAACAGTACGGGTGCAACACAGTGACGGAAGCGAACAAACACTCACCGGAGACTCAGTTCTCCTAGCAGCAGGGTCTGTCCCACGCACCATTCCGGGTTTTGAAATTGATGGCGAGATCATCCTGACTTCGACCGAAGTCCTCGAACTCGAAGCGCTACCGACCAGTGCGGCCATTATCGGTGGTGGAGCCATTGGTTGCGAGTTCGCCTCAATGCTCTCCGACTTTGGAACTGAAATAACCATCCTGGAATCAATGAGTCAACTCATCCCCGGCGCTGACAGCGATGTAGCCGCCGCCTTGCAACGGTCATTCAAAAAGAGAGGGATCACCACGATGACCGACGTCATGGTCAAGAGCCACTCTCCCCATGCCAAAGGAACCATCGTTCATCTTGACAACGCGACAAACATAGATGTGGAAATGGTGATCGTGTGTGTCGGCAGGAGGCCTTTCCCAGACCACCTCGGGCTCGAAGGAACCTCGATAGGAGTTGACGAACGTGGCTTTGTTGAAGTGGATGACCTGTGTCGCACTGCCGAAGAGCGGGTGTACGCGGTTGGTGACTTGATAGCTACGCCCCAACTTGCGCACATCGGCTTCGCCGAAGCGATGCTCGCCGTTCGCGACATGCTCGGGGAAAACCCAACTCCGATTGACTATGCCAAAGTGCCTTGGGCCATTTATTGCCATCCCGAAGTTGCTTTCGCCGGCATGACCGAAGAACAAGCGTTAGACGCAGGCCATGATGTGGTTGTGGCGCAGCATCGCTTCGCTGGAAACGCTCGGGCCATGATCGTCAACGAAACCGAAGGCCTTGTCAAAGTCGTCGCCGAACGGCGCCCTGACGGCAGCTCGGGACAGCTGCTCGGAGTTCACCTTGTTGGTCCGTGGGCGACGGAGCAACTCAGCCAGGGCTACCTAGCGGTCAATTGGGAAGCAACAATCGACGAGATCGCCGAATTTATTCAACCTCACCCCACCCTGTCAGAACTATTCGGTGAGGCCGTCTTAGACCTCGCCGGGCGAGCGCTCCACAGCTAGAGCCATGACTCTTGTCGACATCGAGCTCCCTCAACTGGGTGAAGCAGTAGAAGAAGGCACAATCACCCGCTGGTTTAAACAAGTTGGCGACACGGTCACCGTCGACGAATTGCTTTATGAAGTTTCAACAGAAAAAGTCGATGCTGAGGTTCCGTCACCAGTCACTGGAACCATCATCGAACTCAAAATAGGGGAAGGGGAGACGGTCCCAGTAGGGACCGTCCTAGCAGTCGTTGAAGGTGAACTAGCAGCTACCGCCCCCCGACCCGCCAACTCAGAAGCCACAGCACGAGCCGTAAACGATCCCGCCAGCTCAGCGAAAGACAGCCCGACCGAGCCCCAATCGGACCCAAACTCGACAGGAACACACCAAGCCGCAAAACGTAGCGATACTCAGGATAAGACCGGCGACCGCCACCTCCTGTCGCCAGTAGTTCGCCGCCTGATGAAAGAACATGGCATTGACGCAACAGAACTCCAAGGAACAGGTCGGGGAGGCCGCATCACTAGAAACGATGTACTCAACGTCATTGACGAACGTCACCGCGACGAATCGACGCCCCCCGACCCCGC
>DASCSY010000065.1:0-11210 GCA_034399415.1 Acidimicrobiales bacterium
TGGCACTTCGGCCTTGAGCCGGTCAACTAAATCTGGTTCACCAATCGCCACTGCGTCAGGTCGAAGCTCTTGTGCTTGTGCGATGAGCTGATCGACAGATGACCAGGCCGCCAAAGCCGTAACGTCAAAACGGTCGGGTTCGGCGCGAGCAACTTCAACGGTTTGAGAGCCGATGGATCCCGTAGCTCCTAATACCGCGACCGTAGTCACTCGCGTACCTTTCAGCCGAGAACTAGGTCGGCGACAAAGTAGGTGGTGGGCAAGACGAATAGCAAAGCATCGAAACGATCGAAGACACCTCCGTGGCCTGGGAGCAGGGTCCCCATGTCTTTTACTCCCATATCTCTTTTGATCATCGATTGAGCCAGATCGCCAATAGGGGCTACGACCGCTATTGCCAAACCGAGCCAGAGGCAGTCCATCATCGACTCCGACCAGGGATGGATTCCGGGGAAGCGATTCAATACCAACGTGGTGACCACTACCGCCAGCATCATGCCGCCAAGCAAACCTTCATATGTTTTGTTTGGGCTGACGCGTGGGGCAAGTTTTGATTGTCCTGTAGTACTACCAATGACATAGCCGCCGACGTCGTAGGCCACGGTCCCTACAACAGCACCGATGAGGATCGCGTCGCCGTTGGACTGAGCGAGAATCAACGCAGCAAAAGAACCGAGGCCGCCAACCCAAGCAACGCCAAGCAAAGTCACTGCGAGATTCGCTGTTACATGTTCCGAGTCCACGTCGAAAAGGAACCAGCAGATTCCGGTTAGCACCGTCAGCCCTAGAACAACTGGGTAGGCCTCATAACCTCGGTGGTAGGCCCCTAGCGACAAACCGACGACCGACGCTATTCCGAGCAGGGTCGCTGGCCGGTACCCAAGATTTTGCACGGAGGATAGAAATTCTGTTACCGCGATGGCAAGGGCCAACACGACCATGCAAAGCGCAGCCCATGGTCCGACTTTGAGTAATGCAAAGAACGCCCCACCAAGGGCTAAGCCAACCACGATTGCTAGAGGTAGGTTTCGACCTGCCGATCGCTTCGGGGAAACGTTTCGTTCGCTGGAGTTACCGCTGTGTGTGACCACTCGGTCGTCATCGCTCACTGTTACTGGCTCCTCGTAGTCTCGTCGATCTTCTCGCCAATGCGGTGCCGGGCCACCGAAATGAGCCCAGTCTTCGCCGCTTTCTTCAAGCTGGGCGGGGTTGTTTTTTTCATTAGAAGCGGTCTCACCTCCCACCAATGGGCTGCGCTTCATTGCTCGTTGACTCGGCGGAGTATCGAAAAGCTCAATGACGCGCGGGGGCTGCCGCTGTTCACCTTCCAGCGGTTTCTCTTCGTCTGTTTGGAGGGAGTCGTCCGAGGGGGCAGGTTTATCGAGACTGTCTGACTTTCGCGACTCGATCTCGCTTACGTCATCTTCTTCTTCGAGAACCAACTCCTCGGTGGGTTCGTCTGCAATGTCTTCCTCGTCGATGCTGGCATTATCGATATCTGAAATATTGGCGTCGCTTCCCGAATCGGATACCTCGACCGGAGTATCCAACGGAGTTGCAGCTTCTCGGGCATCGATTGTTGATGTCTGGCTGAGGGATCCGTCGGAGTCGACTCCGGTGAGATCGTCCGATACCGATACGAATTCACTACCATCTTCAGATTTGTCAACGACTTCATTTATGGTTCCCGTGTCGAACAACGGTGCTTCGAATTCAGTTCCACCACCAATGATGGGAGCATCATCAAATTCCGACGCGTCAAAGGCGTCTTCTTCGAAAAGCGATTCGTGGAAAAGCTCGTCGGTCGAAAGTTCTGATTGGGAGTATTCGTCCCCGTTTGACTCAGCCACCGCTTCGCTGAGGTCATCTGAAGCGGGGACCGCATCTTCGACATCAACCGGCCCGGTGTCGAATAGCTCTGAGTCCCCCGCTGGCGAGATGGTTGGGACAGTATCTGAACGCAGAACATCCATCAGACCCGTATCGGAAGTATCGACGAGGTGTGGGTCATCGGGCAGTTGCGGGAATAGTCGCGACCCTTGCCGCGACGGAGTTTCTATCTCTGGCGGATCCGGACGTTCTCCGCCATCAGGCAGTTCACTGGAACCAGGTTCTGACCAATGCGGCATCGGTGCCTCGTCGAAGTCGAACGACAGCAGGGGTCCCTCGTCGTTCTCATCAGGTTCGTCTCCGGTACGCCGGCGCTCAATATCGTCAGCGTCATTATCGGGCATGTAGCGTCCTGGCTCCTGACTCAAACCTCAAGCAGTTCCTGCTCCTTGGCGTTGAGCGCGCGATCAATTTCGTCAACTGCGTTTTGGGTGGAACGGTCGAGTTCTTTAGTGAAGCGTTCTTTGTCGTCGGAGGAAATTTCTTTTTCTTTTTCGAGTGCATCGATGTCCTGGCGCGCCGATCGCCGAAGGTTTCGAACGGCAACGCGACCGTCCTCTGCCATTTGCTTGACCACTCGTACCAGATCTCGGCGCCGTTCTTCGGTCAAAGGCGGAAAAACCAGCCGCAACACTTCTCCGTCGTTGCTGGGGTTAATACCCAGATCTGATTCCATCAGGGCTTTTGAAATGTCCTCCATGGAGCCTCGATCAAAGGGCTGCACAACTAGGACTCGAGCTTCAGGAACCGAGAAACTCGCTAATTGCTGAAGGGGCACCTCGGCGCCGTAGTAGTTCACCTTCAACTTTTCAACGAGCGCCGGAGTCGCCCGACCGGTGCGCACAGTCGCGTACTCGTTCTGTGCGTGTTCTATGGCACGGTGCATACGCTGGCGAGCGTCATCGCAAACCTCTTGGGCGAACTCGCTCACCTGACCAGCGTACCGATTGCGGCGCCACCCAAGATGGACCCGAAATTGCCGCTAGTCATCAGGTCAAAAACGACGATCGGCATTTTATTGTCCTTACAGACCGCGATCGCCGCACTATCCATGACCGCTAACTCTCGAGAAAGAACATCTAGGAAAGACACCTCTTGAAGTAGTTGGGCTTCTGGATCGCTTTTGGGATCTGCTGTGTAAACACCGTCGACACCGGAGTGAGTGCCCTTGAGCACTGCATCCGCGTCGATCTCCGCAGCCCGGAGTGCCGCGGCTGTGTCCGTCGTGAAGAACGGGTTACCAGTACCGGCGGCAAAGATGACCACTCGCCCCTTTTCAAGGTGTCTCACTGCCCTCCGCCGAATGTATGGCTCAGCGATCTGAGCCATACCAATTGCGGTCATAACTCGCGTAGGTACGTCTGCTCTCTCAAGGGCGTCTTGTAGCGCTATGGCGTTGATCACGGTGGCAAGCATGCCCATATGGTCAGATTGGGCTCTGTCTATCCCTCCGTCAGAACCAGCCATTCCTCGCCAAATATTTCCACCGCCAACCACGATCGCGATATCTACTTGGTGTTCTTCGCGAACCAACGAGATCTCTGTCGCGAGGCTCCGCAAAATTTCGCCGCTTATATTGTTGCCAGATGGATCAGCTATCGCCTCACCCGACAACTTGAGAACGACTCGTTTCCACGGGCTTTCACCCTCCCAGCGACGAGTCTCCTCCGTCACGTCAGTTGCCGATTTCCACCTGGGTAAATCGACGTATTGTCGCCTCACCCAGTAGTTCAGCGATACCAAGCTTTTCGTCTTTGACGAACTTTTGTTCGAGCAACGCTGTGTCTCTAAAAAATCCTGACATTCGTCCGTCGACGATCTTTTGGATCGCCTGGTCCGGTTTGCCCTCGTTGCGGGTGATGCTTTCCAAGGTTTCGCGTTCCGCGGCGACGATCTCAGCTGGAACATCTTCTCGGGTGAGGTATTTTGGTCGACTGCTCGCGATGTGGAGCGCCACGTCGTGGGCTACTTCTGGGGTGCCGTTATGAATTTCGACTAACACGGCGTTAACCCCGCGGCCGTTCTGTTGGTGAACGTATGCGTCGATGACGGACCCTTCGCTAGATTCGTAGCGAACTACCTGCCCGAGGTCGATATTTTCTTTCAGCGTAAGTTTTAGGTCCTCAAGGACGTCTGACTCTTGGGAAACGGCGCCTTCTCCTTCTGCAAGCACCGACGTGAGAAGGTTTTCGGCGAGTTCCCCGAATTGGTCTGATTTAGCAACGAAATCAGTTTCACATTTCAGTTCGACGATCGCCGCAATCCCGCCTTCGACGCGGGCCACAACAACCCCTTCGCGGTTGTCTCGATCGGAACGGCTCGCGCTCTTCGCTATACCTTTTTCTCGCAACCATTGGGCAGCGGCTTCGGGATCTCCTTCATTTTCGACAAGCGCCTTCTTAGCATCCATCATGCCTGCTCCGGTTGTCTGCCGGAGAGCCTGGACGTCCTTGGCGGTGAAGTCTGCCATGGGGTCTGATGTACCTCGTTAGTTGGTGAGTAGGGGGTTAGTTTTCTTCAGTAGTTTCAGGAGGTTCTTCGGCTGAGGTTGCTTGTTCGGCGACCTCATCGGCAGTTGTGGCTGCTTCGGGAGAAATGTCCACCACGGGTCTGGCCTGGGCTGCGTGTTCCGCTGCAACGCGGGCCTCGCGAGCTGCCGCTTCGGCAAGCGCTTTTTGGGCTGCCATTGTTTGTTCAGCGGACACACGAGCCTCTTCTTCGGGGCTGCGTTCGTCGGGAGAACTAACGATTGCGCCCTTGCTTTCCGCCATGTAACGGCCTTCTCGAACTGCATCTGCCACAACTCTGGTCAACAGCTCGGTACTGCGAATTGCGTCGTCGTTACCCGGAATCACGTAGTCAATGAGGTCTGGATCACTATTTGAGTCAGCAACTGCAACAACAGGAAGCTTAAGACGGTTCGCTTCGGCTACAGCGATGTGTTCCTTTGGGGTGTCGAGTACGAAAACGGTTTGTGGCAGCTTTTCCATGTTTCGGAGACCGTCGAGGTTTCGCTGAAGTTTGGTGAGTTCTCTTTCGAGTAGCAGAGCTTCTTTTTTGGGCATGTTGTCAAAATCGCCTGCGGCCTGCATGCGCTCGTATTCGAGCATCTTCTCGACACGGCCTCGGATCGTTCGGAAGTTGGTGAGCATTCCTCCTAACCACCGTTGGTTTACGTAGGGCATACCGGATGCTTTGGCATACGTTTCGATGGGATCCTGCGCTTGTTTTTTCGTACCGACGAAAAGCACCGTTCCACCTTTAGCAACCGTGTCACGAACAAAGGTGTACGCGGTATCCAGCAGCCCTATCGTCTGCTCAAGATCAATGATGTAAATGCCGTTGCGTTCGCCCCAGAGGTAGCGATCCATCTTGGGGTTCCATCGGCGGGTCTGATGACCAAAGTGGACGCCGGCTTTGAGTAGATCCGACATGGTTACAACAGCAGCCATGATTCTCTCCCCCCACGGTTAGTTTGCTGCACCGGGAGCGACACCGTTGCGAAACGGCGACCGTGAGGTCGTCCCGGTTGAGAGTCAAATTGGACCCAACCTGAGTCCGAAGATGCAGTCTAGCGAAATCGCAATCAAAGCGGTCTAGGGCTCGTTCTGAAAAATGGCCGTCATCCTCGCGGGTGATGTTTTCGGTGCATCTCTTTTAGCTGTTCTTTACTTACGTGGGTATAGATCTGGGTCGTGGTGAGGTCGGCGTGACCCAGCAGCTCTTGAACAGCTCGGAGATCGGCGCCGCCATCGAGTAAGTGGGTCGCGAACGTGTGCCTCAGATCATGGGGGGACCGATCAATCAATCCTTTAGCTTTTAGCAGACCCAACAGGCTTCTTAGAACGTCACGACGGGTAAGTCGGTTACCTCGGCTGTTTACGAACAACGGGATAGGGTCTCTTTGCCCTCTGACGTAATTCTCGTCGAAGACTCGGCTCCCCTCGGTAATCCACAGATTGAGCAGATGTCGGCTAGGGGCGTTCACGGGAACGGTGCGTGTCTTGGCTCCTTTTCCGAGCACCTGCATCGTCACTCGATCTGTATCGAAACTAGCGGGGTCCAGCCCGCAAAGTTCTGCCACTCGAAGGCCGGAACCGTAAAGAAGTTCAACCGTCAGCCGATCGCGCAATTCAAGCGCGATCGTTGGTGTCATGTCATCAAAGAATCCGTCACCAAAGCATGTGACGTCAAAGAGTTGGTCAATTTCTCGTCGCTGAAGTATTCGAGGCAGTCGAGCATCCCCTTTGGGGGCACTGATGTACACCGTTGGGTCTTGATCAATGAAGCCGTTCTCACGCAGCCATCCGAAATATTTACGCAGGGTAGAAACCCGACGCTTGATCGTATTAGGGGCTGACGCAGGCTCTTTGTTGCGCTCGTTCGCTAGCCAACTTCTGATCTCTTTTCGACTGATTGCAAGCGGATCGAAATGATGATTTTCCCGGCTCCAATTAATGAACCCCTTGAGGTCCTGGTGGTACGCGTCGACCGTTGCGGGGGCAGCAGCGGTCTGTAACCGAAGAAACTCATCAACACGCCACTTTTCCTGATCCACTCCTATGAAAGGTACCGATACAAGCGAGCTACTACCCACTTCGCGGTGTATCTGGTTGCGGTGGATGAGATCATGGCTGGTATCACGTCCAACGAGTTCTTATTCTCGACGGGTAAGCCTTAAGCAACAAAAGGCTGCGGCCGGTGCATACTGCGGGCATGGGCTACAACCCCTTTCGGAAGCACGAAACAACGACGACCGATTATGTATTAGTACTTGTCGCTACCTTGATCGCCTCAACCCTGGTCGTCTGGGGTTTTTTCGGATAGGAACTGCTTTGTTTGACCTGACACCTGAGGACGGATTCGAGGTAAGGCGGGTTCAACCCTACGAGGCGACGAAGACCTATCTTTGCCCGGGGTGTAATCGCGATCTTCCTCCTGGGCTTGGTCATATGGTCGCTGTGCCGATAGACGCGCCCGACCTTCGACGTCACTGGCATTACGGCTGTTGGCAGGCTCGGCATCGCAGGCGACCTCGCGGGTAGCCCACGGTGAGTCCTAGTAGCGCTTTTCTTTCACTCGAGCGGCTCTGCCGACGCGATCACGTAGGTAATAGAGCTTGGATCGTCGCACTTTGCCAACTGCCACGCGTTCTATTTTCGCGATGGTAGGTGCATGTAACGGGAAGGTTCGTTCCACTCCCACTCCGAAGCTGAGTTTCCGGACGGTGAATGATTCCCTGATTCCTGATCCGCGTCTGGCAATGACGTACCCCTCAAACAGCTGTGTCCGCTCACGATTGCCCTCAACGACTCGAACGTGAACCTTGACTGTGTCACCAGGGCCGAACTCGGGGTGGTCGCTTCTCAGTTGGGCTTGATCAACAAGATCGGTGCTGTGCATGGCGCACTTGCTCCTGGGGTGGGGTTCCGAATTGGGAACGGCGACTATTCGGTAAGGTGATGAGCCCTGAGCGATAGCTCCGAGCATCACAGCTGGACCGAATGATTATGCTACCGGTCGATCACTCCGAAACGAAGCGGTGATCCACGCTTATATGGAACTCATCGAGAAGTAACAATTCTTCTTGTGTAATACCACGACGTTCCAATAGGTCGGGTCGAAGTTCGGCCGTTCGGGCTATGGCCATAGCTCGTCGCCACCGATCAATCAGGGCGTGGTCACCACTTCGAAGAATTTCAGGGGCTTCTAGCTCACGAAATACGGCTGGCCGCGTCCACTGCGGGTATTCGAGCAGATCGTCAACGAAAGTTTCATCTTTCACTGAACCTTCGTTACCGAGTACGCCAGGAACAAGCCGCGCTACGGCTTCTACTACGACCATGGCAGCGAACTCTCCTCCCGCAAGTACTACGTCGCCCACGGACATCTCAGCGTCAACCAGATTGGTCCGGATACGTTCATCGACGCCTTCGTAACGTCCGCAAATAAGCGAGAAACCGTCCAACGCTGCAAGTTCTCTTGCCGTTTGTTGATCGAACCTGCGCCCACCGGGGTCAAGAAGAAAAAGAGGTCGCGGAGGTTCAACAGCCTCAACTGCTGCGAAGGCTGGCTCCGGTTTCAAGACCATCCCTGCCCCTCCTCCAAACGGCTTATCGTCGACGGTCCGGTGAGGATCGGTGCTTGCCATTCGAAGATCGTGGACCCGAACATCGATAAGTCCGGTTTCTCTTGCACGGCCCAAGACGCTGAGTTGGGTCATGTCTTGAACCGGTTCGGGAAAAATAGTGAAAATATCGATACGCATTTCAAGACCTCAGATCAAACAAACCAGCCGGCACGTCAACAAGAACGACGCCGTCAACGAACTCGACAACAAATGTGAGGGGGACAAGATCGCCATTGTCGAGCTCCAGTAGGTCAGAGGCGGGGTTTGCAACCATTGCCACAACAACCCCGCGGTCGGTGCCATCGATTTCGCGGACCGTTGAGCCGACTAGTTCGTGAACCCACAACACGTCGGTGACTCTTAAGGCTGGTGCGCGAAGGATCCAACCACGGAGTTCTTCTGCCTGGCTGCGTGTTTCGACTCCGTCGAAGCGGACTAACCATCGATCTTGGTGCGGTCTTGATGTCACGACGACGAGTTCGCGCTCGTCGGTAGATAACTTGCTCCCCGCGTCAAGGCGCTCGGTACGGTCGGTAATTAGGCGGACGGCTACCTCTCCTCTTGTACCGTGCGCTCTCCCGATAGTGCCCACTTCTAACAACTCGCCGGCATCAGACATAGTTATGTCCAACCCCAGAAGTTCTGTTCAAATTCAGTCGCTGAAGTCGACCTCAACATCAACGCCATCCTTGACCGCGGCCGCGCGTACCAATGTACGAATAGAGTTTGCCACCCGGCCGCGCTTTCCGATCACGCGTCCAATGTCTTCCGAACTCACTTTGGCCATCAAACTGATCTTCGTGTCACTCTCTTCGATTTCAAGCTCTACCTGATCGGGATGCTCTACCAGCTGAGCGATGAGGTAGAGAAGCACCTCTTCGGCAGTAGTCCCTTCCTGATCGCTCATGTCTGCTCCTCATCATCAACACTGTCGACGGCTTCCCCATCACCTTCAGAGGACTCCCCAGCGGCCTCAGGTTCAGCATCAACAGCTTCCCCATCACCTTCAGAGGACTCCCCAGCGGCCTCAGGTTCAGCATCAACAGCTTCCGTTGCGGAGACATCGCTTTCCAGCTCCGTGGAACTTGGCTCTGATCGCTTTGCTGAGGACTTCGTCTTGGGTGCCGGAGCGACCGGAGGAACAAATTCCTCGCCGTTGAATTCAGCCCAGGCACCTGAAATCCTGAGAAGCTTTTCAACCGCTTCGCTCGGCCGTGCGCCGTGCCGTAGCCAGTGGACAGCACGATCGTTATCGATCTTGACGACGGAAGGTTCGAGACGGGGCTGATAGGTGCCAATAATTTCGATGAAACGTCCGTTTCGGGGAGAGCGACTGTCGGCGGCGACAACTCGATAGGTAGGTTGCTTCTTCTTGCCCATGCGCATCAGGCGCAGTCGTACGGCCATAATTCTTCAGGTCTCTCCGGGGTCGTCTTATGAAGTGTTCGCCACTCGGCGTTGCCGGCCCGAGGGTCGGTGGAGTAGCAAGGGCAGGCAGTGGTTAAAGCCAGTGAGAAAGCCTACCTGGCTATGGCGCCAACAAGCACGCTGAGGATCAGGTCGATCTCAACGCCCGGGTAAAGTTAGATCGAGGCCATCGATATTTGCGTTTGGGACCTGCTGGATTTCCTTGGATTGAACCCGACCGCCTCCGGTTCTTCCAGGACCCTTTTTCCCCTTCTTGGATTTCTTTCCCTTGTCTTTTCGCCCTTTGGCCTTGGTGCCCATGCCGGCCATACCCTTCATCATCTTGCGCATCTCTTTGAACTGCTTAAGAAGATTGCCGACTTGAGCAGGTGTTGTCCCGCTTCCGTTCGCAATCCGAGTTCGTCGCGAACCGTCGATAATGTCGGGGTTAATTCTCTCTTCTGGAGTCATGGAAAGCGCTATCGCCTCGACTCTGTCAATTTCACGTTCATCAATATCGGCGTCTTTCATCTCCTTGGGTACGCCGGGCATCATTGACACGATGTTGGAGAGATCTCCCATTCGACGAACTTGGCGGAGTTGATCAACGAAATCGTCAAGAGTGAAAGTTCCTTCCAAGAGTCGTTGGGTGGCAGCTTCGGCCGCTTCTTGCTCAAATACTTCTTCAGCTTTTTCGATGAGCGTAAGGACGTCACCCATTCCAAGAATGCGCTCTGCCATCCGTTCGGGGTGAAATTGGTCAAAATCGTCCAATTTCTCACCAGTTGAAGCGAACGCTATGGGTTTTCCCACCACTTCTTTAACCGAGAGCGCCGCTCCGCCTCGGGCATCCCCATCAAGCTTGGTGAGAACTATTCCGTCGAGTTCAAGCGTGGTGTGAAACGCTTCCGCCGTGTTCACCGCGTCTTGGCCCGTCATCGCGTCCACAACTAAGAACGTGTAATTCGGATCAACCGCATCAGAAATTGCGGCAATTTCATCCATCAGATCGCGATCGACGGTCAACCGGCCTGCCGTGTCGACAATGAGCACGTCGCGTCCGGTGCGACGAGCCTCTACGAGACCCGCTTGAGTTGTCTCGACAGGACTACCAGATGCACTGAAGACCGGTACCTCAACTTGTTCCGCCAAGGTTCGCAACTGCTCTACCGCCGCGGGTCGCTGAAGATCGGCACCAACCAGCAGCGGGTTTCTGCCCTGGGACTTAAACCATCTTGCCAGCTTGGCAGATGAAGTCGTTTTCCCTGACCCCTGTAAGCCTGCCATCAAGACGACCGTTGGGGGGGTTTGGGCGTAGGAAAGCTGAAGTGATTCTCCGCCCAAAATGACGGTAAGTTCCTCGTTTACAACCTTTACGACCTGTTGCCCGGGGGTCAGACTCTGAGTGACCTCCGCTTCGAGACATCGAACCTGCACTCGGTCGATAAAGCGCTGTACCACATTGAAGTGAACGTCGGCCTCAAGCAGCGCAAGCCGAATTTCACGCATGGCCTCGGCTATGTCGCTCTCAGTCAAGCGCCCCTTGCCTCGCAGGCGACTAAGAATTCCGTCGAAGCGGTCCGAGAGAGATTCGAACATAAGGTTGGTCAGACTACCCTCGTCGGTTCTTGACACTCAGAAACGGTTCTAGTCATCGCCGAACAATGCTTCCACGAATGCGTCGGGATCAAAGTCGACTAGATCTCCGTCCCCTTCCCCGAGCCCTACAAGCTTCACTGGCAAACCAAGGTCTCGTTCGATTGCAAACACAATTCCACCCTTC
>DASCSY010000066.1:0-11079 GCA_034399415.1 Acidimicrobiales bacterium
TCTTCGCTCACCCAGATGCCCCTTTCCTTTTAGGACCGCTAATACATGTTGGATCGTTCTAGTCTGGCGCGTGGAATGTCGGCAATGCAGGCGACCTCAAGAAAAGGAGGGGGAAGTCATGGTGACCTGGCAGATAGGTGAGGTAGTTGTTACGAAGGTGCTGGAGATTGAAAAGCACTGGCCCTTCTCAGCGTTGCTTCCTGGAGCCGAAGACGTGATCGACGAATTTGCCTGGCTCCGACCGGACTTTGTCACCGATGAGGGTCGCATGAAGCTCTCGATTCATGCTCTCATCGTGGAGTCTGAAGGATCAACGATCATTGTTGACACATGTTGTGGCAACGACAAACACCGCCCCGGCGCTCCTCCCTTCGACAACTTACAAACTGATTTCGTAGGGGAACTTGGACGCTGCGGCTATAGCCCAGAGGACATAGACATAGTTGTTAGCACCCACCTGCACGTAGATCACGTTGGTTGGAACACTCGACTAATTGGAGACAGTTGGGTTCCGACCTTTCCGAACGCTGAATACCTTTTCGTGCAAGACGAGTTTGAATATTGGCAAAGTGAACCCCAGCATTACGGCCCCGTCTTCGAGGATTCGGTACGACCGGTTGTCGATGCGGGCATGGCCAGAATGGTTGAGAGCGACCACGCGCTCACCGGCGAGGTGGCCTTGGAGTCAACTCCAGGGCACACTCCTGGTCACGTCAGCGTAACCATCAAATCGGCAGGGCAATCAGCCGTAATAACCGGCGACATGACCCACCACCCGGTCCAGTTCGCCGTACCCGATCTAGCCTCGAGCGCCGATTGGCGACAGGACATGTCCACTGTCACGCGCCAAAAGGCGTATCAACGCTGGAGCGACGGCAGGCTGGTCATCGGTACGCATTTCGCTGGTCGTACTGCTGGTCGAATCATGGCTGACGGGGACGCTTGGCGCTTCGACGCTCCCTAAGTTTGTCAGCCATCCCCAGCGCTAATGACGCGCTCACCGCAGCTATCACTGCAAAGTGAATCCGCGGCGCCATAACCAAGGTGCACATCAGCGTGCCTATCCCCAATAACCCGTCTCGGCGGGACGTTTTCAGTAACTGAAATAGGGTGCCAAAGTTAAACAACGGCAACACCGCGATAATCACGGTGGCTGCCAGTATCGACTTTGGCAATGTTTCCAAGACGTCGGCTACAGAAACAAAGGCCAACACAAAAACCCCGACGAACACCCCGACCCAGCGAGTTTCGCCACCCGATAGGCGGTTCAGTGAACTGCGGGAAAAACTACCGCTGACTGGAAACGCGCCAAATAGACCCGAGGCGAGGTTCGCGATGCCTTGACCGGATAGCTCACGAGAGGCATCCCAGTGCTCACCATCCTGCTCCGCAAAACGGCGAGCGATAGAAGACGGCTCCGCAAACTGAACGAAGGAAATCACGAGGGCGCTCAGAAAGATCGAGCCAAATGAACCCCAAGGTAAATCCAACTGAATTGACGGCAATTTGTTTGGTATAGCTCCCACCAGCGCGGCTGAATATGAACCGTACCGGCCAATGAGAACGCCGACAACAACAGCGATGAGCACACCCGGGAAACGACGACCGAAACGACGACGGCCGAACAGCACCAAACCAGCGGTGCCTGCCGTCAGCAAAATAGCGAACGGCTCCCACGTCTCAACGGCTTGAAGGGCTCGAACCGCGCGAATCATCACCTGCCCGTCAGTCTGTGCTCCGAGAGCGGCAGGCAGCTGTGATGCTGCGATTAACAAGGCGGCCCCGCTTGTGAAACCGGCGACTATCGCAGGTGTCATAAGGAAAGCGACGCGGCCCCACCGCGCAGCGCCAAAAACGATCTGGAAGCAGCCGAGCATGGTGGCCATAAGAGCCCCGAGTGCTACATATTCAGCGGTACCAGGAGTTTCGATGGTTGAGAGCGCGCCAAAGGTGACGATCGCTGTGAGCGCCACCGGACCAGTCTGCAAGAATCGCGATGATCCAAACGGAGCGGCAATGATTGGGGGAATGGAAGCCGCTATCAACCCCACATGCGCTGGCATTCCAGCTAATTCAGCGTAAGCCAGACACTGTGGAATCAACAGCAGAGCTACCGCTATGGCGGCTGTGACATCGCCGACTTGTGGTTTGGCCATCACCGGCCGAAGTGGCGGCCGACTTGACTGTTCAGACATCAACGCGCGTTCCACATAGTTCTCAGACCAATAGATTGAGGCGAAGAAGTGCAACGCTCTCGGGGTCGACGTGTAATTCGTTGACCACGAATGCTTCCATTCCTCCGTGGGATTTGTCGATGAAGTCCAGAGTGCGTCGCATCGCATCCCTTGGAGCGGACAATCCTGGCAGGATTGCTTCAATGTCTGCACCAGCCGCTTCGAGGCTCGATCTGAGCTGTTCAATGCGACGATCTGACCTTAGAGAGTTTGTTAGTTCGTAGTCGTCGAGAACCAAGTCGCGGTCAACACCACACAACTCCAAAATCAACGCAGCAGCGATACCGGTGCGGTCTTTGCCAGCTGTGCAATGAAAGAGCAGGGGCCAGCAATCCAGATCCGTTACCAACTCTAGGAAGCTTGCGAACTGGTGTCCCGAATCGGACAACATCTCTAGATAGCTATCGGTGACGTCGTCAACTGTTATAGAGGTGATTTCTCCGGAACGGATCCTGTCAACGAATTCCTGCTGCTGGGCTATTTCATCTCCGATTGGTAGTGGTGCATGTGTCGTGACCGTTGACCAAAGGAGAGATACATCGCGAGTGGCTTCTGCGGACGTCCGAAAGTCAATAACTGTGCGGATTCCATACCCCGCCAACTCTTCTCGGTCATCGTCAGTTAATTGACTGAGACGATCTGAGCGAAAGATGGCGTTGGTGCGGACGCGGCAACCTTCGGCAGCGGGATAGCCACCGACGTCACGGCAGTTCATAGCTCCTGTAAGTGGCACCACCGCCGCATCGCGATTCACAGCTGCGGACGTGGCTCTCGCGGCAGACCCAAGATTCTCTCGCCAATAATGTTCCTGAGTATCTGGGTGGTGCCCCCCATAATTGTGTACGCAGGCGCATAAATGACATTTCGGGAAACCCTGTTCGTCAGCATGGTCTCAGCTCCTGCGACAAGACCGATGAAGTTAGCAACCGTCTGTTCGAATTCGGTGCACCATGTTTTTGTCACAGCCGAATATTGAGGAAAAGGCGTTTGGCGGAGCACGTTGCGGAGCACCATGTCACGACCGATCCGGTAACCCGTTTCGATGCGAGCCATATGTTGTCGAACGAGCGGATTGGAAGTATCGGCTTTCTGCTTCGTGTCTAGGTAGAGGCGCTGATTCGAGGCAAGTCGATCGATGCCGCCGCGTTCGTGTTCCAGTTGACGCATGGTTTGACCGAAACTGTTGTTCAACTCTCCCACCAGGTTCTCGTCGGGAACCATGACGTCGTTAAAGAAAACCTCGTTGAAATGAGCATCACCTGAGGCATCTTTGATCGGTTTGATTTCAATCCCAGAAGAGTTCATGTCGACAATGAATTCGCTCATTCCTTTGTGGGGCGCGGCGTCAAGATCCGTGCGACAGATCAGGTAACACCAATCAGCAGTTTGAGCTCCGCTGGTCCAAATTTTTTGGCCATTTACAATCCATCGGTCGCCATCTTTAACCGCTTTGGTTGTTATTCCAGCCACGTTGGACCCTGCGTCTGGCTCAGACATGCCAATGCACCACTTCGAGCGGCCTTGTCTCATATCAGGCAAGAAACGTTGCTGTTGTTCTGCGGTGCCGTAGCTGAGAAGCACCGGTCCAATTTGCCTGTCGGGAAAAAATGACCCAGCCATGGGTGCACGCCCAAGTAGGAGCTGTTCGGTCACAACAAATCGCTCAACTTCGGGCCGTCCATCGCCACCCTTTTCGGCAGGCCATGTCATGCCGATCCATCCCTTGTCGGCGAGTCTGAGGGTGAATTCGTCGCTATAACCAACCAGCCAGCCATCATCGGTGTTGACTAAATCAGAGGTTGCTTCAATGACCCAGTCGCTGGCTTCAGCTGCCAGTTCGTCAAGTTCGGTGGGCCAGATGTAATCCATCGTCTTCTGAGCGTAGCGAGGAGTATCAACGTCCACCCGTTCCGGGTGGGCTCTGAGATGTAGCCTCGCCCAGATGCGAGCAGTTGTGATACCTGAATACGGCGATGTTGACGTTTTGGAATTGAGAGAGATTCCCGATCCTGAACCCGGGCCTGACCAGGTCTTGGTGGAGGTTGTGGCTTCCGCTATGAATCGGGCTGATCTTCTTCAACGAATGGGCCAGTATCCCGCGCCTGGGGCGAAACCTCTCCATGAAATACCTGGCCTGGAGTTCTCAGGTCAGATTGGAGCTGTTGGAGCGGAAGTGGAGCGATGGTCAATCGGTGACAAGGTCATGGGCATAGTGTCCGGTGGGGGAATGGCCGAGAAAGTCGTCACGCATGAGAGAATGCTTCAACTGGTACCCGAAACCGTTGACCTTGCCGACGCCGCGGCCATCCCAGAAGTATTTATGACCGCCCATGACGCCCTCGTCACTCAAGGAGATCTGGCATCTGGTGGTCGGGCATTGGTTCACGCCGGCGGGTCAGGTGTTGGTACAGCATCAATTCAAATAGCAAAGGCCATCGGAGCGCAGGTAGCGGTCACATGCTCGACAGACAAGATGGAGCCATGCCGAAAACTTGGCGCTGATCTAGTCGTCGATTACACCGAGGAGGATTTCGTTCAAGAAATTGAACTCTGGACTCAAAGCGAGGGGGTCGATGTCGTACTCGATGTTATTGGTGGCGATTATCTACCCAAGAATCTGCAATGTCTCAAGGTTCAGGGGCGGATAATACAAGTTGGTGTAATGGGCGGACCTGTGACTTCGTTTGCCCTCGGGGCGTTACTTCCAAAGCGGGCATCGCTGATCGGAACTGTGTTGCGGTCTCGACCAATCGAACAAAAAATTAAAGCCAACCAACGTTTTGTAGCGGAGCTATTACCTCGGTTCGGGGATGGCTCTTTGAAACCCGTTATCGACTCGAGGTATCTACTCGACGACATTGCGGCCGCCCACACCTACATGGCAACCAACGCAAATGTGGGGAAGATCCTGATCGATATCTAGCGGGCCTATCGGTTGACGGCCCGGGTTCGTCAGCGACTTGTGATCGGGACGTAATCTCGTTCGTCTGGACCCGTGTACTTCTGGCGTGGTCGATAAATTTTTTGCTCAGGGTCGTCGAGCATTTCTTGCCAGTGAGCAAGCCATCCGGGAGTACGTCCGATGGCGAATAAGACCGTGAACATATCCATGGGGAAGCCCATTGCCTCATAGATCAGGCCGGAATAGAAATCCACGTTCGGGTAAAGATTCCGGTCAATGAAATATGAATCGCTTAAGGCGACCTCTTCTAGTTTCATTGCTATATCCAATAGAGGGTTCAACCCGGTCACTGTGAACACTTCGTCGGCAGTTTGCTTAATGATCGTCGCCCTTGGGTCGTAGCTCTTGTAAACACGGTGACCGAAGCCTTGGAGCAGAGTCTCCCCGGACTTCACCTTTTCGACGTATCCCGCCACGTTGTCGAGGCTTCCGATCTCGTGAAGCATGTGAATGACAGCCTCGTTCGCTCCTCCATGGAGCGGGCCGTAAAGACCGCAAGTGGCAGCCGCGACAGCGGAGTACGGGTCCGCGTTGCTGGAGCCGACGGTTCGCATGGTGGTCGTCGAACAGTTCTGCTCATGATCCGCGTGGAGGATCAGAAGCACATCAAGGGCTCTGGAAAGAACCGGATCTGGTTCGTAATTAGGATCGGCCACATTCCACATCATTCGAAGAAAGTTGCCGGTATATCCCAGATGGTTGACCGGATATTCGTAAGGAAGACCTAGCCGGTTCTTGTAAGAGAACGCAGCCATCGTGGGCATTTTCGAGATCAGCCGGATCGTTTGAATCAACCGGTTATGTGGGTCATTTATATCTTTGGCCTCGGGATAGAAAGTGGACAGCGCAGCTATTGTCGACACCAAAGTGCCCATCGGGTGTGCGTCGTAACGGAAGCCCTGCATGAATCGCGTAATATTTTCGTGCACATAGGTGTGGTAGGTGATGTGGTGCACCCACTCGTCGGCTTGATCTTCGGTGGGTAGTTCGCCGTAGAGCAGCAGGTAGCAGACTTCCAGAAAATTGGATTTCTCCGCGAGTTGTTCGATCGGATAGCCGCGGTAGCGGAGGATGCCGTTCGCTCCGTCTATGTAGGTGATTTGACTGTCGCAGTTCGCGGTTGACATGTAGGAGGGGTCGTAAAACCACATCCCTTTATCGAGTTCGCGCAATGCTGCCGATGAGATCGTGCCGTCCACTATTGGGACCTTTACGCTCTCTCCGCTGCGGTTGTCTGTAATCGTGAAGGACTCTTCGGACACGCTTTTCCTCTACTTCGCTACGTCGCAGTTTTCCACATAGGGGTCGAGCCTCAGGTGCGTCGTTGCACTGCTCGATTATCCCCCGTTGGACCGTACCTCAACTTGACGCCGCTCGCCTCTTTGGGAGGTCCAGATTTGGGTCTTGTTTACAACGGTTGGAAAGCTTAACTCGCTGAAGGAGCGAGTGGTTCCTAGTTCGTTCCGATCACAGAGGGGAATTATCGTGGCGCCGTTTAGGAAGTTTTTCGCGTTTTGAACTGAAAAGGTCGATTAGGTCGACGAGTTCTTTCCGAGTGTCTTCGGGGTTGATGACGGCATCCACGAAACCTCGTTCCGCCCCCAAATAGGGGTTGAGATAGGTCTCTTCGTAGTCTTCGATCCAAGTCTCGACGTCTTCCTCTGAAGCCCCGCGTTGCAGAATTTGTGCGGCTTGAGTGGCACCCATGACGGCGATCTCGGCGGTTGGCCAAGCCAGATATGCGTCGTTTCCCATTGTTTTGGAGTCCATGACGATGAACGCGCCACCATATGATTTCCTCAGAACCACTGAGATTCGCGGGACAGTTGCCCTCGCGTACGCGAAAGCCATCTGTGCTCCATGACGAATCATGCCTCGCCATTCGAGGTCCTTTCCCGGATAGAAACCAGGCGTATCGACGAATGTGATCAGCGGCAGGTTGAATGCGTCACACATTGAGACAAAGCGGGCGCCTTTCTGGGAGGCGGGTATGTCAAGGGTTCCTGCGATTGCCATCGGCTGATTTGCGACAATCCCGACTGGTCTGCCACCCATGCAGGCGAAGCCTGTGACGAGATTTTGGGCCCACCCGCCGCGTAGTTCTAAGAAATCCTCATCGTCTACCACCAGGCGGATGACCTCCCGGACGTCATAGGAGCCGGTGGGCGTATCCGGTAGCAGATCTATGGCCTCAGGAGTGGCGCGGTCGGCGGGATCAGATGACGGATGAAACGGGGGCTCATCGCTATTGTGATCGGGCATGAAGCGGAGAATGTCGCTGATCGCCGCGAGTACCTCACCGTGAGGAACGATGATGCTCGCCGCGCCGGTATCTCGAAAATGAACAGCGGCGCCACCCAGTTCTTCAACATCCACTCGTACACCCGTCATTTGTTGAACCGGAACAGGCCCACTCACGAACGCGTATGCGTTCTCGGCCATGACCACCACATCTGCCAGACCGATTAGCAGCGCGGTGCCCGAAACCGCGGGTCCGGTGACTCCGGCCAAAATAGGCACCACACCAGAAGCTTTAGCTAACGCGCGAGCAGCGCGACCCCAGCCGTCAAGAGCCGCTACACCGTGATGCGCATCGGCCCCAGAAGACGCTAAGAGGAGGACAATCGGCATCCGTTTCTCTATTGCCATGAGGGCTGCGGCGGTCATCGTGTCGCCATCGTCAGGGCTCAGGGCACCTCGATGTTCAGGGTCTTCTGCCTTGATCAACATGACGGTGCGCCCGTCAAGATCGTGAACGCTCGCCACCACATGTGCGGGGGTTCCTTCCCTCAATTGTAGGGAGACGTGAGCGGCCACGGTCCCGAGCGTAGGCGCGTTACGTCCGCGAGTAGTGATGATCGTCTCGAAGCCCGTTAGACGGCGGTAAGCCCGTCGATTGTTGGAGCCAACTCGCGGACCATCTGACGGAGCACATCGCGGGTAGCCGAAGCAGGCGCTGAAAGCATTCCCCTTCTACGGACTGCTAAACCGACGTGTCGCGGGGCCATGTCTTGCAAGGAGAGAACCGTCCATTCTCCGCGAGCGACCCACGAAGGAATTGCAGTTACGGGCAC
Source organism: Acidimicrobiales bacterium (assembly GCA_034399415.1). Classification (GTDB taxonomy): domain Bacteria; phylum Actinomycetota; class Acidimicrobiia; order Acidimicrobiales; family Poriferisodalaceae; genus UBA2110. The sequence continues at coordinate 8,271 of DASCSY010000066.1, forward strand.
TATTGCTGGGGCATAGCCCTGAAAGGCCAAGGTAGCTGCAAGGCGAATTCCGTCGAGCTCAGCAACGGTTTGTAGCTGAACGTTTTCGTGTTGAGCCGCCTCGTCGATCAACGCGCGCAAGTTTGACCCCGGTGGGCTGAGGAGAAGTTGGTGATCTGCGAGCTCGCTTATGTGAATTGATCGGTCGCCTTCAGCGGAGAGTTCGTGTCCTTGCGGTGCAATAACGACTAGCTGCTCTTCAAACATTGGGCTGGTGAAGAGTTCGTCATGTTGTAGCGGCGTATTCAGTACGGCGAGGTCGAGGTCCCCGTGTTCGAGCAGAGGAATGAGCGCGGTGGTAGTCGCATCGATAACAGTGGTAACAACGTCGGGAAAATTGCGATTCAATTCGTCTAATAGTGGAGGTAAAAGCCAACGTCCCGTAGTTCCAATGATCCCGATTCGGACGCGGCCTGTCACTCGCGAGGTCATTGATGCGACGTCGTCCCGAAGGGCCGCAAGTTCGGTGTTGATGCGACGTGCTCGGGTTAAGACAACCTGACCTTCGGGGGTGAGTTCGCCGGCGCTTCTGTCAACCAGCAACGCTCCTAGATCGTCTTCGAGACGGGCGATATGAGTTGAGATGTTGGATTGGACGGTGTCCAGCGCTCGGGCAGCCGCGGAAAATCGGCCGTGTTCCGCTACAGCGGCGAGGGCGTCGAGTTGTTTGAGTTCCATAGAGTCAGGCTACACAAATCGCTAAAGTGATCTATAAAACAGATCAAAACTATCTATAAGTTCGACTTGATGAATGACCGGTGGGTAACTAAGTTGGTTGTTGTCGGGGATTAACGGCTTCCCCCAAAGTCGCTCGACATTACATCGATCGCCTATAGGGTGCCCCCCACCCTGGCGATCAGCCGAGGCGGATCACCCTTCCTCCTGACGGCTCTAGAAACCGGCCCGCCCCCCGGGCCGGTTTCAGTTTTTGTCGCGGTCAGAGCCGGTGAGCTTTTCTAATCGTTTGCCGTCTAACTGCCTCGAAGCTGTCAGATGCGAATGACGCTTAGATAGAGGCCCGAATGATGTTCAGCGCAGAGCCGGCCCGAAACCATTCGATCTGCTCTTCACTAAATGAATGATTCGTTGCAAACGACCAGGAGTCGCCATCGGGTCTAGTGACTTCAATCATGACCTGTTTGTCCGGTGACAGTTCATCCAAGGAACGAACAGCGATACGGTCATCTTGATCGATGCGCTCGTAATCGTCTGGGTGAGCGAATGTGAGAGGGAGCATGCCTTGTTTCTTCAAGTTGGTCTCGTGAATACGCGCGAATGATCGCGCAAGCGCGACAAGTCCGCCGCGGAACCTTGGCTCCATCGCCGCATGTTCTCTGCTTGAGCCTTCGCCCATGTTTTCGTCGCCGATGACGACCCAGCCTTGACTCGCTTGGTGATAGGACCGGGCAATGTCAGGAAACGTTCCAGTTTCTCCAGTGAGCTGGTTCTTTCCGTGGCCCACCTCGTACCCGTCGTAGGCATTAACCGCTCCGAGATACAGATTCCCGGAAATGTTCTCTAGGTGGCCTCGATATTTCAACCAAGGTCCAGCCATAGAAATGTGGTCAGTCGTGAACTTCCCCCTTGCCTTCACCAAAATTGGTAGATCTTCATAATCAGAGCCATCCCAAGGGTCGAAGGGCTCAAGTAGCTGAAGGCGATCCGAAGTGGGGGAAACGTTGACGTTGACGTCGGAACCGTTGGATGGGGGCGCAACGAATGTGTTCTGACCTGGATCAAAACCTTGTGGAGGTAATTCGATACTCACGGGCACGGATAGAGCGACCTCTTCCCCCTGGTTATTGGTGAGGGTGTCCACTGAGGGGTCAAAGTCGAGGTCGCCAGCTAGAGCGAGTGCCATCACCGTCTCAGGAGAAGTCACAAAAGCAAGAGTCGCAGCATCACCATCGTTTCTCTTTGGGAAGTTGCGGTTATAGGAGGTCACTATCACGTTGGGTTCTCCGGCGGTGTGGCCGGTTTCCGCACTTCTATCCCACTGCCCGATGCAGGGGCCGCAGGCGTTGGCCAGCACCGTGGCTCCCAAGGCTTCGAAATCAGCCAGAAGACCATCGCGTTCGATTGTCGCCCGAATCTGTTCTGACCCCGGAGTGATCAGCAGCTTTGATTTTACGGTCAGTCCGTTCGCTGCGGCTTCACGAGCGATACTTGCGGCACGAGTGATGTCTTCGTAACTGGAGTTCGTGCACGACCCGATCAGAGCCGCGCTAATGCGGGTGGGCCACCCGTTTTCGGTTGCTTCCTCACCAAGAGCTCCGACTTCTCGAGCTAGATCTGGCGTGTGTGGGCCGTTGATGTGGGGACTCAGAGCGGACAAATCGATCTCGATAAGTTCGTCATAAAACTCTTCAGGGTTTTCCAGCACTTCTTGGTCTGCTCGGAGGTGCTCAGCCACTCGATTAGCCGCATCTGCGACCTCCGCGCGACCCGTGGATTTGAGATAGCGGCTCATGGCTTCGTCATAGCCAAAGAGTGAAGTGGTAGCCCCAATTTCTGCACCCATGTTGCAGATCGTCGCTTTGCCTGTGCAACTCAGCGATTCCGCTCCCGGACCGAAATATTCGACGATAGCCCCGGTGCCACCCTTTACTGTGAGGATCTCCGCCACCTTCAAGATGATGTCCTTGGGAGCGCTCCACCCTGATAGCTGGCCGGTTAGTTTCACGCCGATTGCTTTAGGCCAACGGACGTTCCATGCGAATCCGGTCATTACGTCAACAGCGTCGGCGCCGCCCACCCCTACGGCGAGCAT
>DASCSY010000067.1:0-10876 GCA_034399415.1 Acidimicrobiales bacterium
AGCTGAGCACAAGGGTCCTCCTCGCGGGCTGCCAGATACGCATCTTTACCAATAAAATTCGCAGCCTTGACCTTCGGCCTTGCTAACCCCGCTTCGACAGGGGTGTATTCGTTTTCCAGTTCGGCCCCCATCAGGCGATAACCCTTTTCGATTCGACCACTGGTGCCGTACACGGCTGCCCCAATAGGGCGCAGATTGAAGTTGTCGCCTGCATCGGAAATTGCATCCCATAAAGCAAGACCATGTTGCATTGGGGTGTAAATCTCGAACCCGGCATCTCCCACATAAGAAACACGAAACATTTCTGTGGGGATGCCAGCAATCAATACCTTTTGGCAAGTGCCGTAGGGGAACGCATCCTGAGTTAGGTCCGATTCGGTGAGTTCGGATAGGAGGGGAATTGCATTTGGGCCCCACACTCCTAACGTGCATACAGCGTTTGTCCTGTTTTCGAATTGAACGGAAGCATCCTCTGGCAGGTTGTGTCGGAACCAATACTCGTCGCGACCACCATCAAATGCGCCGGTGATGACCCGGAATCGGTCATCAGCGAGCCGAAGGATTGTCAAATCTGATCTAAATCCGCCCGAGCTGTTCAATACGGGCGTGTAGATGGATCCACCAACCTTGACATCACACTTATTTACGACCATGTGTTCGATGTAGTCGAGCACTCCTGAACCTGACACCTCAAAAATTTGGAATGCTGAGAGATCGACGATGCCCACGTTGTCGCGCAGGTGGAGATGTTCTGCATCCGATATTGGGGTCCACCAGCGAGCATCCCATTCGTGTTGACGCTCACTGATCTCGTAGGCGGCGACTAGGTCGAGGTTGGATTCGTACCAGTGCGGTCGCTCCCAACCGCCGGCCTCAAAGTAGAACGCCGCTAAGGCGTCTGTCCGGGCCTTAACGGGCCCTGTGGTGATGTCTCTTCGACTCGCCCACTGTTCTCTCGGGTGCACAATTCCGTAGGTCTTGTTGAAGTGCTCCTCTGCGCGAGCCTCTATATGGGTTACGGTGCGTTGCTGCGGATAGAAGCGAGTGATATCTGCGCCGTGAGGGTCAGTCAGGTGTGGATAGCCATGGGTCATCCATTCGGCGACGAGAAGGCCGACCCCAGGGCCTTCTTTGACCCAAACAGCAGCTGCAGACCACAGATTTTCGACTTCGACTGTGGGTCCAATCACCGGGTTGGCGTCAGGGGTGAGAGAAAGTAACCCGTTGATGGCGTATTTGATTTCCCCATCCCCCAAGAACTCCATTAACTCGATCGCTTCCTCCATCTGTTGGTCAAAGTCGTCCGCTGTGAACGGCATTTCGGTCGGACTCAGCGCGGCTTCCTCGTTGGAGGGGATGTCATCGACCCGATGAAGAATAGGTCGATGAGCGTAGGATCCGACTTCCATTGATCCAGCAGATTGCCGCTCGTAGCAAAAGGTGTCCATGTCGCGAACGATGGGGTATGCAAGCTCCTGTTGCGTTTCGACCAAGACATCGAAAGGGCCCACGTCAGCCATTTGGTGGACAGCGGGAGTGAGGGGAATGGTTGCACCAGCCATTTCAGCGAGCCGTGGGCTCCAGACGCCACAAGCGATGACGACGGAGTCACATTCGATGCGACCTTTGTCAGTAACTACTGCTCGAATAGTTGGCTTTTTGGGGCCGGGTGCTGTCTCGATATCGGTGACTTCAGTATTAGCAAATACCTGTAAATTCCCGGCGTCTTGAGCTCTTTTCCTCATCTGAGTGCCTGTCTCCAAGGAATCGACGGCGCTGACACTTGGGGTATAAAAACCACCCAGGATCACGTCTTCGGAGACAAAGGGAACGCGTTCCTTTACTTCTGCAGGGGTGAGTAGCTGAGATGGAATTCCCCAACAAGTAGCGGAAGTCATTCGGCGCTTGAATTCCTCCATCCGTTCTTCAGTTCGAGCCACCTCAATTCCGCCGCAGGTGGTTTGGAGTCCGAGTTCTTCGTATTGCTTCTGGCTTTCCAAAGTGAGGTCCACGATCTCTTTGGAGTGGTCTGCCGGAAATATGAAATTTGATGCGTGGCCGGTTGACCCTCCCGGGTTAGGGAGTGGGCCTTTGTCCAGGAGGACGATTTCTTTCCAACCCATGTCACTCAAGTGTCCGACTACGCAGTTCCCGACGATGCCGGCGCCGATCACGACACAGCTAGCCTTTGTTGGAAAATCGCTCACCTTGGTCCCCTTCATTCGTAGTGTCGGGCTTCTTGATCTTCATCAGGCATAGATTGGCGCCGGAAGGAGAACATAGCGCCAAATAGGACTGTTGTTGCCATCAAATGACCCTGTCGGCTCCCTTTAGAAGATTCTGTATGATGGAACTGTTCCGTAGAGTGAAACAATATATCTCGCTATTCGCGCTGTCTGCATCTCACACCCCCTCACCCGAATCCGAAACGGCCAGCACTGAGAGCCACGAGAGGTCTCATGACAATCCCCAGCGATCTTGAGATAGCGAACGAGGCTTCGCTACGTCCGCTCGCAGAAGTCGCTTCGGAGGCCGGAATTCCGGTCGATTGCCTGGAGCTCTACGGCCAGGGAGCAGCGAAAATCCAACTCGATGCTATTCCGCAGATGGAAGGGCGTGACCTCGCAAAATACGTTGTCGTATCGGCGATCACTCCGACACCCCTTGGTGAGGGGAAGACGACGACGACCGTCGGACTAGGTCAGGCTTTCCAGCACATTGGCCGAAGCGCCACAATCGCCATCCGGCAACCATCGATGGGCCCGACATTCGGAATCAAAGGCGGTGCTGCCGGCGGTGGGTACAGCCAAGTGGTGCCGATGGAGCTGCTTAACCTGCATCTAACTGGCGACATGCACGCTGTGACCGCGGCTCACAATATGTGTGCTGCTGTGTTGGACGCCCACCTATTTCACGGCAACGACTTAGGAATCGATATACACAACATCACCTGGCGACGAGTCGTGGACATTAATGATCGAGCTCTCCGCAACGTAACTCTCGGGCTGGGCGGACGTTTGGATGGGATACCAAGAGAAAGCGGTTTTGACATCACTGCGGCATCGGAGGTCATGGCAGCTCTCGCTCTAGCGACTTCATTGCAGGATCTGCGCGCCAGGATGGGTCGAATCGTGGTCGGCTACACCAAGTCGGATGATCCCGTGACCGCCGAAGAACTCGGAGTTGCTGGGTCGATGACGGTCATTCTCCGCGAGGCAATAAAGCCGAATTTGATGCAGACATTGGAGGGAACGCCAGCCTTAGTTCATACCGGTCCCTTCGGAAATATAGCGACGGGGAATTCGTCGATTGTCGCAGATCAGATTGGAATTCGGACCGGCGATTTCTTGCTTACAGAAGCTGGCTTTGGCGCCGACATGGGAGCGGAGCGTTTCTTCAACATTAAGTGCCGCTATTCGGGATTAGTTCCAGATGCCGCGGTTTTGGTCGCCACCGTCCGAGGCTTGAAAGCGCATTCGGGAAATCACAGAATTGCTGCGGGTAAAGCGCTACCTGAAGCGTTGCTGATGGAGAACCCCGATGAAGTTCATGCCGGCGGCGACAACTTGCGCAAGCAACTCGAGAACATGAGGGTTCATGGCGTAACTCCGGTGGTGGCAATCAATACCTTCCCGGGCGACCACGAGATGGACCTGGAAGCTATAGCGGACATCGCCACCGAGTACGGGGCCCGCTCAGCGCGGTGCACCCATTTCGCTGATGGTGGCCGCGGCGCGACCGAACTAGCTGAGGCAGTCTCGGACGCAGCTGAAGCGGACAGCCATTTCTCGACCCTGTATCCCGATGATATGGAACTTCGGGACAAGATTCGGACCGTAGCCACGACCGTATACGGGGCAGATGGCGTGTCGTTCAGTGCGCAGGCCAACAAACAGCTAGACAGCTATGAAAGTAATGGCTTTGGACACCTACCCGTTTGTATCGCTAAGACCCATTTGTCGATCTCCTCGGATCCCAAATTGGTTGGCGCTCCGACTGGGTGGACCCTTCCGGTCCGGGAGGTCCGAGCGTCGGTCGGCGCGGGCTTCGTCTATCCAATTTGTGGGGATATGCGCACCATGCCCGGCCTGGGCAGGAACCCTGCGGCCAAGAATATTGACATCGACGCCGATGGAAACATCGTGGGGCTGAGTTAGGTCCGCAACCGATGCCCCTTTTCTCTAACGCGGGTCGAATGGACCGGTCGACAGCAGCACCGCTCCGCCGACGTTTGCTGTCCGCAGCGCGGTTCGAGGTCATTCCTCTGAATAATCTCACGCCCCAGCTAGCCCATCTGCCCCTTGGTGCTTCAGTCTCTGTAACGGCTTCACCGAATAAGTCACTTGAAGACACTTGGCGTTTGACTCGCGATTTACTCAGTCGCGGACTGCGACCTGTCCCCCATCTCGCTGCGAGAATGGTTGAGAGTCACCAACAGTTAAAACGACTGGTACAGGAACTGGCAGACCTAGGTTTGGGCGAACTTTTCCTTGTAGGTGGTGATGCACCGACGCCTTTTGGGCCATACGAAGATTCGGTGGAGGTCCTCCAAGCGATTCTGGAACTCGACCATCAACTTGATCACATTGGCGTCACCGCGTATCCCGATGGACATTCCTTTATTGAATCGCCAGTCCTCAGTAGCAGTTTACGCAACAAGCAGCAGCTGCTAGAGGAAGCGGGGATCCAAGGCCACGCGGCAACTCAAATGTGTTTCGATTCCGATGCCATTCGAGAGTGGCTGAAGGGCGAGCGACTCGATGGCCTCAAGCTACCGATTCATCTAGGGATCCCGGGAGCCGTAGAGCGGGCAAAGCTCTTATCGGTTGGCGCCAGGCTTGGTGTGGGCGCGTCGCTTCGCTATTTGCAGAAAAATTCGGGGGCAATAGGACGAATATTGCTTCCCGGCGGATACAACTCGAACAAGCTCTTATCTCCCCTAGCCGGATCGCTGGAAGAACTGAACGTAACTGGATTGCATATCTTCACCTTCAACCAAATTGAAGCCACTGTTGCTTGGCGTGACCACACAGTTGCGACCTTAAGGATCTGACTCAGCCAGATTCGGTCAGCCCTTATCGCTGATATCTACGCGCAAGACTGCATCTATCTGTCTCAGGTCGTGAAGTATTTGGGCTGACGGTGCCATGGAAGTTCTGATAGTTGCCACCGCAGCGGTGGGTGAGGCGCCAGCAAAAATTTCATTTTGCATCTGCTGGACGTTGATGCCAGCGCCACGGAGACAGGCGAGAACAGCTGCCAACGCGCCGACCTCATCTCGGTGCCTCACAGAAATAGCGCCCGCCCCGAGCGGGCGATCCACCAGATTGACACAATTGACAAGCTTGCCTTCAGAGTAAGCATCGATCACATCCACAACCCCGCCTGCAATAGCAGCTTGGGCTTGATGAGTTGAAGCTCCGATATGGTGCGTGCCAACAAAATTTGGATGCCCTGCGATCGCAATGCTCCAGTCAGCCGATGTTGCCGACGGCTCATCTTCATATACATCGAGGCCGACCCGTATGTCTTTAGTATTCATCGATTCGAAAAGCGCTTCCTCGTCGACGAGATCACCTCTTGCCGTATTCAGCAGGATTGCACCTTCAGGGAGATACCCGAGAAAGTGGCGATCCACGAATTTGCTGGTCCGATCCGTAAGAGGAAGATGTAACGAGGCAATGTCGACGTCGTGAAGAAGCTCTTGTAGAGAATCGTAGAGGTCAATTCCAAGCTCACTGATGCGGGACAAGGTGGCCGAACTTCGCTCGCTACGCCGTAACGCCCGTAGCTGAAGGCCAAAGGCAGAGGCCCGTTGAGCTACCTCCAAACCAATTTCGCCAAGCCCTAGAATCGCCAGGGAGCGACCCTTGAGGCCATCTGCATTTGAGTAGACGGCCTTAGCCCATCGACCTTCGCGCAAGTCTGCGGTGGCAGCCGGAATTTGCCGGTCCACTGCCAACAGTAAACCGAGCGTTAATTCTGCGACCGCGGCCGCATTGCGTCCAGGAACGTTACAGACGTAAATTCCCTGTTCGCTCGCTGCCTGACTGTCGATGGTGTCCGTGCCAGCTCCTGCTCGAATGATGAGTCCGAGTTGCGGGGCTGCATTGATGGCTGATCTCGTCACCCGCGTGCTGCGAACCACAAGCACGTCGGCCTCTTGCATGAATTGCTCCAGATTCTCAGCGGAGCATTCGTGTGCTACCTCACAGTGGTGCCCTCGGTTTTTGAGCATCTGAAGAAATGGAGTGCCGATCTCGTCAGCGAAAACAATGTGCACGTGTTCCCCCATCGGTTCGATTGGCTAACTCTGTCCGCGGGACCTCAGTGCGAACTATTCCACAATTGCGATCTACCTGGTGGTCACGCAGCGGAATGAAGACGAGCAGGTTATGGAACGACATCTACAACATCGATGACGATAAGAACAACGAGGAGTCCAATGACAGCGGCGTTGATCAGAGTCATCGGCCATTTCCATCGGTGGTCGGAGCGCCAAAATCGACGGATGCTTAGAACGTTGGCGCATACAGCAACGAGCCCAAGCGGTAATCCGATCCATGGGCCAACTCCTGAACCAATGCCCACCAACGGAGCCAGGAACGGCAAGATGACGTACGCCAGGGCACAACGGACGCCCGAAACAACCATTGAAGTGCTGAATACACGGGTGTCGATCTGGCTCACCGAAGGAGCTACGGTCTTGTTCATCGGTGGCTTAGATCTCGCAGGCTAATTCGAGTCATCTGCAATTGTCGCGCTGGCAATCTGCAATCCTCCGGGTACCACAGTAATGGTTTGAGGTAGCGAACCGGCAGATTCTCCGTCGGCGCGCAAATCACAAGAATCAGCCGACTGGAGGGGACTCATTTCCAATTGGATGTCTCGCCCGCGAAGTATCTCGACGGCGGAATGTGACACGTGGGACCCGGAGAAAGTTTTGGGTAAAACACGCAACAGAGTGAAGGCAGAAGTGTCATGGATGAGGACGACTTCCATCGAACCGGAGGAAGGGCTTGCTTCGGGGGCAATTTTCATTCCTCCCCCAAAAAAAGGCGTGTTTGCAACCGCGACCAACAAACATGTTCGTTCAACCTCTTGCCCGTCGATCGTCATTTCGACCCGATAGCGGGGTAAGCGCGACAATTCCATAAGAGTCGCCACGGTGTACTTGCTCGATCCTCGAGGCCATCGAAGCCGCTCAGCTCGAATGTTGACCGCTGCGGAAAATCCTGCCGTAGCGATCGTGGCAGCAAAGCGAACTTGCCCCAGAGAGTCAAGCATTTTCAACACGTCTATTGAGGTGGGATCACCAAGGGCGACATCAGTAGCTTCGTCGATTGCCGTTGGAAGCTGTATTGCGGTGGCGAAATCATTTCCCGTTCCCGCGGGCACGATGCCCAGAACGATCGAAGTCCCCGCAATTTCTTGGATCGTGTGATGCACTAGGCCGTCACCTCCAACAGCGATCACGCGTGAGTGGCGGCCGACAGCCTCCTTGAGTACCTCCCGTGCGTCATCGACACTTTCGGACAACACAGACCTGGTGGGAATGCCGTAGTCCTTCAATAACACCCGTACGCATTCACCGACTCGACCAGCGCGCCCTCGATTCGCTGCAGGATTCACGAGGAGCAAAGTTTCTGATTCGGTTTCGAAGGCATCTTGTTTCATGTGGGTCCCTCGTTGACTACGGTGACACAAACTGGCGAAGCATGGACGCTAAGCCAGATAGAAGTCCAATTCGATAAGAGGTTGAAATGGGTGGAGCACTCGACGGTATACGAGTCCTGGATTTGTCAACGTTGGTTCAAGGCCCACAAGCGGCCGCGATGCTGCACGATCTGGGAGCTGAGGTAATTAAAGTTGAACTTCCCGAAATCGGAGATATGGGCCGTCACGTGGGCATAATCCCCGAAGTAGGGACCTCCTCGTTCTTTATCGCGAACAATCGAGGGAAGCGGTCGGTGGCTTTGGATTTACGCAGCGATGGTGGACGCGAAGCCTTTTTGAGACTTGTGGAGACCTCAGATGTAGTTTTGTCGAATTTTCAACCTGGCACTCTTGATGAATGGGGACTTGGATATGAGGATTTAGCTGCGGTGAACCCGCGAATAATCTGGGCTGCCGGAAGTTTTCTTGGCCCGACGGGCCCGGATGCTCTTCGCGAAGGTGCAGATATCGCCGGTGAAGCCTACGGCGGCGTAGTGGCGGGAATAGGTAATGACGGAGAAGCGGTCACCACTGTTGCTTCGCTCTTAGCTGACCATTGCGGATCTCAAAATCTACAGACTGGGATCTTGGCAGCACTGTTCGCCCGCGAAAAGACGGGCCGAGGGCAACGCGTTGACGTCAGTTTGCTCGGTGGGCAAATCTGGATGCAGGCAACCGAGTACACGCACTATTTCATCACCGGTGAACTGGCAGGTAAATCCAACGGTGGCCATCCTCTGGTACACGCGCTGTATGGCGTGTTTCCAACATCTGATGGGGCGATCGCTATGGCTGGCTGTCCCGAACACCTGTGGGAGGGAATGTGTCGCGCGGTCGAACGACCTGACTGGGTGGATCACCCGCGTTTCAATACGTACTTCACAACGAAAGAAATAGCTGCAGAGATGCGCGAAGAATTTCTGCCCATCTTCGCGCAGCGAACCACCGATGAATGGGCGGTCCGCCTGGAGGCAGAAGCGCAACGTTTCGCACCCGTTCGCTCTCACGATCAGGTCGCCGCGGATCCGCAGTCGTACGCAAACGGCTACATCGCCGAATTCGATCATCCTGATTGGGGCAACACCAAATTTGTTGGCTGCCCGATCCAGATGTCGGATACTCCCACGCGCTTTGGCACTGATGTCCCCGAGCTCGGCCAAGAGACTGAGATTGTTTTGGTTGAGGCCGGCTACGACTGGGACGAGCTAGAAGGCTTGAGGCAAAGAGGCGCTTGGTGAGGTCTATTGGACTGTCCAAAGTGGCCTAGTGAACGCTGTCAAATCTTTCTTCTGAAGTTCGTGCGGTTTGAGCGGAAAGCCTCACCGGCAAATATTGATCATGGCACCGATGCCATCGATCGTGGTGGTGATCACGTCACCCGGAACTAGGAAACGCCTGTCCGGCATCCCAACTCCCGACGGCGTACCGGTAAAGATGAGATCACCGGGTACGAGTGTCATCACCTCGGAGAGATAACTCACTAGATATGGAACATCGAAAATCAGATCGCTGGTCTTCGCGTCTTGCCGGGCGTCGCCGTTGATCTCACAGGTCAGGTGCAAATCGTCGGGATTTGCAAATGAGTCCGCAGAAACCAGGAGTGGCCCTGTCGGTCCGTAGGTGTCTCGAGACTTGCCGAGACCGAACTGCGGCGGACGGGCGCCCAGTTGCAGCTTCCGATCAGATATGTCTTGGCCAGCGGTCAGACCAGCCACATGCGACCAGGCGTCCTCTTTTGAGACATCGCGAGTAATTCGCCCTATCACGACCACTAGCTCAGCTTCGTAGTCGCCGCGGGTAGCGCGCAGTTCCACGTCGTCAAATGGTCCGGCGATGCATGATGGAAACTTAGAAAACACCACAGGCGACTCAGGTAGTTCCATATTTGACTCTTCGGCGTGATCTTTATAGTTAAGACCCACTCCGAACGAATTTCGGGGCCGAGGTGCTGGGGCTCCGAGTTTGGCATCGGAGATCGATCCGTCGGCCTGGTAGTCGGCTAAGGAGGCGCTGATCTGCTGGAGCGCGTCGATGTCAGCTAAAGCCTCCATCGGGTCGGCGCTAATTGCATCTTGAGTGATTCGGTTCAGATCGTAGAAGTCGCTGTTGCTGACGAGCGACGCTCGGCTGTCCACGTTGGCAAAAGTGAATGGCATTTTCTGGTCCTTTGTGAGCCAGGAAGGGTGTGGCCCCCTAATGATGCTCCGGCGCCGCCGACGATAGATGGAGTGTTCTCGTTCGGCAAACGTGTGGCGGGTTTGGGAAAACTGGCCTGTTTCTACTTCATCAATTCGCCGTGGTGAACTACGAGATTTCCGTTGCACACGGTATGCCTGACGCGACCCACGAAGCGCTGACCTTCCCATGGCGTGTTGTTGCTCTTGCTCTGCAAACCCGATCCGTGGACGGTCCATTCTTGGCTCCCATCGAACACCACTACGTTCGCGGGGTTCCCAGGAGTGAGAGGTAATCCGTGGTCTGGAATGTTGGCGATTCGAGCAGGTTCCGAAGAGGCGACGGCCACAAACTGCTGCCTGGACATTAAGCCCGAATTAACGAGTTCGGTCCAAATGACCGACGCCATTGTCTCGACGCCAAGCATGCCAGGAGGCGCGTCCAGTAATCCGACGTTCTTTAACTCTGGATGGTGGGGTGCGTGGTCTGTTGCGACGGCGTCAACGGTCCCGTCAAGCAGCCCGGAACGCAGCGCGACCACATCCTCGGCTAGACGCAAGGGCGGGTTCATTTTGCCGGAAGGGCCGAGGCGCTCAACGTCTTCTTCAGTCAGAACGAGATGCTGTGGAGTCACTTCGGCGGTGACTCGCACTCCAGCGCGTTTCGCCTTCCTGACCTGCTCGGTCGCCAATGACGTGGACATGTGGAGAACGTGATACCGGCCTCCGGTTTTGGCTGCGAGCGCTATATCGCGTTCTACGATTATCGCCTCGGCTTCTCGGGGCCGTCCTGGAAGGCCCAACCGTTCTGCAACGATTCCGGCGTTCATCACGCCGCCCGACACCATCTCGGAGTGCTCGGCATGTTGGCTGATGACCACCCCCGGCAAAGTCACGGACTCTCGCAGGGCTGCTTCCATAAGGTTTGCGTCGTCGACCACGCGGCCGTCGTCAGTAAAGACGCGCACACCTGCGCTGTGCAGAGC
>DASCSY010000068.1:0-10797 GCA_034399415.1 Acidimicrobiales bacterium
CCGAGGTTCCTCCAAGCTCGCCGGTAGTAGTCCAATCCCACATAGAAGCCAAGGGCGCGCCGAGCAAGTCTTCGGGCCTCAAGCGGGTCATCGCACAACAAACACATCTGAGTCACGTTTAAAGACGTGCTCTCTGAGATTTGTTGACGAACGACGGCCGTATGGTCGGGGGTTTGCAGGAACGTGCTGACACCGTCAACCAAGGAACGCACAGCCTTCAACATTTTGGGGCCATGAGCAGCTACGTGAATTTCGACCTCATAAGAACCCGGAACAGAGATCTGAGCGTCTCGAACGGCCTTGACATATGAGGTCAGCTTTTCGACCGGCGGCTCCCAAACGTGGCCTCTGGTGTTCGCAAGTCCAGCATTGGAAACTCCGAGCCCAAGCACAAACCGGCCATTGGAAAACTCGGCAAGCGTGAGGGCTCCCGCTGCGGCTGCAACCGCATCTCTCGCATAGACGTTCGCTATTCCGGTCGCCACTCGCAGGTGGTCGGTGGCCGCCAACAAGTGCGCTGAGGTGGCGAAAGGTTCGCGCCCCAATAACTCAGGAACCCAGAGGGTGTCGACTGAAAGCGCTTCAAGGTTTTGAGCAAACGCCGCCAAAGATTGCGCTGGCATTCGATCAGTGTTGAACATCACACCAATCGGGATTCGTGACTTCTTCACACCTGCACCTACCTAATTACTTCATCATTTATTCCATGGCCCTACTGCACATCTGCAACAACATCGCACAAAAGACCCCTGGAATGTAATTCGCGACTGGGTGTGAGCGAAATTCACTTTCGGGCGCAGTGATTTGAGCACTGACTGGTTACCGTAGGACTTTGAGATATACGAGGAGCGATTGTGCGCAACCGACCAATAGAGCCAGCATGGTTCATCGCCGTTGGCGTAGCAGTTTCCTGGCTCGGGATTCTTTTGAAAAGTGTCCCAGTAATTTTCACAGGCTTTGGAATGTTCATAGGGTTCGCCCTATCAACTGTCGTCATCGTGTTGAACGAAACACGATTCGGGCCCACGCACGCACCGGCGGACGACACTGACAACCCCGGCGAAAGCTCAGAAGCCGACTGATTTCGCGTTACATGCACTCAGTGAAGTTAGGTGCCCTGCAAAACAGTCGGAAACATTGGCCCCCCTAGCTTGTCGCCCGGATCCAACCCATGATCTGGCGGCAACGGCATCGTGTGCGGCTTCGGGTCATAAACGACGTCTTCTCCAACCCAGCGACTAGCGAACGCTCTGCGCCGCTTACTTTTCGATGAATTCCCTCGAGAGCCGTGAACGATGAGAGGGTGAAAGATCAACACATCCCCAGGTTCGAGATCCCACGCAAGAACCTCGTACTGCTCGCGGTTGGAGTCAATGTCCGGCATGTCTTCAAGATCTGGATTGACCATATAGGAGTTGTAATCGGGAGTGATTGCCTTGAAACGATTTGACCACCGGTGCGAAGCTCTGATGAATTCAAGTCCACTCGATTCAGAAGTCACAGTGTCGACGGGAATCCAAATACTGACGATTTGCTCTCCGATAATCGGCCAGAAGGTCAGATCGTGATGCCACGGAGTGGGAACATCTGATCCGGGCTCCTTCAAGAACAACTGGTCATACCAATGAGTCACTGACGGCGAGTCGAGGACCTGCTGCGCCAACCGTGCCAAGGGCGAACCAAAAACTACGTCTTTGAAGTAATCGTTCTGCAGCCACATGAACAGATCAGCGGTGAAACCGCGATCTTTTATGGAGAGCACCTCACCGAGCTTGCTGGGCACCTTTTGGGTGTGCTCTATGCCCGTTGCTATGCGATCCAGCCAGGCATCAGATAACACTTTAGACGCGCGAATTACGCCGTCTTCTCTAAGGGCAGCCACCTCAGAGTCAGAAAGATTTCGTTCGGGCTCCTCAGGTTGATCGAATGCCATACCGCACATTAACTCCGATCGGGTACACGTCTTCTCATTACGGACCTTGAACCTCGTACGAAAACCCGAACAAGCCGGAACACTCCAATAGAAAGGTTGGGGTTAAGAACTACTAGGTTCGCGCTATGAGAAACTTTCGGCCGCAAACTTCTATACCTGAGCTCTCACCGGGACCGTGCGTGTGATGGGACTTCAGTTCGGGGCCTTTCTTGCTCCGCATCATCCGGTCGGCGAAAACCCGATGCTGCAATTCCGTCGAGATCTTGATCTCGTTGTCCAACTCGAACAGCTAGGTTTCCACGAGTTTTGGTGCGGGGAACATCACAGTTCGGGTTGGGAAATGATCGCCAGCCCGGAAATGTTTCTCGCTGCCGCCGGGGAACGGACTTCGCGCATCAAGCTTGGAACCGGAGTTGTTTCCCTGCCATATCACCATCCCTACAACGTTGCTCAACGCATCGTCCAGTTGGACCACATGACCGCTGGCAGAGTGATCTTCGGAACCGGACCAGGGGCACTTCCCTCTGACGCTCACACATTTGATATTGATCCCATGGTCCTGCGTGACCGGCAAGACGAGGCACTTGGGGTGATCTTGCGTCTCCTTCGCGGGGAACCTCGCTTTTCCTACGACTGCGACTGGTTCACCATGAAAGATGCCCAGTTGCAACTCCTACCGGTGCAAGACAACATGCCCGCTGCTACAGCGTCGATGGTGTCGCCTTCAGGAATGACACTTGCCGGCAAATACGGAATCGGCGTCATCTCCATCGGATCGATGGCGGCCGAAGGCATCACCGCTTTGTCCACCCAATGGGAGTTCGCCGAAGACGCCGCCCGCGAGTCTGGGGCGACGGTAGACAGGTCCGACTGGCGAGTCTTGATGAATTGGCATTTGGCGGAAACGAAAGATTTAGCGCGGGCACAGGCTCGAGACGGGCTTCAACGTTGGCACAACGAATACATCGTCGGGACTCTGCAAAGGCAAGGAGCCGTCGCCTACAGCGATCCCGACGAAGCGCTCGACGCGATTTGCGGGGGTGCGTCGAAGGGCATAGTGCAGTCGGCAGTGGTGGGTACCCCCGACGATTTGGTCCAGTTCATTCGCGATATGCACGAGCTCACCGGAGGTTTCGGAACAGCGATCGGCTTCGTCCACGATTGGGCAAACCCTCGCGACACCGCCAATAGCTGGGATCTTGTCGCCCGTTACGTGATCCCTGAGATCAACGGCTACACCAACAAACTGAGAGAATCTCAAGAGTTCGTATCGACCAAGCGCGAAGCGTTCAACCGCGCTGGCGAAGCCATTCTCAACAAAATCATGGGCAACGAGAAGGCGGCGGAGGCCATGCAGGTAACGATCGCCCAAAACAAGAAAAAATCGGCCGAAAACTCCTAGCCGTCGGGCGTCGCTGTAATCCGCGCGACATGCTGTAGCAATGGCGACACCCCCGCTACACGGTCTTCGAGTAATAGAAACAGCCACCGGAATTTCGGGTCCTTATGCCGGACGCCTCCTGGCATGCCTTGGTGCCGAAGTAGTCAAAGTTGAACCCAACGGTGGTGATCCAGCGAGAAACCAGCCGGTCGACGATTTCGAGTTGAATGAAGACGAACTCAGTCCTCTTTTTGTTCATCTGAATGCCGGGAAGTTCAATGTGAACGCCGAAGAAATCGACCCATCTTGGGCTGATGTCGTCCTGGCCAGTGATGTCCTCATCAATCTTCGAAATTCTCAATGGGATCCAGAGCGCCTCCGTCGTCACAACACACGTTTAGTGACGACAACAGCGTGGGGAGCTGATGCCTCAACGCCGGGATGCATCGCCGATGAACTACTAGTGCAGACCGCAACAGGGTTCTTAGGATTTAACGGAGACGAAGGGTTAGAGCCCTTAAGGCTTCCCGGGTGGCAAAGCCAGTACATCGCCGGCGGGCTGGCTGCGGCCATGACGCAAACAATTCTTAGAACCGACGCTTCCCATATTGACGTTTCGTGGTTAGGTGCTCTACTCACCGCAACCGAATTGTGTTACGCAGATGCTTTACATTGCCAACGTGTCCGTTCATTGGTGGGCGCGCATCCACCTACCGCGTTTCCCTCCGGCGCCATCAAATGCAAGGACGGCCACGTCGCCCCCGGTTCGATTCGTCCCATCGATTGGGAAATGCAATGCCTTTTCTACGGAATTCCAGAGTGGATCGATGATCCCGAACTGCGGAATAGGCTTCGCAGACAACCTCACATCCCGCTGATCTGGGAGAAGATCGCCCCTTGGTATTCCGAGAGGACCAAACGCGAGATCTTCGATTTAGCGTTGGAGTCTCCATGGGCAGCGGGAATGGTCATGACTCCCCTCGATGCGCTCACCGACCCTCATCTGGAAGCTCGCGGCTACCTGGGAGAAATCGTCACTCCTGAAGAAACGGTGACCGGAGCGGTTCGACCCTTCAAGGCTCCATCTCTCCCCGTTGTCGACCAACGAGTGCGAGTGGTTGGGGAAGACAAGCCCCCCAGTCCCGACAATGAACATCACTTGCGGCTACGGCCCTTCGACGGCCTCAAGGTCATCGAAATGACGATTTCCTGGGCGGGTCCCTATGTGGGCAATGTGCTTTCCCCTCTCGGTATTGAAGTCATAAAGATCGAGTCGACCGCTCCTTTTGACGGCTTTCGTACCCAACGTCCCTACGATCACGGGATGCGGCCGGGCCAAGAACATTTGGTTCATGACAATCGCTTTTACGAAGCCGGTGGCTTGTTCAACGCCGTAAACAAAGGCAAGAAGGACTGCGTCATCAACCTCGCTAGCGACGAAGGTAAGTCTGCATTCTTGGAACTCGTAAGAAACACTGACGGATTAGTCGCTAACTTTTCAGCCCACGTCTTGCCACAACTCGGCCTCGATTTCTCAACGCTCACCGACGTAAACCCCCGCTTTGTCGTGGTTCGCATGCCTGCCTTCGGGGTTGATGGCCCCTACTGCGACGCGGTCGGCTACGGCTCGATAATCGAGGCAATGGGCGGAATAGCTCATCGGCAGGGTTACGAACATGAAGAGGCCCGGGTATCAAACATCTATTTCCCCGACCCCACCGCAGGCGTCCACGCAGCGAACGCTTTGCTCGCCGGCCTCTTTCACTCCGACACGACCGGTCACGGCATCGAAATCGATCTCAGCCAACACGAAGCCATGTGGCAGCACTCAGGCGAGGCACTCATCCTGGCTTCGCGCGACGGCAGAAACATTGGTCGGATGGGTAATCGCGAACCGGGCATCGATGTAGCGACTTTTGCGTTAACCAACGATCGGTGGGTGGCTGTAGTGGCAACTGGTGAGGCAAGCAAGCTAGTCACTGAGCTACTTGAATGCTCTAGGGAATGGTCAGCGAGTGAGTTCGTCGATCAGGTTGAAGCATCTGGTGGAAAAGCAGAAGTTTGTTGGGATCCCTGGACAGCCCCGAACGAGAGGCGAGTCGCCCCTCGCATCGACCGCGTGGATCACCCCATAACCGGGCCCATGCGACATCTCGCGTCACCATTTACGCTCGATGGCTTTCGACCCAAGCCCATCAAACATGCCCCGCTATTTGATCAAGACACCGATGAGATACTCGCCACTATTGCCGGCCTCGACGAGAAAACGATTGCTGCTCTACGGCGCGACGGTCACATAGGCGGCGAACTACCACCACCTTCAGAACTTGGCTTCGTCTACGACTGAACACCTCAACGCCGACGGTTCCTGGCACACTGAGGCAGTCGCCGCGTCCCCCAATTGCGACCTCGAAACCATTGACTACTACCGAACCTTCAATCGCGCGCGATGACCTTCGTAACGTGGCGATCATCGCTCATGTTGATCACGGAAAAACGACGCTCGTCGACGCAATGTTGTGGCAGTCCGGAGCCTTTCGCGAGAATGCTGACGTTACTGACCGAATTCTCGACTCTATGGATCTTGAGCGCGAAAAAGGCATAACCATTCTCGCCAAGAACGCTGCCGTTAGGTGGAAGAGCGAGGCAGAGCAACACTTCAAGATCAATATCGTTGACACTCCCGGCCACGCAGACTTTGGGGGGGAAGTCGAACGCGCTCTGACGATGGTCGATGGTGTCGTCCTGTTAGTTGATGCTTCGGAGGGTCCGCTGCCACAAACACGGTTTGTGTTGCGAAAAGCCTTGGCTCTCAACCTTCCCGTAGTGCTGGTTATTAACAAAATCGATCGGCACGATGCCCGCATTACTGCAGTCGTCGACGAAACTTACGAGTTGTTCCTTGACCTAGACGCGCGAGACGAACAAATCGATTTCCCAATCGTCTACACCGACGCCCGAAAGGGAACCGCCACAATCGACCTGGATTCTCCGGGACATGATCTGGACCCATTATTCGACGTTCTAATTCGAACGATTCCCGCTCCCCGCCATGACCCCGAACATCCCTTGCAGGCATGGGTCACCAACCTCGACGCGAACCCCTATGTCGGAAGGCTTGCTCTATGCAGGATCTTGCACGGTCGTTTAAAAAAAGGCCAGATGGTTTCCTGGTGTCGGACCGATGGCACTATAACCAGCACCCGAGTCGCTGAGCTTTATGTAACCGAGGGGTTGGAACGCGTTGACGCGCCGGAAGCCGGACCAGGAGAAATTGTCGCCGTTGCAGGTATTCCCGAAATAACTATCGGCGAAACCCTCAGCGACCTCGAAACACCGCGCGCCCTTCCGGTGATCAAAGTCGACGAGCCAAGTCTGTCCATGACCGTGGGGATCAATACCTCACCTCTCGCAGGCAGTGATGGCACCAAGCTGACAGCCCGCCAAATTAAAAGTCGTTTAGATGCAGAACTCGTTGGCAACGTCTCACTGCGCCTTTTCCCAACCGAACGACCTGATGCTTGGGAAATTCAAGGCCGAGGCGAACTTCAACTCGCTGTCCTCATTGAAATTATGCGCCGCGAAGGCTTCGAACTCACGGTGGGCAAGCCTGAAGTGCTCACCAAAATCATCGATGGCCTGACTCACGAGCCGACCGAACGCGTGACTATTGACGTACCCGACGAACATGTGGGGTCCGTCACTCAACTTCTCGGGGAAAGGCGTGGTCGTTTGGAACAGATGACTAACCACGGCACCGGCTGGGTTCGCCTCGATTATGTCGTTCCCGCCCGCGGTCTAATTGGCTTTAGGACCGAATTTCTTACTGAGACTCGCGGCACCGGACTTCTTCATCATGTTTTTGAGAGCTACGTGAAATGGACAGGCGATTTTCGAACCCGCCACTCTGGTTCCATTGTCGCTGACCGTTCGGGCCTAACAAGCGCCTACGCAGCATCGACTCTTCAGGACCGCGGCACACACTTCGTTGGTCCTGGGAAAACCGTGTACGAGGGGATGATCATCGGTGAAAATCCAAGACCGGATGATATAGACGTAAACATCTGTAAAGAGAAAAAACAGACGAACGTCAGGGCCGCAGCGGCTGACGAAGCCATCCGTCTGAGTCCGCCCCGAGATCTTTCTCTGGAACATGCTCTCGAGTTCATTTCAGACGACGAGTGCATCGAAGTGACACCCGCCGACCTTCGCCTCCGAAAAGTTGAACTCAACGCTGGCAAACGGCTTCGTCTCAAAAAACGGGGTCAAAAGTGACCCATGGTTCATGGCCCAATCTTTTTGTGGATTGCTTCGGGCAGTGCATAACCACCGATGGGTTAATGGCGACCGCCCTAGTTGCATCTGATTTCACTTAGCCTTCGGGGCCACCACCACTGACCCCAAAGACACCGACGGGGCCTTGGCTTCACCCCAACGCTAAGTTGTCCCCATGGAGATACGTCCGTACGTCATAGCAGTCGGCGACGAGGTTCTAGACGACCTGCGTGATCGCCTAGCTAGAACTCGTTGGCCCGAAAAAGAGCTAGTAGAAGATTGGTCTCAGGGTATTCCCCTCAGCTACGTCCAAGAAATGTGTGACTACTGGGCGAAGTCCTACAAATGGCGTGAACGCGAGGCGGCACTCAACAAATTTGACCATTTCACTTCTCCTATCGACGGCTGCGAAATTCATTACATTCATCAACGGTCACCCCATGAGGACGCAGTCCCGTTGCTTCTTTCCCATGGTTGGCCAGGTTCAATCGTTGAATTTCAAAAAGTCATCGAGCCGCTCACGAACCCAACAGCGTTCGGAGGAAACGCTGAGGACGCATTCCATGTGATATGTCCTTCTCTGCCGGGATACGGGTTTAGTGCCAAGCCCCCTGTTTCAGGCTGGGGGGTCGAAAAAATTGCTGATGTGTTCACTGAGCTAGTAGCAGGTCTTGGCTACGGCCGATTCGGGGCGCAGGGCGGCGATTGGGGTTCCGCGATTACTACTGCAATAGGAGGCCGTCATCCCGAGCGGTGTCTAGGGATTCATCTCAATATGGTGATGAGAGGCAAGAGACCCAAGGATCGGGAGCCGAACGAGGAAGAACAGGCCGCGTTGAAGGCTGCGGCCCATTACGCCGAGTGGGATTCTGGATACTCAACTCAACAAGGAACACGCCCACAAACCGTGGGTTACGGATTAACTGATTCTCCGGCCGGGCAACTGGCTTGGATTCTTGAAAAATTTTGGGCATGGACCGACAACGAAGGTCACCCAGAAGACGCTCTCACTCGCGACGAAATGCTCGACAATGTCATGTTGTATTGGGTCACGAATTCGGCAACGTCTTCGGCACGCCTTTACTGGGAGAGCTTCAGATCCTCAAGACCGGCACCTGTGACTGTTCCTACTGGTGTCGCTTGCTTCCCTTACGAAATCATTCCGCCAGTAAGAGCATGGAGTGAAGGCATCTACTCAGATATTCGTAGATGGACCAAGATGCCTAAAGGTGGTCACTTCGCCGCTTTCGAACAACCTGAACTGTTCATTGAGGATGTTCGTTCATTCTTCGCCGAGATCCGCTGAGGGCAACATGCTTCGCGGATTGAACATGGACCGTCAATTGCTGGTCTCAGGTCTCATTGAATATGCGGGAAGGAACCATTCCACCACCGACGTAATTGCGACCGATTCATCTGGGGTTGTGCACCGCACTAACTGGTCAGCGATCAGATCGCGCGCTCAACAGGTCTCCGCGGCGTTGCTTGGCGAAGGCATTTCGCCGGGCGATCGGGTCGCCACCATCGCGTGGAACGACCATCGGCACTTAGAGGCGTACTACGGGATTACGGGTCTCGGGTCCGTATTACACACGATTAATCCGCGGCTTCGCGATCAGCAGATTGCATGGATCGTCAAGCACGCCGACGACCAACTGGTTTTCGTCGATCCGGATTTTCTTCCGGTTGCGGAAGCGATCGCTCCCGATACGCCGTCAGTACGTACTTGGGTGGTACTAGCGAACGAGTTACCAGATACTTCACTACCTCACGCTGTCGCCTACGAAGAGTGGATTAATGACCACAAACTCATCAACGAGTGGCCGTTATTCGACGAGTGGTGCGCAGCGACACTCTGTTATACCTCCGGGACTACCGGCGACCCCAAAGGGGTGGTGCAGAGCCATCGTTCGATCGTTCTGCAAACCTGGGCCACATGCACCGGTGACGGTCACGACGTCAATTCGAGCCAGTCGATACTGCTGGCGGTACCGATGTTTCATGTCAACGGTTGGGCTATTCCGTTTGCTGCTGCGATGTCGGGCGCCAAGTTAGTTCTGCCTGGCCCCGACCTCTCCGCTGCAGCACTGGTCCGACAGATACAAGACGAACAGATCACGTTTTCGGCTGGTGTTCCAACGATTTGGCTGTCGGTTGTCCAGCACCTCAAAGAAACTGGTCTTGACATCCCGTCGCTGCGACGGATAGCAGTCGGTGGCTCAGCTGCTCCGCGTTCCCTTATGGACACATTGGAAGACGATTACGGGGTCTTTGTCTCCCATGTTTGGGGTATGACCGAAATGACCCAAGGATCCGCGGGGCGTTTCACTCACCGAGTGACTGGTCTAGATCGTGAAGAACAACGCCGTCGCCAAGCCATGGCCGGACGCGAACTTTATGGTGTAGAGCTTCGGCTTGTTGACGAGGACGGAGAAGACGTCCCCCGCGACGGTTCCAGCCCGGGAGAACTCTTAGCCCGAGGGCCTTGGGTCGCAGGGGCCTATTTTGAATTAGACGACGACACAACCCACGTTGCAGACGGCGACGGTGTGTGGTTACGGACTGGCGACGTCGCAACAATGGATGCTGAGGGCTATATAACGATCGTTGACCGCTCTAAAGACGTGATCAAAAGCGGCGGCGAGTGGATTAGTTCCATCGAACTGGAAAACACTGCCGTCGGAGCGCCTGGGGTTGCTGAAGCCGCAGCTGTGGGGATGCCCCACGATCGTTGGGGAGAACGTCCCCTCCTTTTGGTAGTTCTCGAACCTGGAGCAAAATTCGAACGCGAGGAGATTTTGGAAGCCATCAAACCCCATGTCGCTTCGTGGTGGCTGCCTGATGCCATCGTCGCGGTAGAAGAAATCCCCCATACGGGCACGGGGAAAATCAACAAGAAGTTGCTACGGGACAGATTTTCTGGCTTTGAGTGGCCGAAATAACTCTCGGCGAAGGTACTTCAACCATTTAGCGACATTCGCGAACCCTCCAAAATCAACGGCGGCGGCGTCACCGATCTCTGCTCAGAGCCAACAAAATCGGGCAATCATGCCCTAAACTCTTCTTTTGGCCGTGCCGCCATTTACCGGCCCGCGTAGGGCACCCCCTTTGGCGGCGAAGTACCCGGCCCACAGATGATGAGTTGATTTTTCGCGCCGCTACTAAGGAGTCACCATGGCTGGGAGCCGCACAACCTTCGAAAAACTCC
>DASCSY010000069.1:0-10685 GCA_034399415.1 Acidimicrobiales bacterium
TGAAAGCGATCTAATCGACACTGTAATTCTGGCGTTCACCGATCATTACGGACGCCTGATGGGAAAGCGTCTTGACGCGGAGTTCTTTTTGCAAGATCCGTCGGGAACTCATGCGTGTGACTATCTCTTAACGGTGGATATGGAGATGGAGCCAGTTGAGGGATATGACTTCTCGAATTGGGATCTCGGCTATGGCGATCTTCATCTCACGCCGGATATGGGCACGTTGAGGCCAGTTCCATGGCTCGACCGCACCGCGGTGGTGCTCTGCGACTTGGTCGCCCACGATGGGGCACCGATTTCGGTGGGGCCTCGTTCAATTCTCCGCAACCAAATTCAACGACTCCAAAATCTCGGTCTTGAGGCTAAAGCTGCATCTGAACTCGAATACTTTCTCTACCGAACGTCATACCGTGATGCCGCCAGCACGGATTATCGAAACTTGGAGCCCGCTGGTTGGTACATAGAGGATTATCACCTCTTGCAGGGAGCCCGAACCGAGGACCTAAACGGTGAATTCCGACGTCACCTCAAAGAGATGGCGGTACCCGTGGAATCGACAAAGGGAGAATTTGGCCGCGGTCAGCACGAGCTAAATATTCGATGGTGCGATGTGCTTGAAATGGCGGATCGCCACGTTTTGCTCAAGCAATGTGTGAAAGAGGTCGCCGATCAACATGGCGCCGCAGCGACATTTATGGCAAAACCCCACGACGACGAAGCGGGATCAAGTTCTCATCTGCATCTCAGCCTCTGGTCAATAGACGACGAAACCAATGTGTTCCCTGGCCGAACCGAGATAGCTGGACTTGAGGTGTCCGACACGTTCCTCAGCTTCCTGGGTGGCTGTCTGTCTCGTCTTCGAGAATTGATGCCATGTTTTGCGCCTACGGTGAACTCCTATAAGCGCTACAGATCACAGTCCTGGGCGCCAACGAGTGGGGCTTGGTCTCCTGATAATCGAACTGCTGGGTTCAGAATTGTCGGGGAAGGTCCGTCACTTCGGATCGAATGCCGGATACCCGGCGCCGATGTCAACCCTTATCTGGCTTACGCTGCGGCGATTGCTGGGGGCATTGATGGCATTGAGTCTGAGATCAGCCCGCCAGCTCCGCTGGAGGGGGACGCCTATCAATCAATGGTTTCAGCGTTACCAGGGACCCTTACTGAAGCTGTCGAGGGTTTCGAAGCGAGCGACTTCGCCAGGCATGCATTTGGAACAGACGTCGTTGATCACTACAGCCATTTCTGGAGAACCGAGGCTGCTGCGTTCGAGTCCGCTGTAACCGACTGGGAGCGCCGGCGATACTTCGAACGCATATGAGTCCACCTATAACAGATACGCGCTTGCCCGGCTGAGCTCAGCTATCCAGCAGTGAAGGTTGGCGTTGAGCGGTTCCCGTGATTTGTTCATAGGCATATGCAAGTTCTAACACCGAACGGTCCTCCCGACTTCTGCCAACCAATTGCAGGCCGACTGGCAATCCACCGGCTGTAAACGCTGCCGGAACCGAGATAGCCGGGTGGGTCGTCGTCGTGATATCGCTACATGACCTCATCCAATCGATATAGGTATCGAGCCGGACTCCCTCTATTTCTTCGATGTATTCGACTTCCTTTGAGAACGGCGGCACTTGAGTAACTGGGCAGGCTAAGAATTCAATGCCACTCATGAACTGTTGGAGTTGGGCAAACATTGCTGCCTGTTTGGAGCACGCTTCGGCGTGATCTTTTAGCGACATGGAAAGTCCCTTTTCGGCATTCCAGATAACTGTCTGTTTTAGTTGCTCTCGGTGGGTCTCAAGTAGGGGTCCGTAACGGTACGCGAATATCCAAGCGCGAAGCGTTTGGAAAATCTCCGGGGCATCGGACAAGTCGGGCCATGTCTCAACGACGTCGCAACCCAAGTCGGAAAGCGCATCGGGTACAGAAGCCAGAGCAGTTCGTATTGTCGCGTCGACCGGCAAACCGCCGAGGTCGGGAGACCACGCCACCTTTACACCTCGAAAATCTCTTTCCAACGATCCGGCGAAAATTTCCGGTGACTCGACATTTGAACTCGGAGCCAGACGATGGGGGCCCGCTATGGCTTGCATGAACAATGCGATGTCGCTAACTGTTCGCGCCATCGGCCCCGTTGTCGCCATCGGGATCCAAAGTTGAGAATTGGGCACAGTGGGGACCCGCCCACCGGATGGACGAAAGCCTACGACGTTACAAAAAGATGCGGGGTTACGTAATGAGCCCCCGAGGTCAGAGCCGTCCGCCAGAGCAATCATGCGTGCTGCGAGCGCAACTGCGGCGCCTCCGCTGCTTCCACCGCAGGTGACCGATGTGTCATAGGGATTGGAGGTAACTCCAAAAACTTCGTTAAAGGTTTGAGAACCAGCGCCAAATTCAGGGACGTTGGTCTTTCCGACCATGACCGCTCCGGCTTCTCGTTGGCGCTCAACGATGAGATCGTCATGTTCGGGAACACGATCTCTAAAGATGGGTGAACCTAATGTGGTTCGAACACCAGCTGTGTCGGCAAGATCCTTGTGCGCTACTGGTAGTCCATGAAGTAGCCCTAATGATTTTCCATTTGCGAAGGCTTCATCGGCTTTGAGGGCTCGTTCGGTTGCGAGCTCTGGAACCAGCGTCACTATGGCGTTGACGCTTGGGTTAATGCGTTCGATGCGTTCTAAATGAGCGCCCAACAATTCTCGGGCACTCAAATCGCCTGCGCTCAGCAAGCTTCGCATTTCTATCGCCGTTAGATCGCAGAGTGCCTCGTTCGTCACTTCCGTATTCCACCACATAGGTCGTCTTCCGGCACTCGAAACAACCTACTGATTCTGATTCATTTCTGGTTCGGGAGACAGGTGCACCTAGTCCCATCTACGCTCCTGTTATGGCTACTGGAAGAGAAGGTCGAACCCACAAAACCATCGATTTGTTACAAACTTTGATCAGGAATGCGTGCGTGAACGATGGCACCGCTACGTCAGGCAACGAGGTCCGCAATAGCGACGCATTAGAAAGTTTCCTTGAGGGGCCGGGTATCGAAATCGAGACCTTTGAGCCGACGCCTGGGCGAAAATCATTGGTTGCTCGAATCGCGGGTACCGATCCTACGTCGCCGAGCTTGTGCTTGATGGGTCATACCGATGTTGTTCCTGTGAACCCTGACGGATGGACTCGTGACCCGTTTGGAGGTGAGCTGGTTGACGGGGAGGTGTGGGGTCGAGGAGCGGTCGACATGTTGAACTTAACGTCGTCTCAGGCGGTGGCGTTTCGATATCTCGCCGATAGCGATTTTCGTCCCTCGGGAGATTTGATCTATTTCGCGGTTGCCGATGAGGAATCAGGTTCAGCGCACGGGGCTCAATGGATGGCCGATCATCACCCCGAGGCGATCATGGCCGATTACGTCTTAACTGAGAACGGCGGGCTTCACACTGGACCCAGCGACAACCCTTGCATAGGAATCAATGTTGGAGAAAAGGGGGTCGCGTGGCGCAAGATTCGAATCAAAGGAACCCCTGGACATGGGTCCGCTCCGTTCAAATCAGATAATGCTTTGGTTAGATCTGCCGCTGTGGTACAGCGCTTAGCCGATTACCGGCCCCCCGCCCAGTTCCATGAACTGTGGCGTCAGCAGGTGGACATTCTCGACGTCGATCAGAAAACCAAGGAAATCATGCTTGACGCCGACCGCATTGAGGATTGGCTCGATGCTCATCCTGTCGAGGGAGTCGCTCGCCACTTTTACAGTTGCACTCATACCACCTTCTCACCCAATGTCGCCGAATCTGACCGGCGAATGAAGACCAACGTCATTCCCGATCAGATTGATATCAACGTCGACATACGGACCTTGCCCGGCGAATCGACAGCGGAGGTTCAACAACACCTAGACCAGGCGTTGGGGGATTTATCCGATCAGGTTGAGGTGGAGATCATCATGAACGATCCCGCCAGTATCAGTCAGGTGGACAATCCCCTGTGGGACACAATACAAAAGGCCGTGAATCAGCCCTTCCCGACCGCTCGGCTTTCACCTCAACTCATTGTCGGCTTTACCGACGCTCGCGTGTATCGAAATCTCGGTTCGGTTGCCTATGGAGCTGGCCTTTTTAGCCCTGATCTCAAGGCGAGTGACTTCATGAGTCGCTTTCACGGCCACGACGAACGAATTGACGTCGAATCTCTCAGTCTGACCACACAGTTTTGGCTTGACGTCTGCCACGATTTCTTGGGGTGATCACTGGCGACATCAGCCTCCATAAATTCCTACCTCTTATTTACACTACCAAGACAGTGCTAATTCAACGGAACCGCCAATACACTCAGTCTTATGGCACCTCCGCTCTTCGAGATTGAGGCACTCGAGGTCCGGGCCACCGAAGGTCCGAAGATCCTGCACGGGGTCGATCTCACGATTGACGCTGGCGAAGTGCACGCGATCATGGGGCCTAACGGGTCGGGAAAGTCGACCTTGGCAACGACACTGATGGGTTCTCCCGAATACGAAGTAATCGGAGGCCTGATGCGTTTTCGAGGAGACGACATCACCGGTTGGGACGCTGACGTTCGCGCGAAAGCAGGAATGTTCTTGGCTTTCCAATATCCCCAAGAAATTACTGGGGTGTCGGTTCGCAACTTCTTGCGCCAAGCGGCTTCTGCCCGCAAGGGGGAGGACATCTCTGCGATTGATATATATGTCGGGATGCAAGAGTGGATGGAGCGTCTAGATATGGACCCATCGTTCATGGATCGTTACCTCAATGAAGGTTTCTCGGGTGGAGAAAAAAAGCGCAACGAAATCTTGCAGCTGGCCATCCTTGAACCTGAGTTCGCTGTGTTGGACGAAACCGATTCCGGCCTAGATGTGGATGCTCTAAAAATCGTCGCCAACGGAGTACGCGAAATTCGACAAACCCGGCCAGAAATGGGTGTGCTTTTGATCACCCACTATCAAAGACTTCTCACCGAGTTACAACCAGATCGTGTTCACATTCTCATCAATGGTCAAATAGTGGAATCAGGTGGACCCGAACTTGCTATGCAGTTGGAAAGTGACGGCTATGAACGGTTTGGCTTATGAGCCTTCCATCTGATCTCAAGAGCCAGTTCCCTGTGCTGTCCCAGAAAGTCAACGGTCACGAAATCGTTTATCTGGATTCAGCGGCATCGTCTCAAAAGCCGGTCGCGGTGATTGAAGCAATGAATGACTACTACCGAACCATCAACGCGAATGTTCACAGAGGCGCTTACGCGATCGCCGCCCAAGCTACTGAGGCAATGGAGCTAGCCCGGACGCGGGTTGCGAAATTCATCGGAGCATCCTCGGCAAACGAGATCGTCTTCACAAAGAACGCGACCGAATCTTTTAATCTCATTGCGCGATCTTGGGGTGGTAATAGCCTTGGCCCAAGCGACGCCGTGCTCATCAGCGATATGGAGCATCACGCGAACATAGTTCCATGGCAAATACTGGCGGCCGAGAAGGGTTTTGAGATCCGATGGATACCTCTGACCTCTGACGGTCATCTCGACCTGTCACGACTGGACGAACTATTGGATGGAGTCAAGATGGTCAGTGTCACGGCCATGAGCAATGTGTTGGGGACGCTCAATCCAATAAAGGAACTTGCTGATCGCGCCCACAGCGCGGGGGCCTTGTTGGCAGTCGATGGAAGCCAATTCGTTCCCCACCTTCCTACAGATGTCGAAGAGCTCGGTGCGGATCTTCTTTGCTTCACTGGGCACAAAATGTGCGGGCCCACGGGCATCGGCGTTCTATGGGGTCGATCAGAGTTATTGGATGCAATGCCACCATTCCTTGGTGGAGGCGAGATGATCCTTGATGTACGACGCGACGGATTTACTCCTAACGAGCTTCCTCACAAGTTTGAGGCGGGAACGCCTCCAATCGCCGAAATCATAGGGTTAGGCGCGGCCGTAGATTTTCTTGAATCGTTGGGTATGGGCAACGTACGTCAGCATGAAATTGAGTTGACCGATTATGCGCTTCGTGCACTCGAGGACCGTTACGGTGAAGACCTGACTATCCACGGGCCAAGAAATGCTGCGGAAAGAGGGGGTGTCCTCTCGATCCAGTATCAGGATGTGCACCCCCACGATCTGAGTCAAGTGTTAGACCAACGAGGTATTTGCGTCCGCGCCGGTCATCATTGCGCGAAACCGTTGATGCGAGAACTAGGTCTAGTCGCGACAGCGCGGGCGTCGCTCTACATTTACAACAACACAGCCGATATCGACGCTCTAGTGGAATCGTTGGCACCTGCCGGCGAGCTGTTCGCTCGCTAGATCAAGGAATGTGACATGTCTGGCCTTGAAGACCTCTATAAGGAAATCATCCTCGATCACTATCGCAACCCGCGTCATCGCGGCGAACTTGAGTGTCCTCCTGCTCACAAAGCCGAGGGCTTCAATCCGCTTTGTGGAGACGAAGTCTTACTTACGTTTGAGTTAGAAGACGAAGTGATCCGCGAACTTATGGTCAATGGACAGGGCTGTTCCATCAGTCAAGCTTCGGCTTCGATGATGTCAGCCGCCGTCCAGGGAAAGTCGGTAGATGAGATTCGCTATCTCACCCGTCAGTTCAAAGCAATGATGTCAATCCATGAAGAGTCGACTGGCCCTGAAGACACAACTTCAAGAGATGGCGCGTCCTTTGAGCTTGGAGACCTTGATGCTCTCAAGGGTGTGGTGAAGTTTCCCGTTCGTATTAAGTGCGCGACATTGTCATGGAACACTTTGCTTGCTGGGTTAGATGAATCAGGTGTGTAGGGAGGCTTCACCATCGGTGTCCCGGTGGCACCCCTGTCATGTGTTCTTTGATCCGCCTCGTTGTTGCTGCCGATGTTCCTTGAGGGAGTTCGTCCGCTGCGAAAAATCCCACCTCGGCGATTTCTGGTGACACCGAGGCACCCACTGACCAGTCGGTGACGACAAAAACGACGACGTGATCGCTTTTGTGTTCTTTGAAAGACGAGAAAACTCCGTGGACTGACTGGGGAGTTTCCGGGAGTTCGATACCGGTCTCTTCCAAGAGTTCCCGTTGCATCGCTCCAACGAGGGATTCACCTGTCTTGACGCCACCTCCTGGCAGGTACCAGCCCTCGCGGTAGCTATGTCGGACGAGACAAATGCGATTTTCGTCGTCAACTACCAGCGCACGCACTCCTACGGTAAGTCGCGCTGGTCTTCGCAACATCCAGCCCCGGTATATCCGAAAGAGAATGCGCCGAAAGTCAACCATTCGCTAGGTCTTCCATGATCTGAGCTAGCCCCGTGTCAAGTGAGGTCACTCCACCGCGATCGTGAGTAGTTAAACGAACTTTCACCACTCCATAAACATTGGACCAGTCAGGGTGGTGGTTAAGACATTCACAATGCGTCGCTACGGCCGACATGAATGCGAATGCGGTCACAAAATCTGCGAATTGGTAAGTTCGCGTGAGGGAATCAACAGAAAAACACCACTCCGGTTGCTCTTTCAAAAACGTGTCGATCTCTTCGGCCTTGAGCAGGTGGCGCTCCATGTTGCGTCTCCCCAGTGCTGTCTAAGCCGGACGGAATGAGATCAGTTTAACGACGGTCATTAGTTCGATAAAGAAAAAATGCTCAGGCGAGTGGGTCGGAGAATGGGTCATCGGCGTCGGGCCTGGGCGCCTGGTTCGAAGCTCCAAGACCTCCGATGGCCACCTCCACGCCGTCGGACTCGCCATCTGACGGCAAGAAACGCGCGTAACCGTCAGACTCAAGCTCCTGCGCTAGTTCTGGTCCCCCACTCTCAACGATGTGTCCATCGATCAGGATGTGCACTTGGTCCGCAGGCAAATAGTCGAGCAGGCGATGGTAATGGGTGATGCAAAGGACACCTAGACCGGCTCCGGTCAGTTGTTCGATGCGCTCAGCGCAGGCTCGCAGGGCATCAATGTCAAGTCCGCTATCTAGTTCGTCTAAGACCGCTATCTGTGGATTTAGAACGGCGAGTTGAGCTGTCTCATTCCGCTTTTTCTCCCCGCCGGACAGATCCACATTTACGGCCCGGTCAAGGAGTTGAGTGCTTAGACCGATACGACCGGCTTCTTCGACTAATCGAGATCCGGTGTCAATATTTTCTAACCCTCGCGCCTGCAATGCCAATTCGAGTGTTTCGCGCAAAGAGACTCCGGGCACCTCCGTCGGATATTGCATGGCGAGAAACAGCCCAGCCTGAGCGCGCACCCACGTGGGAGCGGACAACAGATCCTGTGCATCGAGTGTGATCGAACCACTGGTGACCTGATAGCCCGGTTTCCCCATGATTACGTTGGCAAGAGTGCTCTTACCTGATCCGTTGGGACCCATCACGGCGTGGACTTGTCCTGAGGACACGTTCAGATTCACCCCGTGGAGGATCTGTTGCTCTCCGACTTTGACGCCGAGGTTCTTGATCGAAAGCGTGGTCACGGCAAGTCCACGATGACTTCGCCATCCAATACGCGCGCCTCGTAAACCGTGATCGGCTGCGTGGCTGGAAAGACGTCGGGCGTTCCAGTTCTCAAATTGAACTTCGAGAAATGTTTGGGGCATTCGATCGCGCATTCGTCTGTCCAGACGACTCCTTCAGAAAGCGAATAGTTCGCGTGACTGCATCGATCAGCTACCGCGTGAACGTTGTCCCCAATCCGCACTACGGCGATCCGGTGTCCTTCTACGTCAAAGCGTTGAGCTTCGCCATGCATTAGGTCGTCGGAGCGACACACGATGGTCATGATCGATTGTCTTGTCCGTCGAGGGCCAACAATTGACCAATACGAGAATTGACAGCGTTGGCGACACTCGCCACGGGAATCTTGTCTAGTACCTCACCAAAAAACCCTCGTACGACCAAGGCTTCAGCAGTCCCTCGCGGCACCCCGCGACTCTCTAAGTAAAAGCGTTGGTCTTCGTCGACGGGCCCAACGGCGGATGCGTGGCTACATCGGACGTCATTATTCTCGATTTCAAGATTCGGCACTGACTCCGCCCAGGCTTCGTCAGAAAGTTTGAGCGTGCGGTTGGTCTGGTATGCGTTTACGTCGGCGGCATCGGGTTCGATCCTGATAAGGCCGGTATAGATCGCTCTACTTCGGTCATCGACAACGCCCTTGAATAGGAGGTTGGAGTTCGTGTGGGGTGCCTGATGTTGCTGAAAGGTCCTGAAGTCGTACTGGGTGTCGGCGCAACCGAAGTACACGGCACTGATGTCACCCGATGAACCTTGGCCGATCATCTTGGTATCGACTCTCGCTCGGGCATATCCGCCGCCAAGCGCTATCTGAGTCACAGCGAGATGAGCGTCCCGATCAATCTCTGCCGTTTGCGTTGCGATTTGCCATAAGCGCTGCCCGTGTTCTTGCACCGTGAGATACTGGAGTCGCGCCGCTTGGTTTATCTTGAGCTCGTTGACAGGACAAACCAACGCTTCGATGTCTGGGCTGCTTTGGTGTTCGATGATCGTTGCCTCGGAATTTTCACCTGCGTATACAAGTACCCGAGGGAACCAGACCAAACTGTCGGTTGTGGTGTGCTGGCGAATCAGGACTGGATTCTTGACGACCGCGTTGGGAGCAACGTGGATGACGATCGGGGCGCTGCAATATGCCAGGTTGTAATCGGAAAATACGTCTGTGCCGGTTTGCATAACGGAACCGATCAGGTCTTCAAATTCGGCTCCGTTGGTGTGAACGCTTAACGCCTCGTCAGTGACTGAAAGCGACACCAGTTGACCGTCAACGATGTGAATCACCGCTGCAGCGTGTTCGTCAAGACCTTGAGTTAGGCCGGATTCGAAAACAGCGCCACCTGGGGCTTCGAGTCGATATTTCGAGAGGTCCAGGTCCGCTATCGGCGTGTACCGCCAAAGCTCTTCCTCAAAGGACGGTAATCCGGCTTCGCGAGCTTTTTCTTCGGCCGCGGTGCGTCGTTTTTGGAAAGCTGAGGAACCCACCAGTTCAGCCCCGTTACCTGGTTTGAAAGGGCTGCGTTGATTCGCCGTCACAGCGGGTAATTCTACCTATCCGGATAGGAGAAATCCCCTAGGTCCGAGCCTCAGCGTTTTCTGCCCTTCTTTCGCTTCTTGGCTCTGGTTTTCTTCCCCATCCGGGGTCGGCGTCGTTTCTTTCCGCGTTGCTCTGCCTCGATTTCGGTCAAAATGTCCGGACCGGCTGCGTTCACTATGTCCTCGGCCGCGTCGAGCAAGGCGGCTATGGAGTCATCTTCGCCCAGGCTGTCGGGCTCCTCCGCAAAGTCTTGTACTCCCAGCGTTCCGTGGTCCCAAGCCACGTCGATTCTTCGTGGCAAATATTCGGGGCAACTTTCGGGGCAACGCCACGGGGCTTCAGGGGCGAGGTCGAGATTGCATTTTCTTACTGTTTCACCGTTGGCGTAGGAGCGAGTCTCGTAATGACGGCAGTTCGTCCGCATGGGCATGTTTCTATTGTCGCGCTTCGCGCCAACATCACACGAGTTCTGACTCAACAAGTGATTTAAAGCGCTGCAATCGCTTCAGCTACCGCCAAGACTCGGCGGGCTTCGTCGACATGTAGATTTTCAATCATTTTTCCGTCGATTGTGAGTACGCCGCGGCCCTCTTTTTGAGCGGTTTCGAATTCTTCGATGACGCGCCGGTGGAAGTCGAGATCATC
>DASCSY010000070.1:0-10622 GCA_034399415.1 Acidimicrobiales bacterium
ACCCGACCAGTCGAACCGACCATCGAATTCATCAATACAAAATTCCGTGGGCGAGATCAGGTTATCCAAGCCAATGAGGCGGCTTTCCAAGCCGGATATAACTTCGGCGAGACAGCTGAGCTCTTTGAGTCTCACTACGAAATTAAGCCAGCCCCTTTACCATCGGGTGAATACACCAACGTGACCGGGAATACGGCCCTCGCGTGGGGTTGCGTAGCGGCAGGCCACCTGGCCCGTCTGCCGGTTTTCCTTGGTTCCTATCCGATCACGCCAGCGTCGGACATCCTCCACGATCTATCAGCGCTCAAACATTTCGGGGTGCGCACGTTCCAAGCTGAAGACGAAATAGCCGCGGCCGCCTCCGCTGTCGGTGCAGCTTTCGGTGGAGCACTTTCGTTCACGACAACGTCGGGTCCCGGTATCGCCCTAAAAGGTGAAGCACTTGGTCTAGCCGTGAGCCTTGAGCTACCGATGGTCGTTATCGACATCCAGCGTGGGGGTCCCTCAACGGGCCTACCCACTAAGCCCGAGCAGGCAGACCTCATGATGGCGATGTATGGACGCCATTCTGAGTCACCGATGCCAATCGTGGCACCGCGTAGTCCCGCTGACTGTTTTGATGCCGCAATCGAAGCGTGCCGTATTGCGCTTCGATACAGAACCCCAGTGATGCTTCTCAGTGACGGCTACCTTGCCACCAGTTCTGAGCCGTGGCTCTTACCCGACGTTGACACGCTCCCGGATATCGGGGTGGACTTCCATACCGGATTCAACGGGACTAACGAAGACGGCGAAGGAATCTTTCTGCCGTATCTTCGCGATCCAGAGACCTTGGCTCGGCCCTGGGCGATCCCAGGGACACCAGATTTGATGCATCGCATCGGCGGCATCGAAAAAGAAGATGAGACGGGCAACATCAGTTACGACCCAGACAACCACCAGAAAATGGTGAATCTGCGCGCTGCGAAAATTGACGCGGTAGACGTCCCCGACGCAGAAACCACCGGGGACGCAGACGCAAGTTTCTGCATGCTCGGCTGGGGCTCAACCTGGGGGGCTATGGATGCCGCTGTCGCCCGCCTTCAGCAGGCCGGTCACAAAGCCGCCCATGTGCATTTAAGGCACTTGAACCCGTTACCGAAGAATCTTGGCGAGGTTCTAGGTCAATTCGAGAGGGTGATCTGTCCGGAAATGAACGATGGGCAACTGGTTAACTTGGTTCGGGCGAAGTACCTCCTCGATGTGAAGGCTGTAAACAAGATGAATGGTGTGCCGTTTACGACTGCCGAAATTGAAGCAGCGGCACTTGACGCTATGGAAGCTCCCTAACCGGACTAGCAGGACTAATACGTATGACTGATACCCCTATGCGGACAGAACCAGCAGACTGGGCGACGGATCAAGAAGTTCGATGGTGTCCGGGTTGTGGTGACTATTCGATATTGACCGCAATGCGCATGCTCATGCCGGAGCTAGAAGTTGATCGCGAAAAAACGGTGTTCATCTCAGGTATTGGCTGTGCAGCGCGGTTCCCGTACTACATGAATACCTATGGAATGCATGGCATCCACGGACGCGCTCCCGCAATTGCGACGGGTCTCGCAATGGCTCGCCCCGATCTCGATATTTGGGTTATTGGTGGCGACGGCGACATGATGTCCATCGGCGGCAACCACCTCATTCATGCGTTACGTAGGAATGTCAACATCAACGTTCTGCTCTTCAACAACATGATTTACGGGTTAACGAAGGGCCAATTCTCGCCGACCAGTGAGGTGGGCAAAATCACGAAGAGTTCCCCGATGGGCTCTCTCGATGCCCCGTTCAACCCGGTGTCTGTCGCTCTTGGCGCTGAAGCCTCATTTGTTGCCCGTACCCACGACATGGACCGTCAACACATGATGGAGATGTTCCGTCGAGCTCATGCTCACAAGGGCGCTGCCATTGTTGAAGTTTTCCAGAACTGCAACGTCTTCAACGACGGTGCTTGGGAAGGGATTACGAAGAAGGCGAACCGAGACGCAAACCTGATCTCTCTCGAGCACGGTAATCCAATTCGCTTTGGAGTCGACAGTGAGTTCGGGGTAGTGGTTGAAGGAGGAGCGGCGAGAGTCGTGTTGGTAGCAGATGTTGGGGAGGCAGCTCTACTTGTTCACGATGAAGGCAAGGCGGACCCCTCAACAGCGTTCATGCTCAGTCGTCTGTCGCGTGGCCCGTTCGAACCGACACCAGTCGGCGTTTTCCGCGCCGTCGACAGGATCGAATACGCGACCTCGTCGACATCTCAGTTAGCCATGGCCAACGATGAAAAGGGTTCCGGCGACCTCGAAGCACTACTCCGCTCGCGCGGAACTTGGCAGGTTTAAGCCAGATCGCTTGGATCCTGGATCTCGACGGGGTTGTCTGGTTAGCAGACGAGCCGATTCCCGGCGCAGCGAGTGCCGTTGAACGCCTTGATCATTTAGGTGAACAACTTCTCTTTGTCACCAACTTCTCTGCCCTCACTAAAGGTGAGGTCGAAAGCAAGTTGAGGGCATGTGGGATCGATGCAACCGGGAGAGTCATTACCTCGGCGATGGCCGCAGCATCTCTCGTTCAATCCGGCGAACGGGTGCTCGTGTGCGCTGGAAGTGGAGTCGTCGAGGCGGTTGAGGGACAAGGCGCTATCGCCCTGGACCCTAGTGACGGAGTTGATGCCCACGACGCCGTCGACGCGGTGATCATCGGGTTTCATCGACACTTCGACTTCGCACGCCTCGCCGCTTCAGCTCGCGCCCTTCACCATGGAGCGCGCTTAATCTCGACCAATAACGATCCCACCTACCCCACCCCCGAAGGTTTACTTCCCGGAAACGGATCGTTAACTGCAGCGCTGAGCGTCGCGGGCCGAGTACAGCCGACCATTGCAGGAAAGCCGTACTCCGCGATTGCTGATCTCGCTTTGAAACAGCTTGAGACTCAACGCGGGGCCCCAGGAAATCTAGTTGTCGGAGACCTTCCAGCTACGGATGGTTTGCTGGCAGCCGAACTCGAATTTGACTTCGGCCTAGTGCTGTCGGGAGTCACCTCCCCCCAAGAGGTGATCGATTGCGATCCTAAGCCCGACGTCGTTGGGGATGATCTTGCAGCGCTCGTCAGTTCCATCTTTCGGTGAGCCGCGAACCAAGCTCACCTAAGTCTGATCCAGTTGACTGGCTCTGCTGGTAGCTTCAATCTATGTGTGGAAGGCGTCCATAGATCAACGGAGCTCCTCGCTATGACGCGACGCCGGCTTGATACAGAGTTGATGCGACGCGATTTAGTATCGACTCGCAGCCGGGCTCGGGAACTCATTCGAGCCGGCCAGGTATTGGTTGGGGGGGCCATAGCCGTCAAGCCCACTCGGATGGTCGCGCCCGGTGATCCAGTCGTAGTCAGTAGATCAAGACGCAAGTTCGTTTCGCGAGGCGGCGAGAAGCTCGATGCTGCACTTAATAGTTTTCAGATTGAAATCACTGGTAAACGCGTAGTTGATGTCGGTGCGTCGACAGGAGGGTTTTCCGACTGTGTCCTTCAACGAGGAGCCCGGGAAGTTGTCGCGATCGACGTTGGCTACGGCCAGTTGGATCAAGGGATCCGCACCCATCCACGGGTACAGGTATTTGAGCGTACGAATGTCCGGTATATCGAAGCTGCCGATGTAGGAGGATCGGGAGATCTGGTGGTAGCAGATCTTTCTTTCATATCGTTACGAACGGTCTTACCCAGCTTGGTTGATCTCTGCGGAAATGGCGGCGA
This sequence comes from Acidimicrobiales bacterium, assembly GCA_034399415.1. Taxonomy (GTDB): domain Bacteria; phylum Actinomycetota; class Acidimicrobiia; order Acidimicrobiales; family Poriferisodalaceae; genus UBA2110. The sequence continues at coordinate 3,778 of DASCSY010000070.1, forward strand.
TCTACTCATGCTGGTGAAGCCACAATTTGAGGCTGTCCGAGCGGAGACATCTCGCGGCCAAGGAATAATACGGAGCCCTGACGTGTGGCTCCAGGTGCTGGAGAAAGTTTCGGGATGTGTTTCTGACTCGGGCTTCGGGATCATGGGTGTAATGCCCTCACCACTTCGCGGTGCCGGCGGGAACACAGAATTTTTTATGTATAGCCGAGCCGGAGCAGCAGACGCAGTTCAAGTCGCTGCGGCCATAACTAAAGCGATAACCGATGCCAAAGGAGAAGCGACGTCATGAGTGTGGTTGCGATGATGCTGCATCCCGACCGTGTTGAAGCGGTCGAACTAGCAACTCAGATAGCGAGCTACCTGAACGATTCAGGGCACGCCGTTCGATTGCTTGAGAAGGAAGCCGCTGTCATCGATCGCTCTGAATTCCAAAGCGTTGAAGAAGAATTTACGAAGGGTGCCGATCTGGCCGTAAGTGTGGGTGGCGACGGCACCATGCTCCGAACATTTGAACTATTCGCAGCGCACGATGTGCCGGTTCTCGGGGTAAATGTTGGGCACCTCGGCTACTTGACTGAATTCGAGGCTGATGATGCCCAAAATGCGATCGGCCTTGCCTTAGCGGGAGATTTACCGGTTGAAGAGCGATTGATGGTAGAGGCGCGAATAGAACGATCAGATGGTGGTACAGAGGGTGCCTGGATCGGCCTCAATGAGGCTGTTCTGGAGAAGAAGGCTCAAGGCCACACAGTCCGACTCGAAGTCACTATCGACGGCTCTCCGTTTGCAACCTATGCCGGAGATGGATTAATCGTTTCGACACCCACCGGTTCTACCGCATACAACCTGTCAGCACGCGGCTCGATTGTGGCGCCAACTCATTGGTCGTTGCAGCTCACACCGGTGGCACCGCACATGTTGTTTGACCGTTCCCTAGTTCTCAGGCCAGACACTGAGATTCGGATCTCGGTGGTCGGCGAACGAGAAGCCAACCTGTCCGTCGACGGTCGCAGCGTTGCCGCCCTATCTGACAGCGACGTGATGATCGCGACATGTTCAGACACCATCGCTCGTGTCGTCACTTCGGGGTCCGGGAGCTTTCAACAAGTTTTGAAACAAAAGTTTGGACTCAAGGACCGCTGATGCTTCTGGAACTCTCGGTCCAGAATCTCGGTGTGATTGAGGCTTCGACGTTGCTACTTCAGCCGGGCGTCAGTGCGCTCACCGGCGAGACGGGCGCTGGTAAAACCATGGTGGTTCAGGCCATCGAACTACTCACCGGTGGTCGAGCTGACCCTTCAATGGTGCGAAATGGAGCCGAAGAGGCATCGGTGGAAGGCCGATTCGAAATGCCCGGGGGTGAAGAGGTCATTTTGCGTCGCGTCATACCGGCGGAAGGTCGTAGCAGGGCGTACCTCAACGGCTCTTTAGCTCGGGCGTCTCAACTCGCAGACGTAGGTTCCGATTTGGTTGATTTACATGGGCAACATCAACACCAATCTTTGTTGCGGCAAAAAGTGCAACGCGCAGCCTTGGATCAATACGGCCAGGTCGATCTTGACCCCCTGGGTGCCGCCCGCCTCGAAGAGCGACGGCTGTTAGAAGAAATCGAAGACAAGGGTGGCGACGCAACAACGCGCGCCCGGGAAATCGACTTGCTGCAGTTCCAGGTTGATGAACTTAACCAAGCCGACCTAGACGATCCTGGTGAAATCGATGTCCTTGCAGATCTTGAAGAATTACTAGCTGACGCGACAACCCATATCGAACAAGGGAATCGTGCTCGGGCAACGATCACCGAAGACGATGGAGCCTTAGACCTTTTAGGTCAGGCCATCGGGGCGATTGCTGAGCGAGCGCCCTACAGGGAGATGGTTGAACGTTTAAGGGGATTTCAGGCCGAACTTGCCGACGCGGCCAACGAGATACGTGAAACGGTTGACGGCATCGACGACGAACCTGAACGCCTTGCAGAGGTTCGCTCTCGACGACAGCTACTGCTCGACCTAATTCGCAAGTACGGCGACAATCTGGAAGATGTCATCGCCTACAAGAACGAGGCCTTTGATCGTCTTGAACGATTGTTACATCATGAAGCGTCCGCAGCTGACCTGGAAAGAGCCCTAATTAAGGTTCGAGAAGAGCTAGCGGCAGCGGCAAAAGCCGTGGCCGAGAGTCGACGCCGAGCCGCGCCAGCTTTTTCTGACGAGGTGAACCGTTACCTCCCCGAGCTTGCATTAGAACACGCCAATCTATCCGTGGAAGTTAGAGGCGATGATCCTGGCGACGACGTCGAAATCATGTTTAGGGCCAATAGCGGCGAGGGCCTGCATGGTCTCGCGAAGGTAGCTTCGGGGGGAGAACTGGCAAGAGTCATGCTTTCTCTCCGGTTGGTTTTGACCGCCGGCCCACCCACCCTCGTCTTTGACGAGGTTGACGCCGGAGTGGGTGGAGCCGCAGCTGTCGCAGTCGGCAAAGCCTTAGGTCGCTTAGGAATGACCCATCAAGTACTGGTCGTCACCCACTTGCCACAGGTCGCCGCCTTCGCTAACCAGCATCTTGTAGTCGACAAGACAGATGATGGGCGAAACGTCGTTTCGACTGTGACCGAGGTGACCGGAGATCAACGCATCCGTGAACTAGCGCGAATGCTGGCGGGTCAACCCGATTCTGAAAGTGGCCGCGAACATGCGACTGAACTTCTGCAACAGGCAGAACTCGATCGGAGTCAGGTGTGAGACTCAGGCGTAGCGAAGGCTTAGCGGAAGGAAAAAACGTCGCAGCCAGTGCGCGCGTGGATCGCAGAACCAAGAATCTAATCCCACGGCTTCAACCCGGGGAGATAGCAGTCATCAACCATCGAGACCTTGATCGAGTGGCAGCAGAGGGCCTCGTGGCAGCCAAGGTGTCAGCGGTTCTGAATGCATCCCAAAGTATGTCTGGCCGCTACCCAGCTCTTGGAGCGCTCGTGCTTGTGCAGTCAGGAGTTCCGCTAATTGACGGCATTGGGGTTGGGGCCTTTAACCGGATTCAAGAAGGAGACAAGCTGTCTGTCATCGATGGTCGCGTCTACATGAACGACCAGGCCATTTGCCGCGGAAGCCGACCTACAGTCAAAGATTTAGAACAGCGACTTGAGTTAGCGCGAGAAGCTGTACGTGATGAATTAGGGCAGTTCGCTACGAACACGCTTCAGTATCTGGCAACGGAGCCCGAACTCATTACCGATGATCTAGTACTCCCCGAACTTTCAGTAGAACTCTCCCAACGACAGATCTTGGTAGTCGTTCGCGGAATCGATTACCGCGAAGATTTGGCAGCGCTTCGAAGATCCGGATACATGCGCGAGATGCGACCAATACTGCTTGGTGTTGATGGCGGCGCCGATGCGTTGCTCGAAGTAGGGGTGACGCCCGATCTAATCCTTGGTGACTTCGACTCGGTATCGAGAGACGCCATCAACTGCGGAGCCCAATTGCTGGTACACGCCTACCCAGGCGGACTCGCTCCTGGCGCAGCACGATTAGACCGCCTTGGCGTTGGCTACTCAGTTGTGGAGGGTGTCGGTACGAGCGAGGACATTGCCATGCGAATGGCGTTCGAAGAACGAGCAGAACTCATAGTTCTCGTAGGATCCCACACCTCCATGGCCGACTTTTTTGATAAGGGACGTAGAGGCATGGCTTCAACTTTTCTCACCAGGATGAAAGTCTCTGCCATCCTGGTCGACGCGAAAGGAGTCAGTCGTCTCTACCGCACCCAAGTCCGAAAACGCGATCTGGGTTTACTGATTCTTTCGGCGCTATTCACTCTTACCGTTATCGCTGCTGTAACAGAACCAGTCCGCCTGCTGTTGCGCACCCTGTGGCTGAATCTAGGAATGTGATTTTGAAGTGATCAATCTGCGCTATCACATCATCAGCATTGTCGCTGTGTTCCTGGCTCTGGGAATCGGTTTGGCACTGGGCTCCACCTTCGTTGACTCCTTTCTCGTAAACGAGCTGGAAGACCAAGTAAATGAGTTCGGGGCCGAACGCGAAGAAGCATTAATAGACAAAGACGCGGCAGTAGCAGATAAAGATGATGCGGTAGCAGCCAGAGATGCTGCGATAGCGGAAAAAGAAGAAGCTCAGTTATCAGCTCTAAAACAAGTCGAAACGCATCAAACCGAACTGGTTGCTGAACGCAGCGCGGCGAATGAGCAAAGAGCCATTCTGATCCAAGAAATAGAACTCCATAAGGCAGCGACTGACAGCGTGCTGAACAGGTTTGAAACGGCGATGCCGAGGGCACGATTGCGTGGTACGTCTTGGATCATGCTCGCACCGACAGGGATAGATAGCTCGATAGCGTGGAAAATTAGAGATCTTCTGACCCGTTCGGACGGCGAGTACTTGGGAACACTCTGGATTGAGCCGGCCATGAACTTTGAGAACCAGGAAACCTTAGGGGGGTTGTCCGAGCTCTATGGCAAGGATCAAGATGATGTCGACGTCGCTGATATAACCGTGTCGGGTGTTGCGAGCTCACTTTTGGTTGAAGAAATGCTTTCCCGATCAGATGCCACGCCGACGCCAGTGCTTATAAGCGACCTTAGAGACCTAGGTTTGCTGCGCTTCGACCGTTACTTATCAACGCGCGATCTTAAAAGCATTTCGAATTCCGCTAACCGAGTGATCATCGTCAACGACCCACAACATCTCGATCTTCACGACGGATTTTTCGTCCCGCTTCTACAAGCGATATCCCAACTAGGTGATCCAGGAACCGCGGCGTTGGTGGAAGTCGCCGTCGAGGGAAAAACTCGAGGGCAAATAGTCAATCGAGTCCGTAACGACTCTGTGCTTGCGAAGAACTTGTCGACCTTTGATGAGATCATGTCGTTCGAAGGTCGGCTCTCTCTTTTGTTGGGGTTGGATCGCCTTCCAGCGACGGGTCATTACGGTGACCTGGACACTTCCGAAGGACGACTGCCTCAATGACTCATGTAGTGGCGATCGTGCCCGCAAGAGACAGAGTCGATTCGATCGCTGCGACGGTTAGTGCGCTCGTCGAACTCGGCGCGATTGGTGAAGTGGTGGTAGTCGATGATGGCTCAGTCGATGGCACTGGCGAAATGGCTCGGGAGGCTGGTGCCCGCGTTGTCACCCTCGAACGTAATCAAGGCAAAGGAGGAGCCGTGGCCGCCGGTATAACGGCTTCAGGAGCCCCGGAGAGTTACTTGCTCCTAGACGCCGATCTCGGAACTTCAGCATCTCATGCACAGATCCTCCTCCAGCCATTGGCTGACGATCATGCTGATATGACCATAGGGATCTTTCCAAAGAGTGGGCGATCGCGCGGATTCGGGATCGTTAAACGCGCAGCAGCGCGCTTACTGGAGGAGGCGACAGGGCGGCGATTTGTCGAACCGTTATCGGGTCAACGGGCAGTGAACGGGTCGCTTATGCGTTCGCTGGAACTTGCTGACGGATTCGGCCTCGAAGTGGCACTCACGATCGATGCACATGTTGCAGGTGCGCGAATCCAAGAAGTCCCCACTCCATTTTCCCATCAACCATCAGGCAGGGGGCCGAGAGGGGTCGCACATAGAGTCCGTCAATGCAGAGATGTCATCAGAGCGTCCGCGTCTCGACTCGGGTGGCGGTCCACTCTAGAGGTAGTCGTAACTGGTTTAGTCAGGAAGAGAGCTAAGTGATCCTCACGATCGGTACTTTTCTCGTGGCACTTGTTGGTGCATTACTTTGCTGGGGACGACTTGGACTTTCCCTGTCGAAACCTCAATGGGAGAAAGAGAATTACCGCGGGCGACTCGTAGTCGGAGTGTCGGGTGTGTTTATTGTTCTCATTGAAATCCTAATAATTGGAAATCTTTATTGGGGATTCACTGATTCGCTAGATGGCGCTCACGCGGTGGCCGTTTTGATTCTGGTCGGGGCATTCGGCTTGTTGGGTTGGATCGACGACACTCGAGCCGAAGAAACAGGGGGCGGCTTTCGAGGGCACCTCGGGCCAGCCATTTCTGACGGCGTTGTTTCCACAGGCATCCTGAAACTTGTTGGAGGCATATTGGTCTCGTTCGGGGCCGTGTTGATCGCCGATGCGAGCGATGGTTTAGTCGGTCTCGCCCGCAGCGCGGCGATTGTCGCGCTCGGAGCGAATTTGCTGAATCTTCTCGACAGAGCACCCGCCCGCTCATCCAAGGTCGCCGTTCTCTGGTTCGTGATTCTTGTGGTTTCGGTTGTTATTTGGGGGGATTCTTATTCGGCGTTGCATCTAGTTTGGGCCTCAGGAGTAGTTGGGGCGAGCGTGGGGCTGGCGCCATCAGAGCTCATGGAACGCCACATGCAAGGCGACATCGGGGTGAACACGACGGGCGCCGTGTTGGGGTTCTCGACCATCTTGGTTGGCTCCTCGCTTGCCCAATGGGTAACTCTCTGTGTACTGGCAGCCCTGAATTTGATGAGCGAGGGGACATCCTTTAGTCAAGTGATTGCTCACAACCCGGCCTTGGATCGGCTCGATCGTTTGGGCGCACAACATCGACGGAAATGAAATGGTCAACTATTCGTGAAATTTGGAATCTTGATTAGCTCCAAAAGTGTCGCCGAGGGTCAACGCGATTCGCGAACTCACCCGCTAAATTCTCTTCCAGTGGACCGGAACTTTAACCATGACTAAACACATCTTCGTTACTGGTGGGGTTGCGAGTGGACTCGGTAAGGGCATAACGGGATCTTCCCTTGGGCGCCTTTTGAAAGCAAGAGGACTTCGGGTGACTATGCAAAAGTTCGACCCGTATATCAATGTCGACCCCGGAACCATGAACCCGTTCGAACATGGAG
>DASCSY010000071.1:0-10600 GCA_034399415.1 Acidimicrobiales bacterium
AACATCAGACCGAAGACGCGTCGTTCCCATTCGTCGTGGAACGCTGGTTCATCAGGGCTGTGCGGTACCTTGCCCCATCCTTGAGTTCCTCCTAGGTCGTGAACACCGCGATCCCTGCTCACCTTGAGGTCATCTTCCGCTTACGGAGCCACCGTCGACGGTATAGATTCCACCGTTGATGTAACTGGCATCTTTCGAAGCCAGAAATGCCACCAACGCAGCTACTTCATCTGGTTCGCCATACCGGCCCATCGGGTTTCGCGAAGCAAAGTCCTTGCGGATCATTTCGGCCTGGTCGCCCCCAATGCCCTCTTCGAGGCTTCTCATCATTCGGGTTTCTATGGGGGAAGGGCATACGGCGTTGACGCGAACCCCCTGAGGCACCAACTCCAAGGCCGCCGATTTTGTTAACCCGACAACACCATGCTTACTGGCAACGTAGGCCGAAAGTCCTCGAGCGCCGAGCAAGCCAGCTGTCGACGCTGTGTTGACAATCGCTCCGCCACCATTTGTAATCATCGCCGGGGCCGAATGCTTCATCCCTAACCATACGCCTCGGAGGTTGACGTTGATAACTCGATCGAAATCTTCTTCGGGATAGTCAAGAAGACCAATAATTCGTCCCTCAATGCCGGCATTGTTGAAGAGCACATCAAGACGTCCGAACTCGGCGACGGACTGCTCAACGTAGCGAGAAACGTCTCCTCCGTCGCTGCAGTCAGCTGTTAACGCAATGGCGTCAACCCCGAAAGGTTCCGCTTCAGATAGCGCAGCGTCCAGGTCTGATCCCTCTAGATCGACCGCGACGATGCGTGCTCCTTCAGAAGCGAAGCGGCGCACCGCGGCGAGACCTATTCCCCCAGCGGCTCCGGTTACAACGACTACCTTGTCTTGAAAACGCATGCGCATAGCCTGTCATGGATGAGCAAGCTCCATGGGATCCTGCAAGAATTACGGGCATGAGCAATACAACTAGTCCTGAAGAGGTTGTTAACACCTTTATTGAGAAGATCGAGGCAAGAGATCTCGACGCGGCACTCGAACATGTTTCCGAGGACTGCTATTACGACAACGTCCCTATCGGCGCTATGACGGGGCGAGAAGACATGCACAAGTTCCTCAGCGGTCTACTAAAGGGAGAAGGTCCGGTGGAGTTCGAGGTCGTTCGTCAAACGGCGACGGGTAATACCGTGATGAACGAACGCCTCGACCGGTTCCACACGGCAAGTGGCCGTCAAATCGAGCTTCCCGTTATGGGCATTTTTGAGGTCAACGAGGGCCTCATAACTTTTTGGCGCGATTACTTCGACAACGGAATGTTTCTTAGACAAGTAAAGGGTGACGACTAACATGGTGGCGTCGCTATGTAACGCGTCAATTCGTGCGAACGGCGTCAACAAGGGGGAACGGTGAGTATCACTACCCAGTTCCATGATCCTCGAGCCGAGCCTCAAGCGGTTGCGGAACCTTACGAGCTAGACGTTGACCTAGAAAGACCTATGACGATTGGTCTTGTGGCTAACGGCTTCCCAGACAGTGTCCGTTTCCTGGATCATGTCGAGAAATCGTTGGCCCAGGTTGTTCCGGCGGCATCGTTCGTTCGCTACGACAAAGGTGATGCGTCATCGGTTGTTAGTGGCTCGATGCTCGAAGAGATTCAAGCCGAGTGTCAGGCGGTAGTTGCTGCCTACGGCCATTGAGGCAGCTGCACTTCTGGCACCGTGCGTGACAGCATTTCAGTAGCTCGGCTGGGCATTCCGGCCGTAGCCCTCGTCACAGAAGAATTTTGGCCTCAGGGCGATTTCTTCGCTCATTCCACTGGCATGCCCGAGGTACCTCGTATTAAGTTGCCCCACCCGGTTGCTGGGACTGGGGAACAAAAGATGGCCGAGGTTGCCGCCGATATCACTCCCTCCATCATCGACTTCTTGTCGGGCGGAACCAATTAACGCGAGGCCAAGATGAGTTTGCTCGACGCTCCCACCGAGTACGACGCGCTCGAAGTACTACACGAACTGGGCTGCACCGATGGCCTGCCTGTGGTGATACCGACTCCTGATCGGGTCTCTCGAATGGTTTTAGCCACGGGATTTGATCCGGGCCTTGTGCTCGGAGTTATGGGACCTTTACATGGCTCAGCTACCGTGGAAAAAGTTTGTATAGCGGCGGTCATGGCAGGGTGTATACCGGATCACGCACCGGTGGTTATTGCCGCGGTTCGGGCGGTTTGCCAACCCGAGTTCGATTTGACTGAGATGCAGGCGACAACTCATTGCACCGCACCATTAACGATCGTCTGCGGTCCGGCTCGGCACGTCTGCGGCGGAATTGCGTCCGGGTTCGGCGCACTTGGACCCGGACATCGGGCAAATGCCTCGATTGGTCGAGCACTTCGCTTGTGCATGATCAATATTGGCGGGGCCCGACCCGGCTCTTCAGATATGGCGTTACATGGACACCCTGGAAAGTTCACCTATTGCATCGCGGAAGACGAGGAGAGGTCGCCGTTTCCTGGTCTGCATACCAGCTTCGGGTACGAGCCTGACCAAAGTGCGGTGGTAATAACTGGCGCTGAGGCTCCACATTCCACCATCTTTGCTGGCAACGCCGATGATCCCGACTCAGCCGGCAAGCTTCTCCAAGCCATTGCTCTGGTCATAGCGAATCCGGGAAGCAACAACAGTCAACTTCGCGGTGGTTCTGTCTCGGTGATCATCAACCCCGACCATGCCCAAGTCATCGCGGCTGCTGGAATGACCAGAGAAGATGTTCAAAATGAGCTGGCCCGCCGGGCGACTATCTCCGTGGGAACGCTCCGAGAAGTGGGCTCCCGCATGATCCCTCACGACGCTGACGTCGACGACGATGATCTGCTTCAAGTTCTCAAAGATCCGAGCCGAATCATCGTGTTTCAAGCTGGCGGCAGCGGCCTCTACACCATGGTCATGCCGTCGTGGTGCGCGGGTCCTCATCAAAATTCAATAGTCCACGCGGAAATCGAACTCGATCAAGCCTGTGAAGTTCCGGGAATGGGCGTCTCGCCGCAACAATCCATGGAAAGAAGTTTGAATTGACCAACGATCGGCCTCACGGGGGCTTGTGGTTCGAGGAACTCACACCAGGACTCGTCATTCAACACCGCCTCCGCCGCACAGTGACCGAGACCGACAACATCATGTTCACGACGATGACCATGAATCCAGCAGCATTGCATCTCGATTTTGACTACGCGGAAAAAGAAACACAGTTTGGGCAGCCACTAGTCAATTCAATGTTTACCGCAGGACTCGTAGTTGGAATTTCGGTTCACGAAACCACTCACGGCACTACCGTCGCAAATCTTGGATTCGAGGAGATGAACTTTCCAGCTCCCGTGTTCCACGGTGACACGCTTCGAGTCGAGTCGGAGGTTATTAGTTCTAGAGAATCTTCGAGTAAACCCGACCAGGGCATCGTCTTATTCGAACATCGAGCGCACAATCAAAACGATGTGTTGGTGGCCACAATGCGTCGAAACGCGCTCATGTGGAAACGACCCCAGTGAATTAACTCCAAGTAGCGAATTCGGTAATCCACCTTGAGGTCGGAATGCGAACACCGACTGGCTAGTTTCATGAGGTCACCTACTACCGCGGAGTCTCAGCAATGACCTATAGCGCGCCAACCGAAGCATTCCGCTTCGATGAGTACCGATCTGCGGTGGAGGGTAAGCGAGTGTTCATCACCGGAGCAGGTAAGGACGGCGGCATAGGTCAGGCTTTCGCTCTGTGCGCCGGGTTGAATGGGGCTGCGTCAGTCGGGGTTCATTTTCATCGCAGTTATGAGGACGGTTTCGATCTCGTTGACCAGCTACGACTGGAGGGGGTCAACGCCTTCCCCGTCCAGGCAGATGTAACAAATTTGCGTGATCTGTGGGCGAGCCGCAGCTACGTCATAGACCAGATGGGAGGCCTTCCTCCAAATTTGGTTATCTGTAACTCTGGGCTAACCGAATCGGGTTACAGCTTCGGAAGGGCCCTCCGCGAGGAAGAGGGCGAGGGTCGTGCGCTTCGACGCGCCCGGGTACGACAGCATTTCTTAGACAATCTCGACGAATCCCGTCTTGTCTTAGACACGAAGGTCGACGGCTTCCTTGCGTCCACCCATTTGTGGGCCGGGGAAGCCGTCCACCACAACGAACCGATCCAATTGGTCTACATATCCTCACGTCAAGCGATCGACCCGGGGCCAGCGGTACCGGGTTACGCCATCAGCAACTGGGCGGTTTTACAGTTACCGAAAGTGTTGAAAGTAAACCTCGGAAAAAACGCCGAATTAGTTCAAAGTTTCTCCCTCATGTTTCCCTTTATCCGAACAGGGATGACTGACGAATATGTCGACAACGAACGCGTTTTTGGCCGCTGGCAGCGACGAATGCTGGAGCCCTGCGAAATGGCCCATGCGTTCATGGCTCTCCTCGCTCGTCCCGGAGAAGAGACCGACGACAGCATGTTTGAACTAATGGTCGATCCGATCGAAGACGACGGGATCGAAGTGACCTGGCGCGAGGTCAAGTTCAATCTGGCAGAGGAAGAACTCCACTGGAGCGCTGAGAGCCCTCTCAGGTTCTAGAACGATAATTTGGTTCGATTAGGGGGAACCGGTTCCTGGCGTGTCAACCCGAATTCGCTCTACGCGTCCTTCGCGACGGTCCGCCGCGCCACCTCGTCCAGAGTTCGGCGCCGTGACCAGATACAACGTCCGCCGGTCCTCGCCTCCAAGCGCGCACGCGTAACAGTTGAGTTCAAGATCAATGTGGTGAGTAATTTCTCCACCTTCGACCACGCGAAAAACAGAATGGTTCGCGGGATCACCTACCCAAACTCCGCCCTCTACGTCAAGGCAAATGCCGTCTGGAACACGTGTGCCTAAATCCGCGAAAGAGCGTCTGTTCGTGAGTGACCCATCGTTTTCGATATCGAACAAAAGAAGTCTGCGACCGTATGACTCGGCTATCACCAGGCGGTTTCCTTCAGGGTTAATAACCGTTCCGTTGGGGAAGTCGAGGCCATCGGGACCACGACGCGCTGTTCCGTCGGCATCGACAATGGCCAAAGTGGCTTGCGAAAAGTCCTCGCCCTCTCCGAATCCAAAATTTCCTACATAGGCGGTGCCATCGCTTGCGACAACCATGTCGTTACATGGACCGCCTGCGATATGTGCTAGGTCCGCATGTACCGACACCTGGCCATCAGAATCCAACTTCTTGAGGCACTGGTCAAGCATCGACACGAACAGAAGATTTCCGTCGGGAAGCCATCCAAGCCCGGATGGTTGCGTAGGAACTTCTAGCACGAGTTCTTCGGTGCCATTTTCATCAACTCGAAAAATTCCGTGGCGGTAAAAGTCCGAAAACCATAGATAGCCATCCCGCCATCGTGGGCCTTCGCCAAATGCCAGACCAGTCAACAAAATCTCGGTATTCACAACATCCCTCAATCTCAGCCAAAAGAAAATTCGAATGACTCGTAGGGCCGAAGGTAGCGTCCTTAGGTGTGGGTAAGTTGAGCCAGCAGGAGGCCCGCCTCCGAATCACGGTGCCTGAAGCGGACGCCGACCTAGTGTCAGGCGAACTTTGGCAACTCGGAACCTTAGGGATAGAACAACGCTACGAGGGCAATCAAATCGTCCTGCTGGCAGGTTTTTCTTCAGCTCATAACGCAGATCTGGCCGCACGAACTCTTGGAAGGTTCGCTGTGGTTGAGGAATTTGGGTCTCGCGATTATCTCGACAGTTGGCGCGATTACGCAACGATTTACAGAGCGGGGAATCGCATAGTGATTAGGCCACCATGGGTTCAGTATGAACCGAAGGCGAGCGAATTAATTGTTTGGATGGATCCTGGGCGTTCGTTCGGATCGGGGAGTCACCCTTCGACCCGACTTGCGTTGGCTGAACTCGAACAATTACTTGAAGGAAACGAGTCCGTCCTCGATGTTGGCTGCGGAAGTGGCATCTTGTCGGTGGCCGCTGCTCGATTAGGTGCAACTGAGGTACTTGGAATTGACATCGACCCTGCCTCAGTGGAGGTCACAACAAAAAACGCTAAATCGAATGGTGTAGACGAACTAGTAACCGCGTCAGCGATCGCATTAGAAGAAGTGACCGGCACTTACGACGTGGTTATCGCGAATATGCTCGCCCCTCTCCTGAGTTCGTATGGGCCGACTCTTGTGAAGATGGTTCGGGCTGGCCGCCGTCTAGTGTTCTCAGGCCTTTTAAGTTCACAAATAGAACGTGTCGTTGATGCCTGCAGGCCGTTGCGTCTACTTACTACTCGACGTTGCGAATCTGATGAGGGTGACTGGGTGTGCTTGACGTTGGGCTGACTGGTGCTAGATCGGAGCAACCATTTGGCGTTGAATCGGTCCGACGTGCAAGTGTCCAATTCGTTCAAGTTCGCCTTGAAGACGCAGATTCGGTAGGAGCGGAAGCACCGCGCGAAAAAATGCCCTCAACTCCCAACGCGCTAAATGCGCTCCGAGGCAAAAATGGGCGCCGTGTCCAAAAGCCATATGCTCGTTCGGATATCGAGTCACATCAAACCGGTATGGGTCACGAAACTGACGTTCGTCGCGGTTGGCTGAAGCATGCCAAATGCCGACATGATCGCCGGCCCGAATGATCTGACCGCCGATCTCGGTGTCCCGAGTACAAACTCGAGCGAACTGAATAACAGGAGATGTCCATCGAAGAATTTCTTCGACGGCGTTGTCCAACGTTTCGCTGTCGTCAAGATGGCCAGCTAAGAACGCCAATTCTTCTGGGTGTTGGAGGAAAGCAATCATCCCGCCGGTCGCTGCGTTCCGGGTAGTTTCGTTTCCCGCGGCAATAAGAACCCTTATATAGCCCAGCAATTGCTGAGGAGTCAGCGGCTCGTTTGCAAGTTCAGAGCGAAGGAGAATCGATATTAGGTCTGGCCCGCTGCAATCCGTTGCACGTCGCTTCGCTATCTCTTGGAAGATCCACTCCTCGAATTCGACGAACATCCGTCGCCGCATGTCCTTTTTCGTTTCGTTAGCTTTGGCGAAACGCATCAACTTGGGATCGTCGAACAACACGGCGGTCCATGCGTGCACTTGCTCCCAATCATCGGGGGACGCTCCGATCATCTCGCAGATCGTGGCCAAGGGAAGTTTGACTGCCAGGTCTTCGACTAAGTCTGCGGCACCTTCAGCGTCCACCTTCTTTGCAAACTGATCCGCGTAGATCTGCGCATGGTCAATTAGCGATTCTTCCCGAGAACGCATGGCCTTCGGTGTGAACTCAGGAGCTACTAACCGACGCATGTCCCAATGAACGGGCCGATCGGTGTAAATGAAATCCGGGGGTTCATCCGGATCCCATCCGCGTGCTTCCATTCGGTCGCGGTAGGTGTCCCAAAATCGTTGATCTCGTTCCGCTAGGTCAAGTCGGAGCCTGCCTTTCCCGTTAGCGAAAGTCTCGTTGTCACCTGAGATCCGTTTCACATCCGCGTACCGAGTTACAGACCAAAAGGGGGTGATCGTTTCGCGCTCGTACCAATAAACAGGGGCCTTCGCGCGAAAGAGATCCCACTCCGCCCACGGGTAACCTTCGGTTCGGTACCTCTCCAGGTCATGTATTACTGCTTCATCGACATGCATGGCCCCCCCCTAGAACTCCAATCGTAACGAGGCTGAGGAATTCGAGTCGGGTTGGTGACGATTCCCAGAATTTCTGGCGGGGTTAAAGTCCACGGATGAATGACTTACCAATCATCTGGTTTGATCGAGCGCTTGATGAATCGATGATGAAACTCGTTGAAGGGCGCTGGAATCCGTCCTGGCCCAAGGGCAATGATCCCCTCGATGGGATTAAGCAAGCCGACGGCGCGGTAGTTGGCGCTTCCATCGTCTACAACCGCGAGGTGTTTTCGGTGAGCCCAAATTTACGCGTGTTGTCACGGGCGGGAATCGGATTCGACAACGTGAACTTAGAAGATGCAACTGAATTCGGCATCGCTGCTTGTAACACCCCCGATGGGCCAACAATTTCGACCGCCGAACATGCCCTAGCGTTGATATTTGCCATCACGAAGGGTTTGAAACAGAGCGAGCGTCGTCTCCATCGTCAAGAAGGAAATTATTCGGCCTCACACCATTCGTTGGAACTAAATGGAGCATCGCTCACGCTAATCGGACTCGGAAGGATCGCTTCTCGGGTAGCAACGGTTGCTCTTGCGGCTGGAATGACCGTGACTGCCTACGATCCCTTTGAATCAAACGAAAAATTCGAACAACTCGGGGTCAGACGTGCTTCTACCCTCATCGAGGCGGTACGCGAAGCCCAAGTTGTTTCTATACACGCTCCTCTAACAGATCAAACCCACCACCTAATTAGTGCCGAGTTGCTCGATCAAATGACCGACGGGGTTTTCATTGTGAACACAGCTCGCGGAGGCCTCATCGATGATTCAGCTCTCATTGGCGCACTAACAAGCGGCAAAGTGCAGGCCGCAGCTTTAGATGTCACCGATCCTGAACCTCTGCCGCAAGGACATCCACTCTTGCAGCACGACAACATCCTCGTCACCCCCCATGTCGCGTCCGCAACTAGTGAAGGTAGAAAACGAATTTTCACGATGGCGATCGATCAGATTCTGACAGGTCTTTCCGGATCGAAGCCGTCGAACATTCTGAATCCCGAAGTTTGGCCCGGCCGCAACTCCATTCAGACAGTCAGTTAGCGCAGCTTGTTACAGGTATTTTCGGTTCTAAGCTCCTGACCATGCCGGAATGGACGAACTGGTCGGGAAAACTTTCAGCAGAACCGCAGCGCATCACCCAAGTCGGCACCGTCGATGCCATCAGAAGCGAACTGTTGGCAGCGCGCGAGGGAGGGTGGAGTGTGCGAACCGCCGGAACGGCACATTCCCATTACCCCTTGCTGCCAACCAGCGGCGTAATTCTCGACACCCGTCCTCTATCAGGCCTTGTATCTGTTGACAGAGATGCAATGACCGCAACATTTCGCGCTGGCACCAAGATTCACGCATGTGGTCAACCGTTACTAGAACACGGTTTGGGGCTGTTGAACCAAGGCGACATCGACCAACAATCTGTCGGTGGTGCCATCGCCACGGGAACTCACGGCACCGGGGTTGATCTCGGCAGTTTCTCAAGCGCGGTGACCGAGTTGGTAGTGCTCCTCGTCGACGGGTCAGTAGTTACCTGTAGTTCTAGTGTTGAGCCAGATCTGTTCGAAGCATCACGGCTGTCATTAGGTGCAGTCGGAGTCGTGTTGCAGGTTACGTTGCGCGTACGCGAGGCGTACCGACTGGAAGAGCAACGTTGGCTGGAACCTTTCGAAAGCGTCATGGAGAGGATCGAAGAATTGACGAGCGCAACTCGACACTTCGAATATTTCTGGTACCCGGGTCAAGATCGCGCGATCTGTAAATCAATCAATCTCACCGACGAACCCTGCAGATACCCCCTAGGGGATGAGGGACAACGTTTAGCGTGGAGTTTCGAAGTTCTTCCCAATCAGCGTCTCGACCCTCACACTGAGATGGAGTATTCAATCCCTGCCGAACACGGTCCTTCATGCGTCGCCGACATCAAGAACCTGCTGTCGAACAGCTTTCCGGAGGTTGTCTGGCCAATCGAGTATCGGACTGTTGCAGCGGACGAAGTTTGGCTTTCCCCGGCACGGAGTCGAGCCACTGTAACGGTGTCAATTCACGAGGACGTGACGCGAGATGAAACCGCATATTACAAATCCGCTGAATCAGTTTTTCGTTCTTATGGTGGCCGCCCCCATTGGGGCAAAGTGCATTACCTCTCCGGCAAAGACCTGGCAGGAGATTACGACCGTTGGCAAGATTGGTGGCGGGTCCGAGACGCAGTGGATCCAACTGGCGTCCTTTTGAACGAACCCATGCGCAAGCTACGTGGCCCGTGAGTAACGCTCAGTTACTCACCTATCTTCCCTCCGAAGCCGATCCGGGGAATTTACTTGATGGTTTCCTCGCATGGGCCGCCGCGGGGAACATCGATTTATACGAAGCGCAAGAGGAAGCGATACTTGAAGTCTTCTCAGGTCATCACCTGATTCTTACAACCCCTACGGGCTCAGGAAAGTCCCTCGTGGCGCTCGCCGCTCACTTCGAGGCCATTGCTAAGGGAAAGCGTTGTTGGTACACCGCGCCGATCAAAGCACTTGTTTCAGAAAAATTTTTTTCACTCTGCAAGGAATTTGGTTCGGACAACGTAGGGATGATCACCGGAGACGCTTCGGTCAATCCCGATGCTCCGATCGTTTGCTGCACTCAAGAAATCTTGGCCAATCTCGCGTTGCGGCACGGACCTCAAGCTCCAGTTGATACGGCCGTGATGGACGAGTTCCATTACTACTCAGACAGAGATCGAGGATGGGCATGGCAGATACCTCTGTTGGAGCTACAGCGAACACAGTTCATTCTGATGAGCGCCACTCTCGGCCCAGCGGAATTCTTCCTCAAAGATTTAGAACATCGCAGCAACCGCATCGCCGTGGAAGTAACGGGAAACACCCGGCCGGTTCCTCTCGAATGGACCTA
>DASCSY010000072.1:0-10476 GCA_034399415.1 Acidimicrobiales bacterium
TGTCTGTGGTTCGCTCCCCGGTTCATAAATATTTGGTGTGCCGCAAATGATTTGTGCACGATCAAATAGATCTTGGATCTCTTCGCGCAAATACTCTGAGGTATTGCGCACCTCTTGTCGAGATAGTCGGCCCGTCGCGCTCAGAGGGGGTGGCGGGATGGGTTCGCCGATGATCACGTGAACGTGTTTCGGTCGCAAAAATTTCGATCCTCGTGGCATGGCAGCTGCGGTCCCGCCGATTCCGACGGGCACGATCGGTACTTGGGTCTTAGCGGCCAGATAGGCCGCACCATCGAACAGCGGAAATATCCGCGGCCCGTCCTTTCGTTCACCCTCTGGGAAAGCGACAACGGGGTCATGACCATTTTCGAGAACAGCAAGCGCCGTCATAAGTGCGGCCCGATCTGCACTTCCTCGGCTCACGGGAAAGCAGCCGATGGTGGTGAAAAGCCAACCAAAAAACGCGTTATTCCACACGGACTCTTTGCCCATAAACCGCAGTCGCCGTGGGACGCATGCCTGAAGGGGGGTATCTATATAGCTTCTATGGTTCGGTGCCCATACGCAGGCGCCGTCGGGGATGTTTTTCTGACCTTCGATGGTGACTCGGTTCCAGGCCTTGAAGATGGCCCATACCAGGTACTTCAAAACTTGATATGTCGCTCGGTTGTACCAATGTGTTCTGCGATCGGCTAGCTGCGATTCGTCGTCCATCAATCCTCCACAACCGAGCGAAATAGGTCCGCAAGCTCCGAGACGACCTCGGGAATTTCGAGTTCGCTGGTGTCAACTACCACCGCGCCGGGCGCGACCTGAAGTGGGGAATCAGCGCGAGTCGAATCGATTAGATCTCGCCGTTCAAGATCATCGGCTACATCTCCCAGGGTCTGAACCGAAGACTCGTCGTAGCGTCGACGGGCCCGAACCTCAGGTTGCGCAGTCAAGAAAGCCTTGAATACGGCATCAGGGAATACTTCTGTTCCTATGTCGCGGCCTTCCATCACCCCACCGCCGAGTTCAGTGGCCCACCTCCTCTGCTCGGCCACAAGAACTCGTCGTACACCTGGGTTCGCCGCTACGGCGCTCACGTGCTGATCGACCTCTGGGGTTCTAATTTCATCGGTGGCTTCGATACCGTCGACAAACGTTCGTTGACCTATAGCTATTTCAGTTCGCCGAGCTAGGTCAGTGGTCGCATCTTGATCTTCGGGATCGATTCCTGCTCGCAACGCCGCTACGGCAACAGCCCGATACATGGCACCTGTATCGAAATGCGGAAGGTTGAGTTCAGTTGCAAGCAGGCGCGCAACCGTCGACTTGCCGGATCCTGCCGGTCCATCAATAGCGACGACGGCGACCACATCTTTTCGGGGTTTTACTGCAGGGCGAAGTCCTTCAAGGCGCGAAAAGAACGTCGGAAAAGTTTTCTCTACACAGTCATGATCGTTGATCTCGATTCGGGGGACTCGAAGCGAAAGTAAGGCCATGGACATAGCCATTCGGTGGTCACCATAAGTGTCTACGGTCGCTCCCCTGAGCGACCACAAGTCGGGTCGTACGATGAGGCCGTCTTCGGTTTCCCTAGCCTCGACACCGCACTTAGTCAACTCATTCACCATGGCCGCTAAACGGTCGGTTTCTTTGCGTCTAATGAAACCGACCCCAGTGATTTCTATAGCGGTCTCGGCGAAGGCCGCTACAGCGGCCAACGTCTGCGTCGTATCTGAACATTCTCGAAGATTGAAGGTGCCGCCGCGAATTCGTCCGCCCTCAACTTCGATGTAATCCTCTCCCCAGACAACGTTGGCGCCAAGCTGCTGCAATATACCCACGAACTGGATATCGCCCTGATGACTATGTCGGTGAAGGCCAGCTACTCTTACCCGCCCTTGGGTTATCGCGGCGGCAGCAAGAAAATATGATGCTGCTGAGGCATCAGGCTCAATGCTCACCTCGGTGGCTTTGTAGCTGCCGGGGTGCACCAGATAGGTCAATTCGTCCGGTCGTTCCACCGTCACGCCGAAATCGGTCATCACTTTGACGGTGAGTTCGATATATGGGCGACTGACCGGGGCGCCGGTCAACGTAATCTTCAGACCATTTGAATAGAGTGGCGCCGCCAGTAGCAGGCCACTCACGAACTGACTGCTAGTCGCCGCCGATACTTCGACCTCTCCACCAGAGAGACCGGTTGCGGAAATGTTGATGGGCAACCCGCCAGCTACACCTATCTCTTCGATTTGGCATCCGAGGTCGCGCAGCGCTTGGATTTGTTCGGCAAATGGGCGAGATCGGAGTTGTTCGGCTCCATCTAGTGTCACTTGGCCATGGCCGGCCGCGAGCGTCGGCATCAGGAATCGAGAAGTGGTGCCCGATAATCTCGCATCAATGACAAGGTCGTTGAAGCTTGGCGCGCCAGCTAACCCGGTGATCTCAATCTCAAGATTTTGGCGATCCTCTTTGACAATCGCTCCTAACGAAACGATTGCTTCTAACATCGCTTCAGTATCGTCAGCGAAAAGGACTCCTGACAGCCGGCTTGTTCCCTTGGACAGAGCAGCGCAGATCAACGCTCTATTTGTTTGACTCTTTGACCCAGGGAGAAGAACAGTTCCGACGGCCGGGGCGGCAAAGGGAGTCATCAAACGCGAGTTATTCATGCCAATTCTCTTGTGGTGGGTCCATACCCCTGTCCCGCCAATACCGCCAAGAACCTCTGAACCTCAGCCTGGGCTACTACTAGAACGAGAATGCCCTGCGCTCCTTCGGCTGAATGCGCGACTTCAATGTCAGCAACATTGACATCACAATCCGCAGCCAACATCGTGATGTTCGCGATTTGTCCCTTCTCATCAGGAATAGGGATTCGGACCTCGACGAGTTCCTGGGGCCGGACGTATCGAGACGGCAAGTTCGTACGCGCTTTTCTCGCCTGCGAGAGCATGTCCGTTAGTCCTGTTCGATCCGAGTGGGCAACGATTTCACGGATATTGCTAATTCGGTTCGAAAGCTCGTCCAGAACCGACACGATCGCGTCTTTGTTCTCTTCACAAATGTCTAACCAAATTTCGGGGTGACCAGCGGCGATGCGCGTCATATCTCGAAAGCCGCCCGCCGCCAAGCGCAGAAGAGGTGCATCGTCTAACGCTCGGTCATCAGCTAGACACATCAAGCTGGCAGCAGTGAGATGTGGGACATGCGAAACGATTGCGACTAACGCATCGTGGCGTTCGGGAGTCATAGTTACGACATCGCACCCGATTGAGGCAAGGATGGTTTGAAGATCACGAAGCCCAAGATCATCGCTGCCTGAGGTCGGAGTTAGAACCCAGACGGCGCCCTCAAAGATCGCCTGGCTGGCACCTTCAACACCTTCTTGTTCAGAGCCTGCCATCGGATGTCCGGGTATGAACCGGGGGTTGTCGATGTTCGAAGCGACAGTGGTTTTCACGCTTCCGGTGTCAGTGACTATGCCCTTGGTTTCGCTAAGAGCTTTATGAATCTCATCCTCCAGAGCGCTCGCCGGGACCGCCACAAATGCCAACTCCGCGGCCTCGTCGCTACCAACCGCGTCCAATACTCCAAGTTCTAAGGCGCGTCCGCTCCGCCTGGCATCGACATCTCTGCCCGTAACATGCCACCCCCTGGATCGGAGAGCGAGCGCTACTGAGCCACCGATTAGTCCCGTTCCTATGATCTGAGCACGACGCGTATTCTTGGTCATTGAGAAACTAAACCCGTCTGCTGGGAAGCAAGTCTTACGATCGGCATGGTACCGAAGGCGTGGTCAAAGCTCGGTGCGAGATTATTAATTGATAGCCGCGGCGTAAAGAGAACGAACCTCTTCCATAGTAAGAGTTCGCCACCGTCCAGCAGCCAACCCTTTATCGCTGACAGGCCCGATTCGTACTCGGACCAGCCGAATCACCGGGTGGCCGACTAACGCGCACATTCTTCGGACCTGACGGTTACGTCCTTCGTGAATGACCAGCTTGAGTACACCCTCCTGTGGCATCGAAACTTCGGCGGGTGCGGTGAACCCATCTTCCAGCTCTACACCCTCACGTAGTTGCCGAAGGGCGCGTCTTGTTGGGAGGCCTTCTACATGGGCTAGATATTCCTTAGGGATACCGAAACTCGGGTGCGTCATCTTGTGTGCTAAGTCCCCATCATTGGTTAGAACGATCAGGCCCTCACTGTCAGTATCAAGTCGACCGACGGGAAAAACTCTTGTTTCGGAGGGTACGAGATCAACCACTGTGGGTCTGCCCTGAGGATCGCTCGCCGTCGACACCACGTCACGTGGTTTCTGCAACAGGTAGTGCACCAGGTCCGGGTCTTGGAGAACGGGAACGCCGTCGAGTTCTATTCGATCATTCGCTCGAACTTTGTCCCCCAGAGTCGCTAGGTCGCCATTTATGGTCACCCGACCTGCTTCAATCATCTCCTCGCTCGCACGTCTGCTCGCTACCCCGGACCGAGCTAAGACCTTTTGGAGTCGCTCTAACGACTCCCCAACAGTCACTTCGGAGGGCTTGAGTCGGGAACTGTTCCACCAGTATCAGGAGACTGGGCCGGTTCGTCAGCACCGCGTAGGACTACTTCGAGTGTTTCAGCTACCTCGGCGTCAGGCACGAAGTCGGCGAGATTGGGGAGATCGCGAAGACTGTCAACACCTAGGCGCTCCAGAAATAGGGGCGTTGTGCCGTACAGCGTCGCGTTGCCGGGGCCTGGATCACGACCAACCTCGTCTATGTACCCCCGCTGTTGCAATGTGCGGGCGACACTATCGACGTTGACACCGCGAATTGATGTGATCTGAGCTCGTGAAATCGGCTGTTTGTACGCCACGATGGCCAAAGTTTCCAGTGCAGCGGTTGATAATCGCGTCGTCTGCCCTTCAAGAACGAACCGTTCAACGTAGGGAGCTTGAGCATCCGCAGTTTGATAGCGATAACCACCTGCTACCCGGCTAATGGTAAATCCCCGCTCTTCTTGGGCATAGCTATCAGTGAGGTACTCACATAGAGCGTCAACAGTTTCGACGCTGACCTCTAGTAACTGCGCGAGGACTGTCGGCGCTACAGGATCAGACGCAACTAGCAAAATCGCTTCAAGAGCAGCGCGCACATCAGCTGGTACGACATTCGGGTCGAGTTCGGGAAGTTCGGGAATGGAGGGTTCCAAGGCAGGAATGGATCCCTCATTTTCGAGTTGCGTCGCCAATACTTGAAAAACTTTGGCTTCGTCCTCAGCCGTCATAGGACACACCACCTGTGGGCAGCAGTACTTCAGTTTCGTTGCCCGTCCATACCACGGTGATATCTCCAAATCGTTCCGATTGATCTAACTCGACATGGCCCTGTTTATATAGCTCAAGGACAGCCAAGAATCTGACGACTACCTGTAGTCGATCAACTAAATCGCCAGTCAGTTGCCGGAAACTCGTTTTGCCCAATTTCGGAAGTTCATCTATCAACTCAAACATCGCATCAGTCACTGACGCAGTGATGGGAGCGATGTGTTGAACCTCGACTCGATCAGGAGATTTCGACTCCATCACTCTAGAAAAGGTGTCGGAGAGGTCTTGAACCGATAGGCCTTTGAGGAGGTCTGGGGCCAGCGACAGGTACCTTTCATCGGGTCCGGCGGACCGTGGGTAGCTGAACGACGCCACGTGGGTCATTTGTCGGATTGCTACCGCGGCGCTCTTGAACGTTTTGCACTCTAAGAGGCGAGCAAGCAAAAGGTCTCGTTCCTCCCATATGCCGAGTTCGTCGTCAAGGGTGCCATCTACTTCGTCGGGAAGTAGTCGCCGAGTTTTCAATTCAACCAGCGTTGCTGCTATTAAAAGAAACTCCGTCGCTAGCTCAAGGTCGATGCCACCCACGGCAGCATTCTCATCCTCTCCTACCGCAACAATTCGGTCCATTTCTGTTAGATAGGCGTCAACGATGTGACTTAAGGACACTTCATAGATATCGACTTCTTGCTGAAGAATGAGTCGCAAAAGAAGGTCGAAAGGGCCCTCAAAAACCTCGGTCTGTACCTCGTAGGGCATTTCCTAAAGATAGCGGAGCAAATCACATCGATGTAACACGCTTGGTGAGTCTTTTGACCCATTCCCGTGCATCTTCGTGGCTTCTTCGGATGGTTTGCGGTGATCGCTGCGGTACCGTCGAGTTTCATGACAAGAGTGCTGTCGGGTATTCAACCGACTGGGGACATACACCTGGGTAACTTTCTGGGCGCGCTTCGCCAATGGGTCATTGACCAACATCTGCATGACAGCTTCCACTGCGCAGTTGACCTTCACGCCGTCACCGTCCAGCAAGATCCCGTCGAACTCCGATCAAAGACTCTCGAAACAATGGCGACTTTGGTCTCGGTGGGCCTCGATCCTGAGGTCTGCACTCTTTTTGTTCAAAGTCACGTCCCCTACCACACAGAACTGTCGTGGCTCCTCGAGTGCACTGTCTCTTTTGGAGAGCTACGTCGGATGACTCAGTTCAAAGACAAATCGGCGAAACAAGGCGACGGAGGCCAGGAGCACGTGTCGGCCGGGTTGTTCACTTACCCGGCGTTGATGGCAGCCGACATTCTCATATACGACGCCGATCGGGTTCCCGTTGGCGATGATCAACGTCAGCACCTGGAGTTGACGCGCGATGTCGCTGAACGGTTCAACTCTCGCTACGGGGACACATTCGTGTTACCCGAGGCTGCAATTCCCAAGATCGCCGCCAGGGTAATGGACCTTCAAGAACCGACCAACAAGATGTCTAAGTCCTCGGAGTCACCCATGGGCACGGTCGGCATTTTCGAGGACACTAACTCCATCGCCAAAAAGTTTAGACGAGCCATCACTGACTCCGAAAATGAAGTTCGTTTCGACTTCAACGCGAAGCCAGGCGTCTCGAATTTACTATCAATACTGGGTGCCGCCACTGACCGTGATCCCGCGTCGCTCGCTGAAGAATACGACCAGTACGGCCCCTTGAAGAACGACACCGCTGAGGCCATCATCGATGCTCTCGAACCTGTTCAGAATCGACGAGCGGAACTTCTCGCTGACCCTGCAGAGCTTGACCGAATCATTGCTCGCGGAGCGGAGAAGGCATCTGAAGTCGCCGCGATAACTGTTCAACGGGCCAAGGACGCTATGGGGTTTCTTCCTGGGGGATGAATTGTGACCTCGGAGAAGTCAGAACTGATCTCTTCCTTCGTTGCTGATTTTGCCGCCGCGAAAGACTGACACCTGAGGAATATTGGAAGTGACCTCACCAGATCGCCATCTTCTGAAACCGAAGACAAAAATCGCTGCTCCTACCACAGTCACTATCGTTGCGGCTTCGGTAGCGAATCCAGCTAAGCCTGAGCCGAGGAAAATAACTGCCACTCCACCGGCCATCGTTCGTACATGTCGATTCGACAGCTTCAAAGGTCGACGTTTTCGCCGGTTTCGTTCCTCAATAGTCTCAACGCGACCGTTTTGTAAACGGTAGGTCAGTAACGCTTGCTCTTCAGCTGTTAGGTCGAGCGCCATGTGTGCGACTGCATGGTCTTCTGCTGCGCGGACGGCGGTCTCTATGTCTTGTGGCGCCGGAACACCTTTCGCTACACGCTCGGCGGCTTCGGGGTCGCGCTCAATGAGCCAATCCCGGAAGGGCACCAGAGCGCGATCTATCAGTAGCCGCTGTTCTTTCGTAAGTTGTGAACGGGCCTTTTGGCGAGCCCTCGAAGTGGCTTCATCCACCGACTGCAATTTGAACGTCCCGACCCGATCTCCATAGGTCTGGAGGATCACCTGTTGAAGAGCTTGCGTGATCTCGATTGCTTCCATGAGTTTCTCCTCAAACCGCGGCGTGATCTGCCTGTCGCAAGACCGTTGCCCGAGCCCGATCAACGGTCCAATCTTCAGGCGAGAGATGGTGCTGAGCAGCCCACATCACCACGAATTCATCGCTTCCGGCCTTGGCAAGTAAACCCGATCCCGCTACCGGGTATCCAATCAGCGCTGCTAGTCGCGAGAACCAGCCGCTTCCAGATGTCCACCGATCTAGTCGCATCGCGGTAACGAACGGCTTTAACAAGGCAGCCGAAACTCTGAGTGCCACTCCAGACTCAACCGTCGTCTTGCCGATGTCATGTAGAAGAGCGGCGACGACGGCCGTTTCGTCTTCCGGCAAGTCAATGTGAACGATTTTCGCGACTGCAACCGAATGTGTTTGATCCGAGGGGATCATCGCCGACCAAAGCGCCATTTCGTTCACAGAGAGCTGGCTCGCTACCCAGTTTCGATCCAATGCACTGGGTGATCTCCGGTCAAGCGAGGAAAAGAACCTTCGTACGAGATGACGGAAGTGTCTACTTGGCACGGTAACGAAGCTACTTGTCCAGTATCTGCATCTCAGCGCGGGGATGTGACCGATCGTAGATCTGTCGGATTTCTTCATCTCGAAAGGCTGTGTATCGCTGTGTGCTGCTAATCGATCTGTGCCCCAAGAGTTCTTGTACGTAACGGATGTCCGCTCCATTCACGAGCATGTGTGTGGCACATGAGTGCCGCAGCACATGGGGCGTAAGTATCTCGCCAAGACCGACGCGTTCACCATGTCGTCGGACAACCATCCACGCTCCTTGACGACTAAGCCGGGAACCTCGCTGGTTGAGAAACAATGCATCCTCTGCCTGAATCGCACTCGTTCGACGACTCAACAGCGCGTCTCGCCCCAACCCGCTCATCCATTGAGAAACTGCCGAGTGCGCGGGTCGACCCATAGGGACGATGCGTTCTCGGCGTCCCTTTCCGAAAACCCGTAACAGTTCGCCATCCAAATCAACGTCGACATCTGAAAGCCCTACCAATTCGCCTATGCGTAGGCCGCATCCGTAGAGGACTTCCAAAATGGCGCGATCACGGCAAGAAGCTGGGTCGTCACCCACCGGCGAAGCGAGTAAGGACTCGACCTGCTCGAGAGTCAGCGCCTTTGGCAAACCTCGGGGCACAGTCGGTACTTCAACAGAAGCCCCCGGGTCTGTTCGGATCATTTCTTCTGCCGCCAAGAACCGGAAGAACGAACGAATCGCGACGGTGGCGCGAGCAACGCTGGCAGGAGCAAGGTCTGAGTTTTTTAGATGAGCGACATGGCCCGTGATGTCACTTTGTTGAACGGTAGTTAGCTGCTCTCCAGTTTTTGAGAGCCAGTCGAGGAACCTGGTGAGGTCCCTCCGATAGCCCGCGACCGTTGATGGCGCCCTCCCCCGCTCTACGGTCAACCAGTCCAAGAAGTCCTCGAGCTCGACGATCCTCCCACTCATGTTCATCGGATTACGACATCAACTTTTGTTGCGTAAGCAGAAGGCCAGCGACGGTTTTAGCATCACTGATTTCGCCATTCGCGATCATCGCTCCTACTTCAGCCAACGGGACCTCTTCTACAGTCATTGACTCTTCTTCAGCGCCGTCAGCTCGACGTTCGGTCCACGAAAGACCTCGAGCGAGAAAAATCGATATTGCCTCATCAGTAAAGCCGACAGCAGTCACAAGCGTCACGAGGTGTTCGAGGGTCTCCGCCACACAGCCAACTTCTTCTTCTAATTCGCGGACTGCTGTGTCAATCTCCGACTCCCCTTCTTTGTCTCTAAGCCCTGCCGGTAATTCTAAAAGCCACGCGTTTAATGGTGTTCGAAACTGGCGCACAAGCAGGACGTGCTGTTCATCATCTGTTAACGCCACGACGGCTACTGCGCCGCGATGGCGAATGATGTCTCGTTGAAATTCTTTTCCTGACGCATCTACCCAACTGGTTGCATATAGGTCAAAGGCGTATCCGGAGTGAACGAGCCGTTGGTTGATCAACGAGAACTCGGGGTCGGATCGGCCGACCACTGTTCAAAGAGCCGATTCTGTACGCGCTTCGAGGAGCTTGGGGTTCCTTCCTTCTGCCCTAGCAAGGGCCGCTCCTACTAGAGCTCTAAAGAGAGGGGCGGGCCGGTCCGGTCGACTCTTGAATTCTGGATGTGCTTGGGTACCAACCCAGAATGGATGGTCATCGAGTTCTATGAATTCGACCAGTCGGCCATCGGGCGATAGTCCGCTGCATCGGAGGCCATTTTCCTCCATCGGAATCCGATAATCGTTGTTCACCTCGTAACGGTGACGATGACGCTCGTAAATCAAGGATTCTCCATACAGCGCCGCCACCGTGCTGTCGTCAAGCAGGCGAGCTGGGTACAGACCTAGGCGCATCGTGCCACCCTTGTCGGTCACATCGCGTTGAGAATCCATCAAGTCGATCACAGGGTGCGCTGTCGTGGGATCGAACTCTCGACTGTTGGCACCCACCAGGCCAAGCTCGTTACGGCAGAATTCGGTGACCATCACCTGAAGTCCTAAACACAGACCTAAGCAGGGCACTTCGTTTGCTCGTGCATATTGAGCAGCCGCAATCTTTCCTTCGATTCCACGTTCTC
>DASCSY010000073.1:0-10424 GCA_034399415.1 Acidimicrobiales bacterium
AGAAGAGTTGGTGTTTCTACAAAACGCGGTTGGCGCCATTCCCAGCCCGTTCGACTGTTACCTTGCGCTGCGCGGGGTGAAGACGCTGGCGGTTCGAATGGATCGACATTGCGAAAACGCCAAGAGCATCGTGTCTGTCCTCAGCGAGCATCCGGCGGTGACCCAAGTGCTGTATCCGGGGCTAGAAGATCATCCAGGTCACGAGGTTGCGTTACAACAAATGCGTGACTTCGGTGGCATGGTGAGCTTTCGTCTCGCGGGAGGGCAAGCCGCCGCCGAGCGGGTGGTAATGAATACCCGAGTCTTTACTCTCGCCGAATCGCTAGGCGCCGTCGAATCGTTGATTGAGCATCCTGGGGTTATGACCCATCTCTCCGTAGCGGGTTCTGCTTTAGAGGTACCTGAGGACCTAGTACGCATCTCGGTCGGTATCGAATCAACCGATGATCTAGTGAACGACCTTGTCCAGGCCCTCGATCAGGCCGGCTAACGGTTTAGATAGGGAAGAACACAGTTCACACTGCCTTAACACGAATGAAACTGCCTGCTGATTTTCGTTGCCTAACTTAGTGCTGAAGCGGGATCTCAAACCCCGCGCGGAAGGAAAAAGCGGATGGAAGGCAACACTGCCTGGATCCTGACTGCAGCTGCTCTGGTGCTCTTTATGGTCCCAGGGCTCGCACTCTTTTACGGAGGAATGGTCAGGGCCAAAAACGCACTCAACATGTTGAACATGAACATGTGGTGCTTGGGAATTGTGCCCGTTGTATGGGTACTGCTGGGTTGGAGCCTGGCGGCAGGAGATAGTGGTCGCTGGTGGCTAGGCGACTTGAGCATTGTCGGGTTGAAGGGAGTCCACGACGTTGAGAGTTTGGCGACTTTCGGCTTCCTCATGACCTTCGCATGCATCACCCCTGCCCTGATCTCGGGCGCAGTGGCGGACAGAATGAAATTCTCAGCTTGGATGGTTTTCGTCCCAATTTGGTCACTAGTTGTCTATGCCCCAGTTGTTTATTGGATCTACGGCGCCGACGGCTGGATCTTCAACCTCCCGGCCCACGACTTTGCAGGCGGTACCGCAATTCACGTCAATGCAGGCGCGGCAGCCCTAGCGCTAGCGATTGTTCTAGGCAAGAGATCGGGCTGGCCGCAGAATCGACCGGCCCCTCACAATGTGCCCTTCGTAATGCTCGGAGCGGGCATTCTTTGGTTCGGTTGGTTTGGCTTCAACGCCGGCTCAGCGCTAGCCGCAAATGGGCAAGCAGCTCAAGCCTTCGTCAATACCTTCATCGCTGCAGCCGCGGGCATGGTCGCCTGGATGCTCGTCGAATTGGCTAAGACAGGCAAGGCCAGCACCATCGGAATGGCATCAGGTGTAGTCGCGGCGTTGGTCGCAATTACCCCAGCTGCCGGTTTCGTGGGCTCCATGCACTCACTGGTGTTTGGAGCTGCCGCCGGTGTGATCTGTTTCTTTGCCATCGAAGCCAAATTCCGTTTCGGCTTCGATGACAGTCTCGACGTCGTGGGCATTCACCTCGTTGGGGGAGCTGTCGGCGGGATCTTGCTGGGTTTCATGGCCGATTCCTCAGCGGTTCCTGGTGGCGACTTCATCGACGGCGTCTTCTTCGGTGGCGGCATCCTGCTGTGGAACCAAATCCTCTCAATCGTGGTGGTATGCGCCTTCTCCTTCGCAGCGACCTACATCATTGCCAAGGTCCTGGACAAAGTGATGGGTTTGAGAGTCTCCGAAAGTACCGAAATGGCTGGACTCGACGTCAGTGACCATGGTGAAGCCGCGTACGTGATCGAGGGATAACCCAGTAGTTCGATAACCAGACCCCCTTGGGTATCTACATCCCGACAAGTGAGCCTGCGCCGGTTAGAACCGGTGCAGGCTTGCTACGTTGCAACCCGTGACAACAAACGCCGAAGGTCCACAACAGTTCGCGCAGCATCGTTGGCAACGACCCGCTCGCTCTACTGAAATCATCTTGCTGCGCCACGGAGCATCCCAACCTTTCGTACCCGGAGAACCCTTTCCCCTAATCGATGGTCAAGGTAATCCGGAGTTGTCGGCGACTGGGTTAGACCAAGCAAACAAATCCGCGGAGCGCCTCAAACAAGAGCCCATTGACGCGCTGTACGCGACAAATATGCAGCGCACGCAACAGACCATCGCGCCCCTCGCGGAAGTTCTCGGATTAGACGTTGCGATTGAACGAGATCTACGCGAAATTCACCTAGGCGAATGGGAAGGCGGATTACTCCGACAAAAAGTCGCTGAGAACGATCCCATCTACCAACAAATGGTCCGCGAAGAACGGTGGGACGCCATCCCCGGGGCCGAAAGCAACGAAAAATTCGGTGATCGCTGCGTTAACGCGCTCGAGAAAATTGCTGCACGACATGTGGGCC
The DNA here is from genome assembly GCA_034399415.1 of Acidimicrobiales bacterium. Classification (GTDB taxonomy): domain Bacteria; phylum Actinomycetota; class Acidimicrobiia; order Acidimicrobiales; family Poriferisodalaceae; genus UBA2110. The sequence goes on from DASCSY010000073.1 coordinate 2,416, forward strand.
AGTTGGTGCTGTGTACGGTGCACGGAGGAGTGATTGGCACGAGCTTGGCCCGAATGACGGGATCGCGCCCCTTCGCCTTCGGCGGCGCCGACAACTGTTCGGTTAGCCAAATCATCTGGGCTGACGGTCAATGGACTATTCGACGTTTCAATGACAGCAGCCACCTCTTCGAACAGCTACATCATGCCTAAGTCGGACCCCTTTGAGTCCGGCGGGTCTAGGCACTGGCGAGGAAAGCCCCCAACGCCGATGTGAGAAGTTGTGGATCAGCCGAGCCGCCCATCTCCCGAGCGGAATGCATCGACAATTGACCGCTGCCAACATCGACTACCGACATGCCCAACTGGGCTGCTGTTATTGGGCCAATCGTGGTGCCGCATGGTAGATCGGTTCTGTGGGCGTAGTGCTGAAAAGGGACACCTGCAACGCGACACGCGGATTGAAACATAGCGTTGCTTTCAGCGTCAGTCGCATAGCGAACATTGGCGTTGAGTTTGATGACCGGACCGCCGTTCAGCACAACGTGGTGTTCCGGCTCGTGGCGGTCGACATAGTTGGGGTGGACAGCATGAGCTCCGTCTGCGGAAACACACCACGACCTCGTCAAAGCCCGAAGATATTGGTCTCGGGTTACTGATCGCGAGCCCGCCAGGCGTTCCAGAGCATTGGAAAGCATCGGTCCCCGAGCGCCGGTTGAAGATTCACTGCCGATTTCTTCGTGGTCGAATAACACCACCACTGCGATTGTGTCGTCAGCAGGAGTGTCAAGTTCTCGCAAAGCCTCAACCGCGGCATGACAAGAGGCAAGGTTGTCGATGCGCGGAGCCGCGTAAAACTCACCGTCGCGTCCCAACACCGCTGAGGCGGTGAGGTCATGACACATGACATCCCAAGAGCTGACGCTTGATGGCTCTACGCTCAACTCCTGAGCGATAAACGACCTAAACCCATCTTCATCAACATCACCCAAACCCCAAATCGGTGAGAGATGCGACTGACGGTCCAACGTCAGCCCATCGTTCACTTCTCGGTCGAGGTGGATGGCCAGTTGCGCAACTCGAAGTAGCGGGCGATCGACTCTTAACAACAAGGTCTCTCGAGAGACACCGTCCCGCACCACCACCCGTCCAGAAAGGCCTAAGTCACGATCCAGCCACGAGTTCAGGAGAGCACCTCCGTAAACTTCCACACCCAACTGCCGGTAGCCAACACCCCCCATGTCCGGATTTGGCTTAACTCTCAGGTTTGGGCTATCGGTGTGAGCCCCGACCAAACGAAACTCAAGCTGGTCTGGATCGATTCGGTTACCAAAGGCGGCAGCGACAACAACGCCACCCTGACAGATGACCATCCGATCGCAATCACTCCAAAGCTCATCGGTCGCGAACTTCGTGAAACCGGCATCGGTCAGATCGGCAGACGCATTTTGGGCGGCGTGGTATGGCGACGGCGAAGCGTCGATCCACGCCAAGAGTCGTTCAAGCACTGACCTAGACATCCGACACCTCAGAAGCTCGAAAACTCTGTAATGACTTCATCGCCAAACTTAGCGAAATGAGATGGCTCCATAGGGGGCACAATCATGCGGCTCACGCCGATCGCAGCCAACTGCTCGACAAATTCTGGCGTAGTAGGCCCGCCGGCGGTGAACTCGAGAGATGCTGGGTCTCTCCCACACTCTTCAGCGCTGCGTCGCGCATGATCAAATAGTTCAGCAAGTTCCTCTGGTCGGCCTCGTCCAGGGAAGAATCCATCACCAAATTGACCAGCACGGCGTGCAGCTCTCTTGCTGTGTCCACCGACAATGATTGGCACGTGTCGGTCCACTGGTTGAGGACGACTATAAACGTCACTGAAGTTAATGAAATCGCCATGGAAACTGGCTCTGTCATCGCTCCACGCTGCTCTCATCGCTTGGAGATATTCGTCTGTACGGTCGCCCCTGCGTTCGAACGAAACTCCGAGAGCATCAAACTCTTCCTCCAACCACCCCGAACCAATTCCGAGAATCATTCGACCCTTGGAGAGTCGGTCGAGAGTAGCGACGGCTTTAGCAGTTACCAGCGGATTTCGCTGAGGCAGGATCATGACACCGGTACCGAGGCGGATGTTCTCAGTGGCGGCGGCCACATAAGACAGCCAGATCAACGGATCGGGAATATCGAAATCTTCCCTGCCACCGGGCATTCGTCCATCTTTTGCATAGGGATACTGCGAGGTGTATCCCGCCGGTACTACCACATGTTCGACCGTCCAAATTGACTCACAGCCGGCCGCTTCAGCAGCCTGGGCTAGTTCTACCGCCGCGTCAGGTTCCACGAAGGGGCCCGTGTTGGCAAACATCACTCCAAATTTCATGTGCTGACCCTAGTGGCCGGGGGCGATTTGGGCTCTACGGTGCAGGGGTGCTTACAAGTGCCGCGAAAAACCCGCTACCGCCAGTGGTTGTTGCCTTTATCGCCGCGAATGCAACCTTTTTCGTTTTTACCCACGACATGGCTCGCATAGGGGCTACCTCGTTGCGTCGAAACGCCCTCGTGGACTGGGCGACCTACGGCTTCCCGATATCTGAAGTGGGGGAGTGGTGGCGCCTTGCGACGGGCGCATTTCTCCATGCGGATATCCGACATCTCATCTTGAACTTGGTCATGTTTTTTCTGCTCGGAAAGAGATTAGAGAGGCAGTTGGGCTCAGTCCTTTTCGGAGTGGTCTGTTTGAACTCGATGCTGTGGGGTTCGGCTGGTGCGCTGGTCGCGGCGCCGAACACTGCGGTAGTCGGTGCGTCAGGAATCGTCTACGGAATCATGGCTTCGGTTTACATTGTGGAGCGTTTAAGCGGTGGCGATCCATGGAGCGAAGGTCTGGGGACACTGATCGTCATTAACGTCGTTCTTTCCTTCATCGTTCCAGGTATCTCGATCGGAGGTCATCTTGGTGGTCTCGTTGGTGGCCTGTTGGCTGGTTGGGCCGTAGGTGATCAACGAAGGCGCTCGCCGATTCGTGTCTGGCTAACACTTCCTTCCCTGGGAATAATCGGATTTGTTCTCGGCGCGATGGCAGCACGAACTTGGATGGATCCCCTTTTCTGAAGTCAATAACTGGCTTGCGAAGCAAATCGCGTCCCCGGCCACTATGTGGATCATCAAATACGAGCTACCAGGTGCCGATCACGGGTTGAACGTATTTGAGATTCTCGGGCCAATGGTGGTCCCAAGGAAAAACACCCGACCGGTCAGGCCACACGAATTGACGAACTCGCCACGGTTGATCGCCATAGATCAAGGGCAGCGTGGGAAAATAATGACCGAATTCGACAACTTCGACGTCGAGAAGAACGCTAACGAGATCATTGTCGAGCAGACCATCGAACAGTTCGCCCGTAGGTAATGCGCCGCCGAGACGCAAGTGGTTGACGATCAAATCGAGCAACCCGCGAGCTGCGACTGGTGCGAGACCGAAGATGACCAACTCAGGGTGCCCAATGAGTGCCTCAAGACCGAACGTGTAGGAGTACGCAGCGCGGAGCTGCTTTTGGTCGGAAGGAGCGACCGGCTCGATACCCCACCCATGGGTTTCGAGCATCCACTGAAGCTTCTCATCGTGCTCCATCGGCTCGTATGTCGGCTCGGTCACAACGATATTCTCTTTCAGTTGACCGCGAGATTCCTACTTCTCGCCGCTCATTGCGATAGCGAGCATCACCGCGCCAATTCCGAGGCACTCTGTCGCGCTCGGCGATTGGCTCAAAGCGAGAAACCCTACAACTGCAGCGGTTACCGGGAGCAGAGCTTGGAGTAAGGCAAATCTTGCTCTCGTAATCTTTTTCATCACTACCTGGTCAATGCCATACGGAATGACGTTGGACAACAGGCCGGTAGCGAGAGCGAGACCTAAGAGACCGGGACTCAAGAATGCATCACCTACACCGCCGATGCCCAACGGGCTAATCGCTAAAGCCCCGATCAACATGCCTACTCCCAGGCCGTCAACAGCCGGGCCGTCTCGGGCGACGCGGTGACCCAAAACGATATAGCCAGCCCACATGGCCCCCGCAAGGAGCGCGAAAACGACTCCCAGCAACGTGCCATCACTCTGCACCCCCACCAAGATCAGGACTCCTAATGTGGCGACAATGAGAGCCACCGCAGACCGTAGGTTGCGTGCCCCAATAGCGGCAACGGCTATGGGACCCAGAAATTCCATTGCCACAGCGTTTCCCAGCGGGAGTCGATCCATAGCTAAATAAATCAACAAATTCATTGACGCTAGAACGACGCCGAACGCGCCAGCCCACAAGAGATCTTGCTTGGTCCACTTTCGTCGCCACGATCTACGGAACCCGATTAGCACCAGGCCCGCGCCGAGCACTCGAAGAAGCGCCACGCTCGCTGGGGCGAGCTGATCGAACAAACCCACAGCGGTCGCAGCGCCGAGGTATTGAGAGATACCCCCGATCGCGAAAAGAGCTTCAGGTGGGGTTTGTCGGACATTTGCCATCAGATGTTCACCGTGGTCCCGAGATGAAGTCGTGTGGCTGCCTCCAGAACTAAAGAAGAAGCGACAGCGTCCTGGCTGGCGACCCCAACCGACTTGAACACCGTCAACTCGGTTTGGCTGGATCGCCCGGAGTGGCGACCTAGGACAACTTCCCCCAGTTCTCTCAGCTGTGCTGATTGGATCCGTCCCTCCGCTCGGGCAGCGATGATTTCTCCCGCTTCGGCCCAGCATGCTTCAGTCTCGTCGACGAAAATTGAAGCGCTCCCCAACAACACAGGGTCAATTTCAATCATCGATGGTTGGAAAGACCCGACGCCCACAATATGAGCTCCAGGTTTGACTGACTCGCCGGAAAACGTTGGTGACACCGAAGTAGTTGCGGTCCATATGACATCGGCATCGAGCACTGCCTGGTGGGGATTTTCGACCACGTGAATCTCTGGACACCAATCGTTTTGCTGTAACTGGTCGGCAAGTCGTTGAGCGTTCCCTTTTGTCGGGCTGAACAGTCGAACAACTTCGATATCGCGCGCACAACACGCCGCTTCGATACCAGCGCGTGCCTGGGTACCGCTTCCCAACATGGCTAAAGAGCGACTTTCTTCGCGAGCTAGTAATTCCATCGACGCTCCTCCACCGGCTGCGGTGCGGATAGCAGTAAGTTCACCTCCGTCAATTAATGCGACCGGAGTGCCCGTCGACACGTCGAAAACTTGGACCATCGCTTGAACTACCGGCAGTCCCAATCGCTCGTTGTTGGGTGAGAAGGTTACGGACTTCAGAGCTACCTCAGAAGATCCCCTGATGTGCGCTGGCATGAAAATCGCGAGATTTGAGGTCGCTCCCAGTGAAATCACCGTTCGTTTCGGCATTTCTGCGTCGCCGTTAGTACACGCGGCGTACGCGCGATGCATGCCCTCAATAGCGGCCTTCATAGGGAGAGAGGTGGCGACGTCCTGCGCTGAGAGAACAAGCATTGGAAAATTACTTACGTGAACTCAACGAGTTGGTCGAAAAGGCCGATCGCTTCGTCTAACACCGAAACGAGGTTGGAAGGCACGCTTCGGGAAGATGGAAGGCGACGGTCGAACCCAGTGGAGCCATGAACATTTTGGTACCAAAATCGGGCCCATACCCCATCTTCGGGTTTGGGGCCTGCGGCCCACGACAGCATTTGTTGGTTCGGTTCGATACCGAGCCGCTCGCACAGACTGTTCAAGGAACTTTCGGGATCCTCCAAAAGGACACCGGAGTCAATCACGACAGGTTGTTCGCCGTGTTGTCGGATGCTGTGGAGTAAGCGCACTTGATTTTCCAAACCAGTGTCGGCCAGTGTCGCGTCGGGAAGTTGCACCGCGAGCGACGGCAGCATGTCTCGAGGGTTCCGGGTTAAGAGAATATTTGTGGTAGCAGCGAGGAAGTCTTCGTTGAGGTCAACGAGATGATGAGCCATCTGCTTGAAGAAAACTACGGGAGAGTCGTAACTGCCCAACAAGACGTCACGCACGACCGCTTCCCCATCAGGATTTTGGGCGTTGAGAACTTGGTCGCGCCCAGGGTGGTCTCTGCCGGTAACGCGCAAATAATGCGCGTAAAGCGGTTCATCGATAACCGTCGTGTCGTGTCGTTCACGGAATGAATACATCAAAGCTGTCGAAATGTTTCGGGGGCCCGACCAGCAGTTGATTCGCATGATCACGACCTAATGTCCGCCTCTACCGCCGACTCATACAACTTGCGTAGCCGACGTGTCGTAGGACCTTCGTTACCGGAACCGATAACTCGTCCGTCTACTTCTATGACCGGAGTAAGTCCTCCGAAAGTTCCAGTCACGAACGCTTCAGTTGAGTAATACACGTCGGTGAGAGAAAAGGATCGTTCAGCTGTCGGAATATCGTTGAGCCGGGCTACGTCTAATACCACCTGCCTTGTTATGCCATTGAGGTTGTAGAGCCCAGAAGAGGTAAGTAAATTTCCGTCGCTAACACAGAAGAAGTTGGTTGCATTGCACGTCGCGACCGCTCCTGTTGGATCGAGCATAAGAGCCTCATCCGCTCCTGCTTTAGTTGCTTGGATCAAGGCGATGACCTCATGCAGCTTGGAGTGGCAATTCAATCTTTGGTCGAGAATCTCCGGTCCAGGCCGTCGAACAGTCGCTGTGAACAGTGTGATGCCGTTTTTCTGTACCTCAGGATCGGCTGTTTTGTGTTCGGCGATAATCACGATGTTGGGGCCGCCCAAACAATTCGAGGGATGTTGTGATGGCGTGGATTTGTCACCCCTGGTGATCATTAGACGCACATGGATGTTGTCCTGCATAGCGTTGCGCTCCACTGTGGCGTTGAGGGCGTTTGAAAGTCCCTCGCGGTCGAGCCCGATGTCGAGGTCAATTGCCGCTGCTCCTGCGAAGAGCCGATCTAGATGGCGGTCGAGGAAGGCGAATTTGCCTTCGTGTAGGCGCATTCCTTCCCAAATTCCGTCGCCAACGAGAAAACCGCTATCGAACACCGAAATCTTGGCTTCATGTCGTGGAAAAAATTCGCCGTTAATCCAAATCTCAATATTTTCGTTGCGATCGTCGCTGACGGCGCTATGCGTAGTGCGCTTCATCGTCGAGAGGCTAGTCACCGTAGAGCGGCCCTGAACAGGTCCTAAAGGCGACGGGGTCGCTATGGCTTGCCGTGCGGCCTAGACTCCGGAGGGTTCATGGCGTCGTCGTCATGAAGTCGAACGGCTTGATCGACTTCGACTGCCACATTGTTACGCCCAGGGAGGGTGCATTCATGAAGTTCAAGTTTTTGCGACTGCTAGGCGCGTTGTTCGCCTTCGCATTAGTCGCTGCCGCATGCGGGTCCGATGATGATTCATCAGGTCCCGCCCACGGGGACAGCTTAGGAGACGGTTCCCTTGGAACTGTCACGGTAGAAGCTGGCGAAGACATCCAAATTCGTTCACTGAACGCAATTACTGGAGACGTCGCATTCCTCGGTATTCCAAACCAGCGTGGCGTTGAGCAAGCCATCGCCGACTTCGGTGATATCCATGGCTTCAGTGTCACTATTGGCACAGGTCTTGATGATCTTTGTTCAGCAGATGGTGGTCAGGCTGCGGCTCAAACCATCGTCGCGGATGAATCGGTCGTCGGTGTCATCGGCACCTCATGCTCGGGCGCCGCTACCGCAGCGTCTCCGTTGATCAGTGCAGCTGGCATGGTGATGATTAGCCCGTCGAACACCTCGCCGGCCCTAACGTCAGACCTCGCTGGGACGGCCGGTGATAACTATCACGCCGGCTATTACCGCACAGCGCACAATGACCTTTTCCAAGGCGCCGCAATGGCGAAGTTCGTATATGAAGACCTGGGTGTCAGCGCCGCTGCCGCGATTCACGACGGCGACCCATACACCCAAGGCCTAGCTCAAGCTTTCGCGGATGCGTTCGAGGGTCTGGGCGGCACCATCACTGGTTTTACTGGTGTGAACAAGGAAGACACCGACATGGTGCCAGTCCTT
>DASCSY010000074.1:0-10316 GCA_034399415.1 Acidimicrobiales bacterium
GCGCAGATGCTCTGCTGCTGCTTGGGGTCTATGGCCTGACCACGACAATCCTGGCGGTCATTTAACCCGAGGCGTCTAGAAGCTCCACGGATATTTTGATATGCCGCTATATGACGTGTCGTGTCTCAAGAGCCGCTCTCTGGTGCTCTCATCCGTCGCCGCATCGACCGCTGTAAGAGCCATCGCTAAGGCCCCGTGTACAGCCGCCTCATCGGCGACCGGTGTCCGACAGCAGGCAGCGTACTCAGGCTGGTGATTCACAGCCGATCCTGAGTCGAGTCCGAGCATTGGATGAATGGTCGGCATCAGAAGCGACACATTGGCCATGTCTGTAGACCCAGCGCCTTTCCGAGGCGTCTGATCAAAGGACCGTCCTAGGGACTCGGCGTTCTTTCGGTATTTATCGACCAGATCAAGATCATGGGTGAACTCTGAGTAAGGAGGTCCTAGTGCTTCGACTTCCAGTGTCGCCCCGGTAGCTGCTGCTCCTGCTTCGAAGCACGCTCTGACGCGCGGTTCGAGCCGAGACAGCGCTTCAAGGTCGACAGAACGATAGAAGTAGCGCGCCGATGCGTTGCCGGGGACAATGTTTGCCGCCTCTCCCCCTTTGGTAACGATTCCATGAACCTGATCTTCGGGATCGAGATGTTGACGCAATAGCCCTATCGCGACCTGAGCGATGGTTATCGCGTCCGCTGCATTCACACCCAGGTGCGGTGTCACAGAAGCGTGCGCTGTTCGGCCGTGAAAATGGAAATCGCACTGAGAGATCGCCAGCGTTGGAAAGCGATCACCTTCGTTGGGTGAAGGGTGAACCATCATCGCCATGTGAGTACCGTCGAATGCCCCTCTTTCGAGCATCAAAATCTTTCCCCCGCCTTGTTCTTCTGCAGGAGTTCCCAGCACTCTTACGGTGATCCCCAGATCGTCGGCCACCCTCTGCAAAGCAAGTCCCGCCCCCACTCCCGCTGCCGCGATGACGTTGTGGCCGCATGCATGACCAATGTCGGGTAACGCGTCAAGTTCCGCGCAGACAGTTACGACCAATTCGCCGCTGCCGTAGGTAGCACTCCACGCCGTCGGGAGATCGGTAATCTCAGTTTCCACCTCGAAGCCGGCATCGGCCAGAACTCGCGACGTCATTTCCGCTGTTTCGTACTCTTCGAAGGCTATTTCTGGGGTGTCCCACACCCGATGAGACAAGTCAACGATGACGTCGGCGGCTGCGGTGTTGTCGGAGATAACTATCTCTTTAGCGTTAAGAGTCATGCAGTGAGGCTAGACGGCGATCTACCGTGGCAATGACTTCAGAATCGGAGCGAATATGACAACAACAGTAATCACAGGGGCAAATAGGGGTATTGGTCTCGAATTTGTTCGTCGGTGCATAGACCGCGGCGACACGGTAATTGCTGGTTGTCGCAACCCCTCTGACGCCAACGACCTCACATCCTTGGCACCCGCTCAAATTTTGCAAGTCGACGTAGGCGACCAGGCGTCGATTGAAGAATTCGCGGACTCCATCGAGGAAGACGTCCATCTGGTGATCAACAACGCTGGAACCAGCGCTACCAACCTGGGTTTAGAACGTGGTTCAGCTGGAGTTCTTCATGCTCCTGTCGATCTGACGCTTGACCTCATTCAAATCAACGGGTTGAGCGCCGCGAGTGTCACCAGGAGCCTCCTTCATCGCTTAACCGAAGGAAGCAAAGTTGTGAATATCAGTAGCCAAATTGGTTCGATGGTTGTGGGCGCAAACTTCGATGATTTGCCTTACGCGACTTCAAAAGCGGTGATGAACATGGTGACGGTGCAGCTCGCTACCCAACTACGCGAAAAGGGCGTCACCGTTGTGGCCTTCCACCCAGGCTGGGTTCGCACCGATATGGGCGGGTCGCATGCTGATATCAGCGTCGAAGAATCGGCGGGAGGCATCCTGTCCACAACCGAGCAACTTGGACTTGAGGACAGCGGGTCGTTTCTGCGATGGGATGGAACAATGCATCCCTGGTAAGGCAGCACACAAAGCGCTGATCAACCTAGGATCGCCGGTCGTGCGCACCGTGACCATTACTGCCGCTGATGACATTCAACTCACTGCCGACGAATGGGGCGACCCTTCAGGACCGCCTGTGCTCATGTGTCACGGCGCTGGACAAAATAGGCACGCTTGGAAAACCACTGCCCAAACTCTCGCCGATCGCGGTTGGTTCGTTCTAACGGTCGATGCCCGAGGACACGGTGACAGCGACTGGTCGACTCAAGCGCTCTACGATTCCGAAGACATTGGACGCGACATCGTTGCGTTATTACAAAGGTTCGAATCACCGCCAGCAATAGTCGGAGCATCGATGGGCGGAATGGCGGCCCTTGCTGCCCAGCGCACCGCCACCCGTCAGCTGTACATCGCGGTGGTTTTAGTTGACATCACTCCCGACTTCGACATGGAAGGCGCTCAGCGAGTCATTGCATTCATGTCCGGCAATCCCGAAGGCTTTGCCGATCTGGACGAAGCTGCCGACGCCATCGCTGCCTACAACCCTCACCGGCCCCGACCATCGGAGCCGTCAGGGTTGACCCGCGTTCTCCGACAACGCTCTGACGGACGTTGGATTTGGAGATGGGATCCCTCCTACGTCAGCTCAAAACCCGGATTCAACTCCGATGATGCAGAGACGATGGCCTCGCACATGGAACGAACTCGCCGCATCATGACCGAGGGAGCGCAAGCCGTAACCACACCCATGCTTCTCGTGCGCGGTGGACAGTCCGATCTCGTCACTCCCGAGGCCGCTCAAAGCTTTCGCGAATTGGTTCCCGATGCAGAATTCGTTGATGTTGCTGGCACGGGACACATGGTTGCAGGAGACGATAATGACGCGTTTACTGACGCTGTATCAGAGTTTCTTTCGCGACATCATTCTGTGAGAGGTCACAGTTATTAGCTGTAGTTCGGATCGGTAGGGGTTCCTCGAGCGGCATCCGCGCTCGCAATTAACGCATCTGTCAGCAGTTCCAACATTTGACCTCGGCGGGGCAGATCTGCCGCAGCGAGTTCGTTCCGTTCTTCGCGATCAGCGATCTTGTCGTACATCATCTCGTGTCCGTCGCTGTTGCGGGTGTATCGAATGTCCTCGGTCACCAGGGTCCTGGTCTTTGAAGCGGTCGAAGTTCGAGACGCTAGAAAGTCCGGAAAGTCTTCTTCGATCAACACGTGGTCTCGAACCCGAGCGGTCGGGTTCTTCAAAATTGGTGCGAGGCTCACACCCTGTATTCCGTCGTAAGAGTCAATGCCGCAAAGTTCCATCAGGGTCGGACCTAGATCCATGCTGCACGCCAACGAATCACTCCGCCCTGCTGGAAGCGACGGCACCGAAATCAGCAGCGGGACCTGCTGTGTGCCGCGAAATGGCATATACCCCTTCAACATCAACCCGTGTTCACCCATCATGTCTCCGTGGTCGGACGTGAAAACGATGATGGTGTCCTCGGCCTGCTCTAGTCGATCCAAGGTTGACACGACACGGCCGATCGCGTCGTCGATCATTTCGATCATCCCATACGTCGCTGCTATTGATTCTCGGACAAGTCGATGATCGCCGGCGACACCGCACGGCTGAACCCAGAAATGCTGATCACTGGGGTGTCGACCGTGGGCTTCCCTCAGATGCTGGGCCATGTGATCGGGCGGATCGCCTATCGAATCAGGTAATGGCATTTGATCTGGGTCGTGTCGATCAAACCAAGCACCCGGTGGGGCCATCGGATGGTGAGGGTCTGGGAAAGACGCCCAGGCAAGGAACGGCTTCTGTTGGGCAACCGAATCCTCGATGAACGCGATGGTCCGATCAGCAACGAAGCTTGTCGAGTGGAGTTTTGGGTCATAGGGCGCTCGATATATCTGCCACCAACGTTCTGAACGGTCTAATCCAGGAGCTTCCTCGGTCATCGGAACGACAAGGTCTTCGCGCCGACCTCCTTGACCCAGAGCCCAGGCCAAATGATGCCCTAAGACCGAAGAACCATGTTCGAGAGCAAACTCGACATGATCGAACCCGTAATAATCTTCAATATCGGGCACGATTCCGTTCGCATAATTTTCGAAGTCTTCCAACTGGTCCCAACCCGGCGGGTGATGAGAGGTGGCCAACATGCCGCTTGAACGAACCGGTACCACTGAGTTGCGACTGGGCCCGTGCTGAAGGTGTGATTTACCTAATAGACCGGTGCGATAACCCGCTGCACGGAATCGCCTAACGAACGTGTTGGCATTCCAGTCCAAGGATCGGTCGTTGAAGATGCATCCATGGGCGCTTGGAAGACGCCCGGTCATAATGCTTGATCGATTCGGCATGCATATTGGGTTGGCGACCCATCCATCATCAAATACCATGCCGCGCTGCGCTATCGCGTCGAGGCTTGGAGTACGAACTATGTCGTTTCCCATGAAACCGACATGGTCGGCACGCTGTTGATCCGTGATGAAGAACAAAACATTGGTCACACGGTCATCATTGCCGACCCAGGGCAGGCTGGGCACCAATATCTATGTGATCGCCGGATTTCTTCGTTTCCACATCAACAAAAGTGGAAGTCCAGTTGCCGCGATAACTGAAGCCCCGAAGAATGCTGCGACGGTAGTGCCGGTCATCCATGCAACGGCACCCAGCACCGGACCACCTATCCCGCCTGACAACTCAAAAAACATTGTGAAGGTACCCATTGCTTGAGCACGTTCGTTGGCAGGTACGCCTTCCACCGCTGCGACCATAAGAGCGGGATACAACAATGATCCGCCGATGGCGAGAATTGCAGCCCCTACAAACATTCCTGACCGGCTGACGAAGCTGCCCATAACGAGCATTCCAGCGGTCGAACCTAACAGCGCAAGTGATGCTGTCTTTGTCGTTCCGAGAGTATCCGGTAGTCGGCTACACGCCAGCCGTAGCGCTATGACAAGAAGCCCGTACAACGCGTATATAGGACCCGCGTCTCCCAGCGACCGCTCGTCCATCAGCTTGGGCATGAAGCCATGTAAAGCGGGGAAGATCATGATTCCGAGCGCCATGATGACTCCTGGCCAGATCGCTGACCGGTAAAAAAGAACTCGCCGTTGTTCGGAACCAGGACTAGGTCCGACATTCGGTTGCGTAGATTCGACGAAGTCAGGTAGCCAACAAGCGATGACTGCCGCTATGGCCATACAGAAAGCGCCGACTAAGAATCCGCCGTCGAAGCCCCATCGACCCACGGCCCACTCGCCCAGCCATGGGCCAAATGCCATTCCTCCATAAATAGCGACGGAGAAGTAGCTTGCAGCTTCGCCCCTTCGGTGATCGGGTGCTAAGTCGGTGGTCAAAGTGACGGTGCCAACGAAAAACGCCCCCTGCACTGCTCCCATGGCAAGGCGGGCAAGTAACAAGAGACCGTAGCTATCGGCCAGGGCATGACCGGCAAGAACAGCAGCGGTGACAAGCGAACCGCCGGCGATCAGCACGCGCCGACCCCTACGATCGCCAAGTCGTCCTATCCAAGGTCGAGCAAGCACCGCTGAGATTGAAAAGACTCCGAGAGCCATACCGATTTCAAGATCGCCCCCGTTGAGTTCAGTAGCAACAAATCGAGCGACTGTCGGGATAACCGACGAAAAGCCAAGCGCAGAGAAGAGCGCTGATACACATAAGATGAGAAAATGAGGCGTCAACAAGCTCCGCTGTAGGTCGACATCCAGGTCAACGGACTCTTCGCTCCTGATGTCGAAAACTATTGGACGACGATCGTCGCCTACCACTTGCTACTCACTTGATGATCAGTCGATATCGACGGGGGGAACTGTTTCGCTGAATTTCTCCCAGACCACGGCATCGGGGATTGCCATTACCTTCTCGAGCACTCCAGGTGGATAGTGCATGTGAGGTTTGTGCGGGTCGAAGGGTGGATTTTGAAGCGCTTCGCTCGGGGAGGCGAAATTGTTCGGGTGTTTCAGAGCTTCCATCTCGTGGTTATCTATCCCGCATAAGTCGCGAACCTCAGGGTCCACCCACGCCTCCGCGTTGATATTGCTCCCAGTGCACACTTCGAGACTCAGTCCTTCAGGCCCGGCGAAATACATCGATTGAATGAAACCGTGATCTATTGGTCCGAGCACTTGGATGCCGTGAGATCTAATCCGATCTCGAAGTTCGAGAAGTTCTTCAAAGTCATCAACGTTGAAGGCGACGTGCTGCATCGCGCCCTTAGTCACAGATTCGCCGCCATTGCCTGCATGGGTGATACCCCACTGCACTTCGTCAGCATTGTCGGGATGCTGCACAAAGGCCAGGTAAGAACTCTCAGAAAGTTCGGCGAAGCCGTGGTAGCAGCCTTCTACTCCGTGCATCCAGTAAAGAGCCTTCGTGGGGCATCCGAGCACTTTGGCGAAAAAGCTGAGTTGAGCTTTCATGTCTTTGGTCGAAATGGCGAGGTGGTGAACGCCGTTTGGATGGAGAGCCATGAACCTAGGTTACGTCTCAACCATGCGCGCATGCCGTCGAAGAGCATCCCGTTAACCAACATTGAACTCTTCAGAAGGCGCTCAGCTGAACTTTGGGAGTTCATCCAGTCTCAACAAGATGTTGGCTCCTTCGTGGGTGTTCGGGCTGCAGCAAGGTTGAAGACCGCCATAGTGTGTCTTCATGTGGATACGCCTTCGTCAAATCGCCGTAGTTACTTCAGACCTCCTCAAAACAGCACTTGATGTTCAAACTGTTTTAGGTGTCGAGGCCTGTCACACCGACCCTGGAGTAGGGATTTTCGGACTTAAGAACACTCTTTGGCCAATTGGTAACCAGTTCCTTGAGTGCGTTACCCCGGTGACCGAAGACACAGCTGGAGGGCGATATATCAACCGAAGAGCCGGTGACACGGGATACATGGTTATCAACCAAGTCGACGATGTGGCTTCCCGACTGGCTCATGTAAATGAACTTGGGGTTCGGGTAGCGAACCACATGCAATATGACAAAGGTGGATTTGAAGGGCTTCAATTGCATCCTGCCGACACAGGCGGAAGCTTCTTTGAGATGGACCAAATGAAAGTCGAAGACAACGAAACTTCGGACGATCCCTGGTGGCCCGCAGGATCTCATTGGTCCGACTTTTCTCGAACGGAGCGGGTGCGCGGTATTTCGGCCGCGGAGCTACAGACGCCGGATCCAGATCGACTAGCTACGCGGTGGGCTCAGATAGCACAACTAGACGTGATCCAAGACGAAAACGGAATCCCTAACATCGAGTTTGATAATGCTTCAATCAGGTTCGTTGAAGCCACTGATGGTAGAGGTGAGGGGCTCGGAGGAATCGATATCAGCTGTGTTGATCGCGATGCAGTATTAGACGGAGCCCGACAAAGAAACTGCGGTGTGAACGACGAACTAGTGCTGCTCGGGGGTCTCAGGGTCTACCTCCGAGACTAAGAGAACTTAGATTGATCGAAACGAACAAAGTAGAGCGAACTTCATTATGAGCCTTAACCTGCGCAACTTCACTCGAGCCGTCTACACGTTTGATGCCGTCGTTCACCGGGTATCAGATGAGCACTGGGACAACCAATCTCCCTGCGAGGAGTGGTCCGCCAGAGACGTCCTAAAACATCAGTGCGGCGTTCTCGGAGCTATGACGGCCACTCTAGTAAGCGGCGAAACAGTCCCACCTGCATCTATCGAATCGGCGGATCAACCCAAGATGGTTTGGGGACAAACTCGAGATGCCCTTCTCGAAGCCCTCGACACACCGGGAATTCTTGAACGGGAAGGAAAATTTTGGTTTGGTCCCATGTCGGTTGACCAGTGGATTCAAATCGTTCAATGGGATCCAATCACCCATGCCTGGGATATAGGCAAGGCGACCGGTGTGGAGGCATTTATTCCTAATGACCTAGCTGAAATCAGCTACGGAGTCATCGCGCAGATGCGCGAGACACTTGCCGGCTGGGGGCTGATCGCGGACGAGATTGAGTTAGCTCAAGGTGCCGATGCGTCGGAACGTTTCCTCGCCATGGTCGGGCGAGATCCGAGTTGAGTTTCCCGGCGAATGTTTCGTCGAATAGAGATTTTCTTGCGCCAACCTTGACCCTTGCTGAGACTCCACCCTTGACCGAGATGCAGGTTCGAGAGTGGATCGAAAAAGGTTTCGTCCTGGTCGATGGGCTACTACCTCTTTCTCTGATCCAAAGGCTTGCAAAATCAGCACGACGGAGATTCCCCGCTCCTACATCAGATGAAGCACAGCACTTAAATGATTTCGGGGGCGGAATGACGTTTCCTGACGAGGATCCCGCTTTCAACGAACTCACTTTGCATCCTCGCTTAGCGGAGGCAGTGGCACAACTTTTAGCTGTGGCCGTACACGAACTACGCCTCACCCAATCGGATCTTTGGCCCAAATATGGTCGGCCAGAGGGCGATCGCGGCGATTATGACAATCAAGACCAACGAATTCATGTCGACTATCCCAACCACACGATGACCCACCCCGCGCCGTGGGACGAACCTGAAGCGGTTGAAGTCATCGTCTACTTGTGTGACCAACAAGACGTTGGAGGCCCAACGGCTGTCGTTCCCCGTGAAGGTCGCGACGACGGCGCATATCGATGGCCGATTACCGATACTCCGGGGATCGATGACATTCCGTGGATCAATGATCGTGTTAGAGCCGAAGCGTGGTTTCGCAAGCATCGCCCCCGTATCGCCGATTTTCGCTCACATCTCTACCGAAGAGAGATCTACACCGATTACACAACGGGTTCCGTGCTGCTTTACCGCCACGACACTTGGCACCGTGGGACTCCTCTCCAATTCGGAAGTATGCGACTTGCTCACAATTTGACGTTCCGCAAGAGGGATGCGGAGTGGATCAGCACGCTGCATCCAGGGTGGGCGTGGGCCATGTATCAAAGAGACCAACGAATGGAGCGGATCGTCGCCAATTCGAACACTGATCAAAGAGCACTTCTCGGTTTTCCTGCACCCGGCGACTCTTATTGGACGAAAGAAAAAATTGACGCTGTTGAAGCGAGGTACGGAAGTTTCGGATTTGACGCGAGTCCTTACAGGGATGCGCTTGCCTGGACCGGTCGCTGATCAACTCGGTGTGGAACCCAGAACCTGGAGGCGATGGATTATCCGTTGTTCGTCTCCATGATCGTGCACCGCGAAATGAAGCACGCTGCGGTTGTCCCACATGACCAAATCACCGGGCTTCCATTGATGTCTGATCTGAAATTCAGGTCTCACCGAGTGTGTAAATAGAAAGTCCAGCAAGGGTTTACTTTCCGACCGCGTCCAATTAGTGAACCGTCGCGTAAAGGCCCCACACACATAGAGTGCCTTCTCTCCTGTTTGGTCATGCAAGCGGACAACAGGATGCTCGGCGCGGCGGGCGGTTTGGGGATCTTGGCCGTACAGTGCTGCGAGGTCTTCGGCAGTGTGTAAAGCGGAAATCTCAGCCAGGGTTCTTTTTAAGCCCTCAGAAAGCTGGGTGAAAGCAAGGTGCTGGTTTGCAAACGCGGTTTCACCACCGAGGTCGGGTGCCTCTAGGCAATACAACATCGTGAGCTTTGGCGGACTCTGCTCGTAAGTCATGTCGGAGTGCCAATGCTGGTTAACGTCTCGGGCTTTGCCACGATTTTGAAGGACAATGATTTCGGGATGTTCTGACATACCGCCGTAAGGGAAGGGCACAAGTTCTCCCCACCGACGAGCAAATGCTTTGTGATCTTCGGGAGTTAGATTCTGTTGGGGGAATACGAGCACGTGATAGCGAAGGAACATTTCGTCCAGATCCGAGAAAGTGCTGTCATCAACAGTTCGAATGTCGAGTCCCAGAACTCTCGCTCCCATAGGGGCACCGATCGGTTCGGCGACAAGTTCGTTCACGGCGAAGAGGCTAGAGCAAACCGCAGTTACCATGAAATGCCTATCTGTCGAGCGCTATCGTCCAGTCATGAGCGACGATGTCCTGACTTGGCAGATCGGAGACGTGAAGATCACCTCGGTCCCTGAATCTTCGGATCCGACTTCACCGAAATTCATGTTTTCTTCGATTGATAAAATTGGGGTGCTTGAGTTAAGAGAGCAGGCCCCGTGGTTGGCGCCCTTTGTCGGCGAGAAGGGGCACCTTCTCCAAAAAATTCATTGTTGCGTAATCGACACCGGAGACGAACGTATAGCTGTAGACACCTGCGTCGGTAACGATAAGCAACGCGGAAACCCTCTCTGGCACGAACAACAAGGCCCTTTCCTGGATCTTTTAGAGGCATCTGGTTACCCGCCGGATTC
>DASCSY010000075.1:0-10298 GCA_034399415.1 Acidimicrobiales bacterium
GCAGGTTGAGGTGTAAGCGCTTCAGCCATTGAGCAGTAAATGAGCCCCCAAGCATCGGTTGAGGAACTAGACAGGAGGCACGTCGACCCTTGGAGGGGAAATGACTGACGTGACGGTAAACATTCGCGACGATGGTCCGCTGCTGGTACAGGGACCTTGTGTCCTAAAGGACCAAGCGGGAAACACCGTAAAGGAGAGCGACAATATGGTCGCTCTTTGTCGATGTGGTTTGTCAAATACCAAGCCAATGTGCGACGGAAGTCACACTGACAACTTCGACGGCACACTCAACCCACCCGATTAGGTCGAAGCTTGCGATTAGTTTGACCCCTCAGGTCGAGCGCTACAGGTGAGGCGCTGGAAGGATGCTATGACTCCGTCAGTTCCGATCACAACGACGGTCGTCGGCAGCTACCCCCAACCCGATTGGCTGATTGATCGAGAAAAGCTTCGCACCAGACTTCCGCCACGAGTGCGAAGCGCTGAACTATGGCGAATCGACGACCCCTTTTTGGAAGACGCCCAGGACGACGCAACGCTTCTGGCTATAGCCGACATGGAGCGAGCCGGCATAGACGTCATTACCGACGGAGAGATCAGGAGGGAGAGCTACTCGAATCGGGTCGCTACCGCATTGGGCGGAATCGACACTGAGAACGAAGGAGTGGCCCTTGATCGCACAGGTGAACCGAATCCGGTCCCGCGGGTCGTAGGGCCAATCATCAGGGAACATCCAATTGAAGTGAGAGACGTGGAGTTTCTCCGCGCCAATACCGATCGCTCGATCAAGATCACCCTTCCTGGGCCGTTCACCATGACCCAACAGGCCGAAGACGTCTACTACGACGACGAGGTCGCTCTGGCGATGGACTATGCGAAGGCGGTCAACGAAGAGATCAGAGATTTATTCTTGGCGGGGGCTGATGTCGTCTGTCTCGATGAGCCATATATGCAGGCAAGACCAGAAAAGGCTCAGAGCTACGCTGTGAGAGCGATCAACGCGGCGTTGGACGGGATTGAGGGCACCACTGCGCTGCACATGTGTTTTGGTTACGCCGCGGTTCATGCTTTAAGGGGTGTAGAAAAACCGAACTCTTACTCGTTTTTGGCGGAATTGAACGAAAGCAACGTTGATCAAGTATCGATCGAGGCAGCTGAACCCGGTATTGACCTAGAAGTTTTAAGAGCGTTGCCAGACAAGCACATCGTCCTCGGTGTAATCGACAATGGAACCCCTTCCGTCGAGAGCCCAGAGTTGGTTGCTCGCCGCATCGAGTCGGCTCTCGACTACGTGTCCCCCGAGCGGCTTATTGTCGCGCCGGATTGCGGAATGAAGTACCTGGACCGTTGGGTCGCATTTTCCAAACTTTGTGCGCTGGTGGAGGGGGCGAAGCTAGTCCGCAGGGCTCTGCTCTGATAAGCAGCACCAAACCCCATCAGGTAGGTGACCGAAGACGCCGGGGCGTTTCAACATCATGGTCTTGTTCTGCCTTCGGGGTATGACACGCCTAAAGTTCCGATCATGACTCAGCGCGACCTCTCTAAAGTAGTGACCGCTCACCGCCAACTCGAAGGCGCAGGATTCGCTGTTTATCGACCCTTTCCTTCAGCGTCATTGGAGATGCTTGACCCGTTCCTGATGTTGGATGAGAAAGAACCGACCGACTACCCGCCCGGTGAAGCAAAGGGCGCCCCGGATCACCCACATCGAGGTTTCGAAACAGTGTCCTATGTTCTCGAAGGGGAAACCGAACACATGGACTCGCTCGGAAACCACGGTCTGATCCGCCAAGGCGAGGTGCAGTGGATGACCGCAGGTGACGGCATTATCCACAGCGAAATGCCGTCACAAAAAATTCGGACAGAAGGGGGTCGCGTTCACGGGTTCCAACTATGGGTCAATCTTCCGGCCAACCAGAAGCGGGCGACACCTCGGTACCAAGCCATCACCGCTGATCAAATACCCGTCGTCGAAGGTGACCGTTGGAAGGCGATTGTTATCGCGGGAGAACTGTTCGGTGTCCGCGGTCCTGCCAACACCCACACGCCGATCTGCTATTCCCACATCGCTGTTGAAGCCACCGCTTCCCTTGACCTAGCTCTCCCTGTCGATCACCAAATAGGGCTTTATGTTTTCCGCGGGTCAGGACTATTGGGTGCAAACCAAACCCCCATCGAAGAACACGAGATGGCAATGTTTGAGCCCTCTCATGGAACAGTTCGAGTCAGCGGATCATCGGACCATTCACTCACCGAGATACTCCTGATGGCAGGCAAACCAATAGGGGAACCGGTAGCTCGCTACGGTCCCTTTGTCATGAACTCCCAATCCGAGATCCTCGAAGCAATCGAAGATTTCGAGGCAGGCAGAATGGGTAAAATCGCCGCGACGGGTACTGCTTAGTCGAACTCGACCAACCCTCTGGGTCAACGTCGACCCCTGGTGCACGTTTCCTAGGCACTCAGTTCACCGCTGAGTCCGTTGTTAAGCGACCCCATCAAAGGGGCCATACGATCGAGTTGTGACCAACCAGATCCGAACCTGGCACTACGGTCTAATTGCGCGTTGGTGGGCAGAGTTCAACGAACACGGCGACGATGTCGAATT
The DNA here is from genome assembly GCA_034399415.1 of Acidimicrobiales bacterium. Taxonomy (GTDB): domain Bacteria; phylum Actinomycetota; class Acidimicrobiia; order Acidimicrobiales; family Poriferisodalaceae; genus UBA2110. The sequence continues at coordinate 2,609 of DASCSY010000075.1, forward strand.
CTTCCGGAACGCCATCGAGCGTTGTGGTCAACCGGCGTTAGACGCGGGCTGTGGCACTGGTCGCTTGCTTCTCCCATTCTTACGAGCCGGCCTTGATGTCGATGGCAGCGACGTTTCCCCCGACATGCTCGCTTGGTGTTCCGCAAAAGCACAGGCCGAAGGGCTCTCGGTCGACCTGTATACCCAGCCGATGCACAAACTGGTCTTACCGCGTCAATATTTAACTGTTGTCCTCTGCGGCGCGTTCGGCCTCGGTGGCAACCGGGCACTAGACCTTGAAGGTTTGCGTCGAATCCATTCGCATTTGAAACCCAACGGAACGCTTGTGATGGACCACCATTTCGTGCAGCAGGCCCCAGGTTCTACCTACACAGACCAAAAGTCTTTGGAATTGCCACACCCATGGCCGGAAAGAGGTGACCGTCGACGAGCAAGTGACGGAACTGAATTGGAGTTGCGGACCCGTCTTTTGGAAGTCAACGCCCAAGAAGCAAACATCGTGCGCGAAATATCGGTTCGCCAGTTCCAGGGTGACGTTGAACTCACAAGCGAAACGTATTCGATCGTGATTTGCATTTATTCGGTAGACGATGTGCAGGGGATGCTTGTCCAAGCCGGTTTCAGCGAAGTGCACGTCAGCGGCACTCTCGAAGCTCACGACCCAGCGCTTGACTCTGACCGAATCATCATTGAGGCAACAGCTGGAACGAAATAGCCCTCGCTACATGATCGGTTTCCAAGGCTCGGCTAGTCCGAAGATTTCGTTGCCAGGTGGACTGACGAAACCAGTCTGCCTTTACTAGGAAGAAGCACCGATCCGTAAAAGTTTTTCAGCATTTCCCCGAAGAAATTTGGGCCACACCTCATCGCGCAACGGTAGGTTCTGCATGTCAGTCATTATTCGCTCAAGTGAGAGGCCCATAGGGAAATATCCCGCGTAAATGACCTTGTCAGCGCCTCTTGAATTTGCGTAGTCAACCACAGCTTTGGGGTAGTGCTTTGGAGCGAACGCTGATGTCGAATAGTAAAGGTTCGGCCACTTCAACATCAGTTTGACCGCCAACTCTTCCCACGGCTCGCAGCCATGGCGCGTTACAAACACAAGTTCTGGAAAGTCATACATGATTTGGTCGAGGCGTTCCACGTGCTGTGGCCACATCGGAAAGCGCGGTCCAGGAACTCCGACGCATGAGAAAATAGGTACGTCAAGTTCGACACACTTGGCGTAGATCGGATACATGAGCGCTTCATCAAGGCCCACCTGAGGGTTGTAGCCGGCGTTAAAGGCGGTGAACGCCCGAACCCCGAACTCCTCGTACTGGCGGACCATGGTTCGAATTCCTTTCATCCCCCGATTCGGGTCCACCCAACCTGAACCCACGAAACGGTCAGGATGGTCCCGCAGTGCTTGCTGACTTACCTCATCCCCCACTCCTATGACACCAACCTCGACCCCGAAGCGATCCATTTCATGCAACGTGACCGAAATCGGGTTGTCACTTCCGTAAAGCTCTTTGGGGACATTCTTAAACATGTACTCAACGGGAAACTCAAACTCAGTGGAGTCGTCTTTTAATTGTTTGCGGATGAAGTCATATTGTGAGAAATCGCTGGCCGGAAAGCCGATCATCGTGTCGATGATCCCAACGTCTGAGGGCATTGCCATTGATTTTCTCCTAGCCGGCCGTTTTAGCGATCGCAGCGTGGAAGATTCCGCACGAAGAATCCCGAGGGATTTCGTCGCGGGTCAATGGAGCGTTGACCTCTTCAGGCGTGGGGCCATGTACATCGGCGAGAGGCCGCAGCTTTTCTAGATCGAAGCCGTACAGGTTCGCCGCATTCTCCCCTAATAGCGACCGCCGAGTTGCCTCGGGGATATCCGAGAACGTGAGCCGGAGGGATTCCAGGTTGTATGGGAAGGTCCCCTCATAATGTGGGTAATCGTTGCCCCACAAGACCCGATCTACGCCAATTCGGTCGATACCTTCAAGTTCGGATTTCCCAGGGAAGCTCGCTCCATACCAGCAGCTGCGGGCAGCAGACTCGCTCGGTAGGTCGTTAAGCACCCACCCATCTTCATATTTCATTTCCCCGATCGCTCCATGCTTCATCCCCATGTGAAGTCGATCAAGCTGATCCAACAACGGCCCAACCCAAGCGCAACCAGATTCAGTCATGATGTATCGAAGTCGCGGAAACCTCTCAAACACGCCACTCATTAAGAGATGCCGAAACCCAGATTGCGAATAGAAGATGACTTCGGTGATCCATAGCGCCTCACCGACAATGGTTTCTTGATATGTGGGTGAGCCTTGCCCTGAATGCTGATTGATCACCAGATCATGGTCTTGAATGGCGGCGAACACCTGGTCCCAGACAGGATCGTAGATGGGCGGTACCCATTTGCAATCAGGTGGGACTATCGGAAGCAAGACACCGCCTCGAAGCCCAGATTCGGCAATAAATTTGATGTCTTTAACGGCTTCATCAAGGTCATTGGGCAAAATCAAACCAACGCCTGCTCGGCGGTCGGGATCTTCGGCACAAAAATCGACGAGCCAGCGGTTGTGAGCCCTTATACCTGCGAGATAAAGCTCGTATTCTTCGTTGGATGGCGGATGTGCTGTGACCACGCTTTTGTTGTAGAAGGGGGGGACGGTGTTCGGGAATACAACTTCGCCGACCACTCCCTGAGAGTTTTGGTCGGCATTACGGATATCTAGATCCCAGTTTCTGAGCTTCTTCGAGCCGTAGTGCTCTTCGGAGGGGTTTACATAGCCACCCCGCCACTCATCGAATAGGTCTCGATATTTGGGCTCTAGGTAGTCGCGGTATTGGGAATGACTTCCACCCGCATGGGTATCGGCTGTGATGAGAATGTACGGCTGGTTGCTCATTTTGAAATCTTAGGTTGAGGGGTCACGGTCGTGAGTCTTACAGAAGGGACCGACCCTCGGTAGGGTCCGTTCACTAACTGAGATCACCTGTAATGCTAACCGACTCACCTCCTAACAAAACGGTGCGGTGCTCTCCTACGAACCGCCGAAATAGCACTGCGGCCTGCCTGCCGGGATTCAAGTCTCTTTATCTTCGACGACTTCTGAGTTCGACTCTGATAGAGGTTCCTTGGGTAGGCCCAGGATTCGTTCAGCGAGATGATTTCGCTGAATTTCGTCGGTCCCGCCCGCTATGGAGATTGATGGTGAGCTTAAGAAGAAGTGATGAAACTGGTCGGATGCGGCGTGTTCGTCTGCGAGCATCCCGTGTGGCCCTTGGGTTTCCAAGCCCAGGTCCCGTTGCTCGCGGGTGATTGTTGAGACAGTGAGTTTCGACAGGGGGCCTTCGAATCCGGGCAGTGGGTTTCCTTGGCGCCGAGAGGCACGTACCCGCTGGTTGGTGTAGCCCATGACCCGCCGCCAGGTATGTAGCCGGGCCTGTCGAGCGCGGGTCAATTCGGTGATGCCATGACCGTGTTTGTCAATCAGATCTGCAATGAGTTGTCCCGCTCCTCGCCCTTGAGCGGCGGCTGATCGGCGGGCTTGTTCTCGTTCTTGGAGTTGGGCGCAAGTTTGGGCCAGATCAACCTTTCCGAATGGTCCACCTTCATGGGCGTCTGGGTTGTAGGAGTTTTTCTCTAGGGCAAGAAATGTGCGAGTAACCGTCCAACCGTCTTCGGGGATTCCGATGACATCGTCGACCGGTATTCGTGCGTCGTCAAAGAACACCTGATTGAAGCTGGCTGTACCGGTCATGGTTCGCAACGGTCGAACATCGATGCCGGGCTGGTCTCTGGCTATAAGGAAAAACGTGAGTCCACGATGTTTCGGGGCTTCCGGGTCGGTGCGGGCAAGCAGCATTCCGTAGTCAACTTCGTTGGCCTTCGAAGTCCAAATCTTTGAGCCGTTGATCACCCACTCATCCCCGTCGCGGGTTGCGGTGGTGGTCACACCAGCCAAATCTGAACCAGCTTCCGGCTCACTGAGCATTTGACAAAACGTTTCGCCCTTCCACGCCATAGCAGGAAGAAACCTGCGCATTTGGTCATCAGTTCCGTGCCGAAACAACATCGGGGCGAGCAAGCTAGGTCCAATCCCCGAAGGGGGTGCAAGGGCCCCTAGCTTCTTTCGTTCTTCACGCACCACCCTGACATCGGCTCGATCCATACCTCGTCCGAGCCACTCAGTGGGCCAGCCGGGATAACCCCAGCCTGAATTAGCGAGAAGCGCGAACCAGTCCCCGACCGGACGGTCGGGATCCCAGTTCACCTGGTACCAACGCTTGGCTTCGCTGCGCGCACCTGCTGCCACAAACACGGACGCTAGCGTCCGCGACACTCACTCGACTGTTAGATGCAGGCAACGCTCAGGTTCAAGACCACCCAAAGGCTGTTTTTACTCTCGCGTCGGTGGCTAAAGCGCGACAATACTGACCTCTAGTTTGACGTGGAGCGTGACAAATGCACGTGGGAATGGCACTCGTGTTTCAAAACCCAGATGACCTACGCGACGACCGCGAGGTGTACAACGCCGAACTGGCGTTAGGACTGAAGGCGGAATCGTTGGGATTCCAGTCTCTTTGGACGGTTGACCACCACTTCTCAGGTTATTCAATGAGTCCGGATCCGCTCCAGATTCTCACTTGGTTTGCGGGACAAACGAAAGAACTGCAACTGGGTACAGCTGTGATCGTGTTGCCTTGGCATGATCCCCTACGCGTAGCCGAGCAAGTGACGCTGCTAGACAACATGTCAGGAGGCCGGCTGTTACTCGGAATCGGACGCGGTCTCGCTCGTCTCGAATATGAGGGGTTTCGAGTTGATCGGAGTACATCTCGCGAACGATTCATCGAATACGCGGAAGCTCTACTGACCGGACTCGAGGAAGGCGGCTTGCACTATGAGGGCGAATTTCTCAGTCAGCCACATCGAAACCTACGCCCAGCTCCTGAAAGATCGTTTGTTGGTCGAACGTGGGCCGCTGCGGTCTCTCCGGAGTCGGCACCGATCATGGCCCGACTAGGGGCAGGGTTGTTGGTCATCCCGCAAAAACCATGGGAGGTGGTTGCGGCCGATGTCGCTTCCTATCAGGAAACCTGGGCTGTAGAACACCCCGACAAACCCCCTCCACCACCACTGTCGGGGGGATTCGTGTTTGTTGACGACAGCGCCGATAGGGCCGCTGAGTTGGCACACAAATACATCGGAAGCTATTACCGCTCAATTCTTGAACACTATGAACTTGCGAACAGCGAGAACTTTAAGGTGCGAGGCTACGAGTTCTATTCCAACGTCGCTGACCATGTAGAAAATCGTGGCTTGGATGGTGCAGCCAAAGACTTCATCAGTTTGATGCCATGGGGTACACCGGAGCAAGTAACCGAAAAGGTCGCAGCCATTGAAGCAAACATCGGAATTGCCGGGTTCTTTCCCTTTTTCTCTTATGGAGGTATGCCCTACGGGGAAGTTGCTCGCAACGTCGACTTGTTCGTCAACGCAGTAATGCCCGAGCTGAAGAGTTGGGATACCGCCCCCGTTCCAGCCCCTGTGGGGTGAACCTGAAGGCGCAAGATTTCCTCCGCCAGGCTAGGTCGTCCCACTCGAAGTGCCCGGGTGTGCTGGACTAGTAACCGGTTCTAGTAACCACGGAGGAATGAGAGCACAGTTCGCGCCTCATTTCTTGACGGCAATTGGAAAGGTGGGGGCGTCATGTTGATTGAGGATCTACGGGTCTTGGACCTCACCGATCATCGAGGCGAAGTAGGACCTTGGCTCCTCGCTCGACTAGGGGCCGAAGTGATAAAGATCGAGCCACTGGGGGGTTCATCGGCACGGCAGGAACCGCCCTTCGCTACTGAAGTTCAAGGCGGTCTCGGAAGCCTCCAATTCGCTGCCTATAACGACAACAAGAAATCTGTGGAGCTTGATCTCGACTCAGGCGCGGGTCGCGAAGCGTTACTGAGTTTGGTAGCAGGATCCGAGATCATCTTCGATAGCGGGCCGCCTGGCTATCTGGCGTCGGCTGGAATATCTGAAGCGGACCTCACCTCAGCTAATCCGGAACTTGTGTATGTCCTCGTCACCGCATTCGGAGCCGACGGGCCGCGTTCTAACGATCCGGCATCGGAACTTTCCATCGCGGCGCTTGGCGGTCCAATGAGCCTCCAAGGAGTCCGCGAAAGAAGTCCTCTTAAAGTGTCAGTTCCCCAGGCCTGGCGTCATGCCGGAGCCGAGGCAGCCCTAGCAAGTCTCGTCGGTTACACACGCATGCAAACGACCGGCGAACCGCAGTGGATTGACGTGTCAGCTCAAGCGGCCATGACATGGACCTTGTTGAACTCAATGGAGGCATATGAGGTTCAGGGTTATGACTTCGAAAGGGCGGGTTCAAAGGTTGCGTTAGCTCTCACGATCGACCTCCGACGCTCAGCACGCGATGGATACGTCATCAACGCTCCAATCGGTGCTACTTACGCTCCGTTGGTTCCGTGGATGATCGCTGAAGGCATCATCGACGAGTCCTGGGGAGACGAAGACTGGTCTACCTATGATCACCGCGCCCTGTCGGGTGAGCACACCACTATGAGTTACGAGGACATGCTCGTCGCTCTCGACGAACTCTGTTCGCGCTACACGCGAGAAGAACTACTAATGCGCGGCATCGAAATTGGGGCCACGTTCGCTCCCGTCAACTCGATACAAGACCTGCTCAACGTCAACCACCTCGAAGTTCGCGACTTCTGGAGGCCCTTTGATTTTCCCACAGCAAATGAACCTGTGCGTCGCGCCGGAGGCCCCCTTACCGTCGACGGGGAACGGTGTGATCAACCATCGAACGTGCCGGCCTCCGACTCAAGCGGAACCGAACTGCGCTCAGAACCCCCGCGGGTGCGGCGTACTCGGAACATCGCGCAAAAAGACGGTGATCTCCCTTTCTCGGGGCTAAAGGTCGCCGACTTCAGCTGGATCGGAGTGGGTCCCATCACAGCCAAGTGTTTCGCTGATCATGGAGCCACGGTGGTAAGAGTTGAGACCGAGAAGCGTCTCGACACCCTCCGCGCTCAAGCACCATTCAAAGACGGTGAGTTTGGAATTAATCGCTCTAACTTTTACGGCAGCTTCAACACATCAAAATCGTCGTTGTCGCTGGATCTATCGTCCGAAGCCGGTCTCGGGGTCGCTAGGCGACTCGCTGGATGGGCCGACGTGGTGATCGACAGTTTCCGGCCAGGGACCATGGACCGACTCGGTCTCGGGCATGAGCAAATACGAGGCGACAACCCTTCTGTTGTTACCGTCACCACTTCATTACTTGGCGGAGGTGGACCCATGTCATCGCTCGCCGGTTACGGGTTTCACGCCGCAGCTATCGCAGGTTTCACGGAACTGGTCGGATGGCCTGATCTTGGTCCAGATGGTCCCTGGATGGCGTACACCGACGCCATCGCTCCTCGCTTCATCACAACGGCGGTAATTGCCGCTCTCGACCGTCGGGAACGAACAGGTGAGGGATGTCACATTGAGGCTGCCCAGTTGGAAGTCGGGCTTCAACTGCTCGCACCCGAACTCCTCGACTATCAGCTCAACGGTTACCTAGCGACAAGACTTGGAAATCGAGACCTACACATGGCACCACAAGGTGCATACGCGTGCGCAGGTGAAGATGAGTGGTGTGCGTTGACTATTGTCGATGAT
>DASCSY010000076.1:0-10180 GCA_034399415.1 Acidimicrobiales bacterium
GCCAATGATGTGTGTGAACACTTCCAGAGGAACAACTTCCTCGTCGGCTTCTAGAACATTTTCTTTTGCTAGTTGATCTTCTATGACTTCGAAGAATGGTCTCGGGAGGGCGCGACCAACCCCGATTACAGCCCAGGTATCCTTACCTTCCCGTAGTCCGCAAATTGCGGCTGCGTAGGAACCTGATGGGGCTATCAGCGCTTCGGGGCCCGCTGCGGCTGCCTCAAGAATGACTATGTCTGCGGTAGCGCATGCCTGCCCCAGGCCGGTTAACGGCACTTCGGCTACATCGACTTCGCGTTGGAGAAGCGTCCTAGCGAGTGCTGCTCCTTCGCCGTACGCGTCTATGACGCGCACCTTGATATCGCGGCGGAGGTGGATGCTTTCCATGGCTAGGTCGGGCCAACCAATGACAGCTACGGTCGCGTTATTGGGAAGAGCGGAGGCGACGCTTCTTGGAGTGTCGTCGCTATTGAGTTCCTCGACGAAGCCGATGGCCGCTCTGCGGGCGTCGGTCGCGATCAACACCTTGCTTGCCATTGCCCATAGAGAGCCAGCCAGGGGGTGGTGGTGCAATATGCGTCGACAGGCGTTGACTAACTCCGCTGGTTCCCCCCACAACGAACCCAACGCGTCGGCTGCTTCGCGGGCTAAAGCAAATTGATCAATGCCTCCAGAGCGAGCTACATATCGAAGCCGTTCAATGGGATGCACGAGAGCAGACTGCCACATGTGTCGACGGAAATGGGAGTCGAATTGAATTTGGTTGGAAGTGGGGCTCGCTCATTAGGCGCGCTAGCTTGGCTCTCGTGGCAACTGACCCTTCGACCCAACTGATCGTTGCGACCATGGACGGTGTTGAACAGACCTTGTCCCAGTGGTTAACGACTTTCAATCTGCTCACCGTTGTACTCGATCCTTACACCCATGAAAGCGGATGGATCATTCCTACAGCTGACCGGGTTTTTGCCCATTACGAGGAGGCCGACATCCGCTGCGCTTTCCTCGTAACGAGCGACGGAGACGGGGCACGTGAATACTTGGGCAAGTATTCAAAGGAGTGGCTGGTTTTGGTTGATCAAAACCGAGAGTTGGTCAGATCTCTCGGGTTGGAGCGCCTTCCCGCGCTCGCCCATATCGCTCAAGACGGTTCTCTAGTCAACTCCGCTGAAGGATGGAATCCCGCTGATTGGAGGGGCGTGTTGGCAGGGGTCGAGGAAGCAATGGCGTGGCGTTCGAAACCACTTCTTCCAACCCCAGAAGATCCCGGTGCCTTTGAGGGCACACCGGCTCTCGCCTAGAGCTGCATCTTTACCCGGTACATTTCCGCGTCTGCGCGTGACATGAGTTCTTCAGCGTTGTTACGAGTGCCATAGCCGACGGTGAAGCCGATGCTGGCTTTAGCGGTTAAGGAATGCCCTCCAATGATGAAGGGGCGTTCCATTGCAATTTCGAGCCGATCTGCAACGAGTCCGACGTCGCTTCCGTCTCTCAGCTCGGGACAGACGACTGTGAACTCGTCGCCGCCGTATCGGGCAATGGTGTCGGTTGGTCTCACCGCATCGGCAAAGCGCGCACCAATTGCCGCCAGCAACCGGTCACCGACGGTGTGCCCATAGACATCGTTGACGACTTTGAAATCGTCCAGGTCGCAAAACACGACTCCGACCGCGCGTCCGGTGGACCGCGATCGCGCGAGGGCTTCTTCTAGTCGGGAAAGCGCGTGCAAGCGGTTTCCTAATCCAGTTACCGGGTCATGGCGAGCGGCGCGAGCCAGTTCGGCTTCTTGTTGCCCTCCTGTCCATAAGACAGCGATCGAACTGCTCACTAGCAACAGAGATGCCGCAATCGCTGCCAGAACTGCGAGCCATCGCAGAATGCCTGATTGCGACTGAGGATCCAGTAGTAACCAGGCGCAGATGAGAAGGGCAGCGACACAGGACGGTACAGCTGCGAAGAAAAGTGTTCGGCGAGCGATCATCGCAACAACCGAGGGTACGGGCATATGGCTTGTTGGGCGAGAACCTTTATCGAGCGATCCAACCACCGTCGACTGGCAGTGGGATCCCGGTGACATAGCTGCTGGCGCTGCTGGCCAAGAATAGGAGCGCTCCATCTAGCTCTTCGGGTGAACCACCGCGACCCATTGACGCGTTTCGCTCAATCCATTTTGTCGAGCGTTCGTCCTCAAACATGCCACGCGTCAGCTCGGTGTCGAAGTAACCGGGGCACAGTGCATTTACGCGGACGCCGCGCTTGGCCCACTGGACGGCAAGGTCGCGGGTCAAATTCACCAAGCCCGCTTTGCTCGCCGCATAGGCCGGTTGAAGATTCGGGGCGGACGCTACGAGGCCATGTACCGACGCAACGTTGATAATGCTTCCTTCCTCACGGGTCAGCATGTCTTGAGCGGCTAGTGCCGATAGGAGGAAACAGGCGTTGAGATTCACGTCGACAACGTTTCGAAAAACTTCGATGTTCGCTTCTTCGGCTGCGTGAACTGCGTCGGTAATGCCAGCGTTGTTTACCAGCACATCTACTTGTCCGTAATGGGAAATGGTCTGAGAAATCAACTGTCGGCACTGTTCATCGTCACTTACGTCGCATCGGATCGCTACTGCGTCGGGCAACTCTGACACCAGCTCCTCAAGTCGGTCACGGCGACGCGCAGCAGCAACGACTTTGCCTCCGGCCGCGGACAACACTCTGGCAAATCGATCGCCGAAGCCGCTGGAAGCGCCAGTTACGACACAAACCTTGCCGTCGATTCGATATAGAGCCTCAATATCGGGAGTTTCACTCATATGCCCAGAGACACTAGGCAAAGGTTGAGGTCAACACACACGGCGTGGTCGAGTTAGCTGCTCTAGGGTCTTGACATGAAGATCCGTGTTGGCTTTGGCCTAGGAACCCGCAGTTTCACCAACGACCATTCAACCTTTGATCCGTTCGTTGATTCCCTAGAACAACTTGGCTTCGATTCATTGTGGCTCAGCGAACGCTTAGGTGGCGAATGCCCCGACCCCATCGTTGGGCTGGCCTATGCCGCGGGCAGAACAACGAGAATGAAGTTCGGGTTTTCTGTAATGGTTCTCCCTGGCCGCAACTTGGCGGTCCTAGCGAAAGAACTCGCCAGTCTCGACAGGCTCTCTAATGGTCGTCTCCTCCCAGCATTCGGACTAGGCGTCGCAGACGTTCACGAACAAGCTGCCTTTGGTGTTGAACGCAAACAGCGCGCCAAAATGTTTAACGAGGCCCTCCCTTTGTTAAAGCGAATGTGGGAGGAGGGTCCGGTGACACATCAAGGAGACTTCTACAACTACGAGGATGTAGATCTCCTGCCCAAGCCGTGCCAGAAGCCTATGGACATTTGGCTAGGAGGCGCGGCTGACGTTGAGTTGCGTCGATGTGGAAAATTTGGAGACGGGTGGCTTCCCTCATTTTGTACACCTGAGATGGCAGCACAGGGGTGGCGACTCGTAAATGATGCCGCCGATGAACAGGAGAGGTTCATGGATCCCGAACATTTCGGCGTCCTAATCCCCTACAGCCACGGGGACTTACCAGCTAGTTATCGAACTATCCTTGATCGCCGTGCTCCCGGCGTCCCTCCCGAAGAGATCATTCCCCTCGGCCATGACGGTCTGAAAAATCAGATCGAACGATTCATCGAAGTTGGGGCGTCGAAGTTCGTTCCAATTTTGGTGGGTGAGCCCAATGATTGGTTTGCCGAGTTAGAAGGGGTAGCGAACGTGGTGCTTCCTCTCCAGACTTAGTATCCGTTGACCAACGGAAAGTGACCTAACTATGCAGTTCGGCATCTTTTTTGAGCATCAGATCCCGCGACCCTGGGATGTAGGAGCGGAGCAACGCTTAATTACTGATGCTCTCGACCAGTGTGAACTCGCTGACAAGCTCGGAATCGAGTACGTCTGGGAAGTCGAACATCACTTTTTAGAGGAATACAGTCACTCGTCTGCTCCTGAGGTGTTTCTTTCCGCCGTAAGTCAGCGAACGAAAAACATGCGTCTTGGGCACGGTGTCATACTGACGGCCCCGAGGTACAACCATCCTGCTCGCATCGCCGAGCGACTGGCAATGTTGGACCTGGTTTCAGGTGGAAGAGTTGAGTTCGGTTCGGGTGAGTCCGGTTCTCTAGCAGAATTGGGGGGATTCGGAGTCAATCCAGAAACCAAACGCGACGAGTGGCTCGAAGGCTTGGAGGTCGCAATCAGGTGTATGACTGAAACGCCCTTCAGCGGGGTAGACGGAACGTATGTGACCATGCCTCCTCGCAACGTGGTTCCCAAACCAGTTCAAGTTCCCCATCCCCCCCTATGGGTTGCCTGCAGTCGTCGCGACACGATATTGATGGCTGCCGAAAGAGGTATGGGCGCTCTCACATTCGCTTTCGTCGATCCCGAAGAAGCTCAACTTTGGGTCGAGGACTACGAGAAAACCTTTATTGATAGTTGCATTCCAGTAGGGGAAGTGGTTAATCCGCAGTTGGCCTGTGTCTCGACGATGATGACCCATCACGACGAAACTGAGGCTCTCCGTCGAGGACTGGAGGGAGCAAACTTTTTCGGGTACTCGCTCGCTCACTTCTACGTGTTCGGTGACCATCTGCCTGGGACTACCGATGTTTGGCGAGAGTTCATCGAAAAACGAGCCGAGACGGGCTACTCGCCGGAGGTGGTGGTCGCGGAGGCGAAAGAAGTTCTTGGGGCGAAGATCGCCGCTGGCGAGACCGAAGGCCTTCGCGGTGCGATCGGTACACCCGATCAGCTCCGGTCTTTTCTGGAACGCTACGAGCAAGCAGGAGTCGATCAGGTCATATTTGTCCTACAGGCAGGAAACAACCGCCACGACCACATCATGGAAAGCATTGAGATTTTTGGGACAGAAATCTTGCCGGAGTTCAAAGAAAGGGACTCTGAGGCTCGCTCCAAAAAGGCGGAGAGGTTCGCCCCACACATCGAAGCTGCTATGGCTCGAAAGGTGCGTTCTGTGCCTCCGCTGCCTGAAAATTATTCGATGCCGGCCTTACCTAAGAAGCTCCTCCAAGAACACGGGGGAGAAGAACTCTTGAACAAAATCGCTGAGGGATCCGCCACCGGTCAGTTCGATGCCTTTCGTGATCTCGCGAATTGATCGCCGTTCGAGGGCCCGCCTGCTCCTCACAAACTCATTTTGACTTGGGTCGGCTTAGCGGAGAGTTTGGCCATGGGGTTCGATTTTCTGGGGCGTTAACGTTCGTTACCTGTTACCCGACTCGCCAAGGTAGCTCGCGCGCAATTCTGGGTTTGCGAGAAGGGCTTCGGCACTGTCGTCTAGGACCACTTTCCCGGTCTGTAACACCCATCCTCTGTCCGCGATCGAGAGTGCCATGTTCGCGTTTTGTTCAACTATGAAAATCGCGACGCCTTCTTCGTGAATCTGTTGAATTAGTTCAAAGTTTGTTTGAACTAGAGCCGGGGCTAGACCCATAGATGGTTCGTCCATTAGAAGGACCCGGGGATTGGCCATTAATGCGCGCCCCACTGCAACCATCTGCTGTTCGCCTCCGGATAAGGTTCCGGACTTTTGGTTTAGGCGCTCTTTGACGCGTGGGAACATCTCGAACACGCGCTCTAGATCATTGGCTATTCCATCTCGATCTGTACGCAGATATGCGCCGAGTTCTAGGTTCTCTCTGACCGAGAGTCGTTTAAAAAGCCGGCGGTTCTCGGGAACCATTGTCACCCCGCGCTCGACTCGGTAGCTAGTGGAACGATGAGTGACTATCTCCCCGTCGAGGACGACATCGCCTGTTGTTGGCGTCACCATGCCGAGCAGCGTCTTGAGGGTCGTGCTCTTCCCGCTTGCATTTCCTCCGAGAAGACATACGAGTTCTCCCGCAAAGATGGAGAGGTCAACGTCTTTGAGTATGTGGACGGCCCCATAGTGGGTGTTGATGCCGCGAAATTCGAGAAGTGGTACTTGATTTTCGGTCAAGGTGACGCCTCCTCTTCGCCTTGCTCATCTTGCACCTGACGCCCCAGATAGGCCTCGATGACCTTGGGGTCGTTCGCTACCTGTTCGTAGGAGCCGTGAGCAATGGACTCCCCGTGGTCTAGGACTACTACTCGGTCCGAAACGTCACGCACCACACTCATATCGTGTTCGATGATGACGATGGTGAAGCCCCATTCACTTCGCAAACGGCCTATCAGAGCAGTCAACTCAGCTGACTCTCGCGGGTTCATTCCGGCGACGGGTTCATCAAGAAGTAAGAGTCGTGGTCGCGTCGCCATCGCTCGCGCTATCTCAAGCCGCCGTCGATTGGCATATGACAAAACCGACGCCGGTTGTTCCAGCCGATATCCCGTGAGTCGCGAGCCGAAGAACGAAAGCACTTCTTCGCCGTACTCTCTTATCGCGTTCTCCTCCGATTTGAAGGCATTGGTTTGGAAAAGGGCGCCAAAGACCTTTTGGTCGGTGCGACAGTGCTGGGCGACCATGACGTTTTCCAAGATGGTCATATTGGCGAAAAGTCGCACATTTTGAAAGGTTCTGGCGATACCACGCTCAGTTACTTGACTGGGGTCTAGACCCAGGAGTGACTCGCCTTCGAAGACGATGTCGCCCGAGGTCGGGGTGACCATTCCGCTAATCATGTTAAAGAAGGTCGTTTTGCCAGCTCCGTTAGGTCCGATGACGCTAACAATTTCGCCTTCTGTAACTTGGAAATCTAAGTTTCTTAACGCGTGAAGGCCACCAAAGGTGACGCTTAGATCGCTGATTTGCAACATGCTCACGACGGGTTCTCTTCGTCATCGGTGTCGATTTCGCCTTTTAGCCACGCGTCTTGAAGGAACTCTTCTTGGTGGAGTTCGCGGCTACGCCGCACATTTGGCACAAGACCCTCTGGACGCTTGAGCATCATCCATACGAGTAAGGCACCGTAAACCAACAGTTTGAACTCGCTGAGCTCCTGCAACAACCCCGGCTGTTTGGGGCCACCTAAGATGCCGATCAGTACCAGGGCACCGACGATTACTCCGACGATATTCCCCATGCCACCAACGATGACGACCACCAGGATGATGATCGATACAAGCATGAGGAAACTGGTCGGGAAGATCGATCCGACTTTTGCCGAGAAAATTGCGCCCGAAAAGCTCGCTAGTACTGCTCCGACGACAAAGGCCATCAGCTTGGTGTTAGTGGTGTTGACTCCCATGGCTTCGGCGACGTCCTCGTCTTCTCGGATCGCCATCCAGGCGCGTCCGATTCTGGAATGCTCCAGGCGCCAGGAGATGTATATCGCGATCGCTGAGAACACCAGGACGAGTAAGAAGACTGATCTAGGATCGATGCCATTTACTGTTGCGAAACCAACGTCAACTCCGGGAATGTTGGTAATACCTTGAGCGCCGCCGAACCAGCCGGACAACCAGTCGCTTAGGAACAGCAACCGAATAATCTCGCCGAAGCCGAGGGTCACGATCGCTAGGTAATCGCCACGCATACGAATTACGGGCGCTCCGATGAAAAGCCCTACTAGCCCGGTCAAAACGATCACGACAATTAGCGCCACGGGCCAAGGTAACTGGGGAGAGAACCCAGGAGAGTTGGGTGAGGTGAGGACCGCTGTGGTGTAGCCGCCAACAGCGAAGAAAGCCACGTACCCGAGATCTAGAATTCCTGCCAGCCCGACGACGATATTGAGACCCAGAGCGAGCAAGACAAACAGACCCACGTTGGCGAGTAATTCATTAGTGATCTTCCCAAGGAAGAACGGGAGCACAAGCAGTAGCGTCGAGCCGACCAGAAGGAGGATCAGGTTCACTCGCTTTCGCTCGTCTGCGGGCATTTTCTGGACGCGGGTTCGCACTACGGTGATTCGGTCGCCGACCAGCAGTGGGATGGCAATTGCGAGTGCGGCCACGAGGAGCGCTCCGACGATTTCGAGACCACCGCGTTTGTAGTAGATGAAGTCTGTGAAGATCTCGAGCTGGAATCCTTTGAGTAAGTCGGTAATGAAGGTTTCGAGAACGGAGACAGCCAACACGGAGAACAGAACGGTCAGGGTTTTGGAACGGACCGCTGTAGGGACCACATGCATTGCTCCACCCATCAGGCCCAAGGTCGTCCCGAGGACAATCCAGAACACCATGCCCAAACCCGCAGATCGATTGAATGACAGCAGGTCAAGGAGTTGGGGGCTCCAATTAACAAGCGGATCTCGAATGTTGAAATTTTTCACCAGGATCATTAGCGCAACAAGCCCGAGCGCGCTGCCTAATCCGACGAGTGCTCCAGCCACTAGATCCTTGGAACTTCTTACTCGTTCGGTCATCCCCTCTAAGACGACCTGACTCCCCGCGAGGCTGGCCAAAACAAAGGGCACCCACAAAAGCGACAAGTACCCCATGCTCAGTAGGGGCTGGATGACGTTTCGTCGGTCTAACCCAACGGGCATTCCGGCGAGGGCGATAAACGCGCTGCTTAGGGCGCCGATGAGCGAGAACCTGATCTGTCGACGCCAGTCAAGTCCTGGGGCTTCGAGAGTCGGGATGCCATTTGATGTTGCTGTCATGCTCGTTCATCTTCCGACAGTCGTTCACCGAAAAGCCCGCTCGGTCGTACCAGCAAGACGAAGATGAGAACGGCGAAGGCAACAGCGTCGCGAAGCTGTGAAACCCCGTCCACTCCAAGCGGTTCGAGCAGCATCAGAGGAGCGGTGGCTTCTGCTGCTCCAAGAGACAGTCCTCCTGCCATGGCTCCGCCGAGGTTGCCGATTCCGCCGACCACCGCGGCGCTGAACGCTTTGATTCCGGGCAAGAATCCAGTCGTGTGGATCACGCTGCGGAACAAAATACCCCACAAGATTCCAGCCACTCCAGCCATGGCACCGCCCACAGCGAAGGTGGTGACAATGATTCGGTTGACGTCGATACCCATGAGGGCAGCGATTTCTTTGTCCTCAGCCACCGCGCGCATTGCTTTGCCGGTTTTCGTTCGCTCCACGAGGTACCACAGACCCGCCATTGAGACGGCGGCGGTTAGTAATACAACAAGCTTTGTTCCCTCGATTTGAAAGCCGATAAGTGAACGTTTCTGTGAAAGCCAACTCGGCAAGGCTGGGTAGGACTTCGCTCCAGGTCCAAGAAGGACTACCGACACGTTTTGGAGGAAGAATGAAACACCTATGGAGGTGATCAGGGGGATAAGGCGCGGGGCGCCGCGCAACGGCCGGTAGGCGATGCGTTCCATGATCACAGCAGTCGCCGTGGAAAGAACAATTGATGACACAACTATGAAAAGAAGACAGAAAAGAAACGCGTCTTCCCATAGGCCGGCATCTGCAAGCTTGTTTGAAGTGATCATCCCCGACATGGCCCCGACCATGAACACTTCCCCGTGTGCGAAATTGATGAAGCCAAGTACGCCATAGACCATTGAATATCCCAGCGCGATGAGTCCATACATTGCGCCCTGAGCTAATCCGGTGACTAGTAATCCTTTGAATTGGGCTGCTGTCAATCCTGTCGCGTCAGGATTGATCCACTGTGCGAACGGGTTCTGGGGGTTGATTTGCTGCGCGATAAAGGCCAACAGCCCGACCGATATAACAACGATGAACACGAATCTGATAAGCGTCAGGAAGCGATCAACCCATAGGACTCGAGATGTAGGTTTCGCGTCGTACGTCGTTGTCACATTCGTTCCAAAAGTAGAGGCGGCTTGAGACGCCGTATCAAGTTCGCCAACGTCGTCAACCGACACTCGGCCCCGACCCGGCGGGGTGCCGAGTCGGGGCCGATGTCGATTCAGGGATAACCAATGACTCCGAAGAGCCGATCAGCTTGACCCGTTAGGGGTCGGGGTATTACGGAGCGAACTCGAATACCACGTTCTCAAGTGAACCCTGGAAGTCTGCTGAGTTGTTCTGGACAACGGTGATGCGTGCAGCACCACAGTCGCCGAATGCGTCGCAGGACAGGGTCCCGATAATGCCCTCATAGCCTGACAGGTTGTCCAGGTATTCTCGGACTCCCGCGCGGTCGATTACGAGATCATCGCCGTCGACGTGTGCGTTTCGCTCGATGGTCACATTGGGGACAATTGCCGCACCGTGCCCGTGGGGGCGGTGTCTCCCGATATCGACAAATTGCTCAAGGTGACCGAGGAG
>DASCSY010000077.1:0-10143 GCA_034399415.1 Acidimicrobiales bacterium
CGATTCTGAAAGATGCAGGCCCCATCAACGACGCGTGTGCGCCACCACCCATCAGTGTCTTGCCATAAGGCGCCGTCGAAGCGTTCAGCCGTGTCGATGTATTCCCAGGTTTCGCTTGTCAACCGACTGATTTGAGTTCTTACGCGCTCGAGGTCATCGGCATCAGAAATGTAGGCGCCGTGGGTGCAACAGCCGAGTTGTTGATCAGGAGCCGGTTCAGCTGCAACCCCCGGACAGCCAACGGAATAAATGCAAGTCCAGTCACTCGCGAGGAACGTAATATCGAAGAGCCAGGTGCGATGTTCTCCCGGATCTTCGAACGACAACCATTCACGATCAAAATTAGAAGACGTTAAGGGCTTCGTCACACCCTCAGCCTACGATACGTTCGTCATCGTGCCCGAGTCCCTCGATAAGCGCCTTTTTGATGAACTGCAATCGCTACTGGGCGATCGCGCTCGGGCCGAAGACTTTGAACTGGGGCTTTACAGCAAAGACGGGTCCAACCTCGAGGGCCACCCATCAATAGTTTGCCTGCCTATTAGCACCGAAGAAGTTCAACAAATTGTAAATATCTGCCGAAGACATGAACGCCCGTTTGTCGCTAGGGGATCCGGAACTGGTTTAGCCGGCGGCGCTGTTCCTGTCGGCGATGCAGTGGTAATAGCGACCGCCAAGATGAACAGGATCATCGAAGTCGATCTAGATAATCGCATCGCGTGGGTAGAACCCGGTGTTCTCAACCTTGATCTGAGCACCCAGCTGAAGCCCCTCGGACTTCATTTCGCCCCGGATCCGTCAAGCCAACAAGTTTGTTCGATCGGCGGAAACGTCGCGAACAACAGCGGAGGACCTCATTGCCTGGCCTACGGGGTGACAAGCGCCCACGTCGCTGCCATCGAAGTTGTTCTACCCGATGGTGCTATCACTCTCTTAGGAGATCTCAGCGCAGAACCAGCGGGTTACGACCTGCGAGGGCTGTTTATCGGTTCCGAAGGAACCATGGGAGTGGCAACAAAGATTGCAGTTCGCTTGACCCAAAATCCGCCCGAAGTCCGAACACTGCTACTCGATTTTTCAGACGTGAGAGATGGGGCGGCAGCGGTCTCAGCCATTATTAGAGAAGGCCTTATCCCCGCAGCCCTTGAAATGATGGATCACCGAGCGATCGAAATGGTTGAAGCGTTCGTCAAAGCGGGCTATCCAACCGAAGCCGACGCCGTGCTGCTCGTCGAACTAGATGGTCTCCCTGGGGGAGTGGAAAGTGGAGTCGAAATTGTTCGTCGCGTAGCCGAAGCGCATCTTGTAGGAACGGTACGAGTCGCGGCAGACGAAGCCGAAAGAGCGTTGCTTTGGAAAGGCAGAAAAAACGCCTTCGGGGCAGTCGCACGTATCAAGCCCGATTACTACCTCCACGACACAGTTGTCCCTCGGGGAAAACTCGTTGAGGTACTCGAAAAAGTTTATCGAATCGCCGACGCGCACGATCTGATCGCAATCAACGTCTTCCACGCTGGGGACGGCAACCTCCACCCGATTCTGGCGTATGACAGTCGCGAACCCGGGATTCAAGAGCGAGTACACGCAGCTGGAAGAGCAATCGTCACCGCCTCAATCGAAGCCGGGGGTGTTCTGAGTGGAGAACACGGTATAGGCCTTGAGAAGCGTGAGTACATGGGAATGCTTTTCACTGAACACGACATGAGAACACAGGATTTAGTCCGCGAGGCTTTTGATCCAGATGGCTTAGCGAACCCCCTCAAAGTGCTCCCCTCAGGTTCCCGATGCAGTGATTCGTTTGGTCAACACGTTCCCGAAGGAGCGTGGGTGTGAACGCCAACGGTCCGATCGAAGAGTCAGTTGTCAGCTTTGCAAAGGAGATCGGTCAGGCGGGTCCCATCACTGTTGTAGGTAACCGAACTCAATGGGACGTGGGAGGCCCGCCGCGCCCAGACGCTCGAGAAGTTCGGGCCCCAGCTGGGGTTTGGTCTCATCAACCTGAAGAAATGACTGTGCGTTGCGGGGCGGGGACAACCATTGGGGAGTTGAACGATAGATGTTCACAATTTCAACAAATGGTTCCCTTTGACCTAAATCCTGAGGCGACCGTTGGCGGAGCGCTCGCAGTGGGGAGGAGCGGGTTTCGGCGACTCCGTTACGGGCATATTCGCGACTTAGTGCTTCAGATTCGACATGTCGACCACAGCGGAAAGGTTGTGACTTCCGGTGGGCCGACCGTAAAAAACGTATCTGGCTACGATCTCTGCCGCCTCTTGGTGGGGTCGCTAGGCAAACTGGGCTGTATCGCCGAAGTGACCTTGCGATGTTTACCTATCCCAGAGAAAACCCTCTGGCTTACCGGAAAGATGGACCCGTTCGAGCTGTACAACGACTTGTATAGGCCCTCGTCGATTCTCTGGAATGGCGAATCGATTTGGGTTTGCCTGGAAGGCGTCACATCAGACGTCGAGAGCCAAGCCGCAAACCTCAACCTCGAAGAAGTGGCATCTCCCCCCGACTTTCCCCAAGGCGGAAGACATTCGCTTGAGCCAAGTGCGCTGAGAAAACTCCAACGGAGCTCCGAGACATGGCTCGCTGAGATTGGGGTCGGCGTCGTTCACTGCAGCCAAAGACAAACCCCAGCCCCGCTCGGGGAAGCAAACAAACGCCTCATGAGGGAACTCGAAGATCGCCTTGATCCAAATGGTCGACTAAATCCTGGTCGAGAGTTGATAACCACATGAAAAAAGTCGCGGTGAAACTTGATATCGATCCGAACGAACTTGCCTCCTGTGTATCTTGCGGCCTCTGCCTTCCGCACTGCCCCACGTACCGGGTGACTCAAGAAGAGTCAGCTTCGCCCCGCGGGCGCATCGCGCTGATGCGACAAGCAGAGAATTCTGGAATGGTCGACCAGACCTTCATCAACTTCATGGACGCATGTATCCAATGTCGAGGCTGTGAAACTGCTTGCCCAGCGGGGGTTCCCTTCGGTTCGATGATGGAGAGAACCCGCGAAGCCCTGGCCGAACAAACCCCGTACCAACCATGGTGGCGACGCGTCGCCTACCGAATACTCGGATGGCCTGAAATCCTGGCAGGAGGTTCAAGAATGTTGGCCGTCTTGCAGAGGATCGAGCTGCTCCCCTCGCGGGTGACTCTTCCGAAAATTCCGTTGATCCAGAGCCCTCTGGTCTCCAGCGGCGACGATGTGTGGCTATTTACTGGCTGCGTGATGGACGCGTGGATGCGAGAAACGCATAGGGCTGTCCAAAGAGTCGTCGAAGCAGCTGGGGTTGGAGTGCGTTTCCCTAACAGGAAAGCAGCGTGTTGCGGCGCCCTTCACACGCATGCAGGTTTAGGTGCTGCAGCCCGGCGTTTAGCCGAACGGACGATTGCCGCGTTTCCTGGAGACGCGCCGATCCTTGTCGACTCGGCGGGATGCGGAGCGCAGTTGAAAGAATATGGCCATTTGTTGAACACTCCCGAATCACATGAGTTCAGCAAGCGGGTACTTGATGTTCACGAATGGTTGGAGAATCATCTCGAGGCCTTGCCTCCCCCCCGCTCGCGACCTCCAAGAATCGGCATTCAAGACCCATGTCACCTCCGCCATGTCCAACGATCTCATGATTCTGTCCAAGCTGTCTTAGCTCGCTACGTCGAACCGGTCATTCTGGACGACGATGG
Organism: Acidimicrobiales bacterium; assembly: GCA_034399415.1. GTDB lineage: Bacteria > Actinomycetota > Acidimicrobiia > Acidimicrobiales > Poriferisodalaceae > UBA2110. The sequence continues at coordinate 3,691 of DASCSY010000077.1, forward strand.
GTTATGTTGCGGTGCAGGCGGCGCGTATTCGATGTTTTATCCGGACACTTCAAGCGCGGTGAGGGAACGAAAAATCGGCAGTATCGGTCGAGCAGGAGTCGAAGAAGTAGCGAGCGCCAATCCAGGTTGTGTCTTGCATTTGCGAGCCGGGGGAGTGACCGTGCGCCACCCCCTGGAAATAGTCGACGATCTGATAAGGGATGAGGGCTGAGGTGGAAGAAAAGCTTGAGGACATCAAGGCCCGTCTCGAGAACATCTCCGAAGAACTCGCCGATATAGGCATGGATGCTCTTCGAGAAGCCATGGCTGACGAGACAACGAGCAAACGACCAGAGATCGAAAAGCGACTGAGCCGGGCGCGCCGCGCAGTGGATAAGGCAGCCGCAATTATCGGTGGTGGACCGGAGTCAACTGTTATCTAAACAATTCCAGCGAACTCTAAGGAGTGACCGCTCTGTTACTTAATCAAACTCGATCGCCAAGAGCGGTGATCGGAATGAGTTTTCTATCCGTGGGATTGTCGGTTGACATGGTGGTCGTACTTACCACGGCGGGAGCTCCATCGGCCTCACCATAAGAAGTAGTTCTTTGACGGACCGTTCTCCCTAGGGGTTCTGCGATAGCACGAAAATCTTGCTCCACTAGCCCTTGCCCATGTTGTGCACCGGCGGCTCGACTGATGTTTTCGTCCATCAGAGTCCCTCCGAGATCGTTCGCCCCTGCCCTCAAGATCTGCTTGGCCCCCTCAACGCCAATCTTCACCCAGGACACCTGCACATTGTCGATATGGTCGCGATAGGCGATACGGCCGACGCTGTGCATGAGCAGAGTCTCTCTAAAAGTTGGTCCCCTTCTGGCTTGGCGCTGCAGGTAAATCGGACTCGCCATATGCACAAATGGCAATGGAATCCATTCGGTAAAGCCCCCTGTCCGTTTCTGTAGTTCACGGGTTCGGACGATGTGGTTTGCCCAATGAAGGGGCTCTTCTATCGATCCGAACATGATGGTGATGTTCGAATGAAGCCCGACCGAGTGGGCGGCCTCGTGACACTCGAGCCACTCTCCAGTTGAGATCTTGTCCGGACAAAGGATCCGACGAACCTCGTCATCGAGCACCTCTGCTGCTGTTCCAGGCAACGATTTCAGTCCCGCCTGTTTTAAACGCATTAGGTACTCGACCAAAGACTCACCCAGCCGATTAGCGCCTTCGATAACTTCCAGGGCGGTAAAACCATGCAGGTGCATATCCGGGACGACGTCCTGGATTGCTTTACATACGTCGATGTAATAGTCACCATCAAAACTCGGATGGATACCGCCCTGGAGTGTTACCTCGGTAGCCCCAAGCTGGGCGGCCTCGATGACTCGTTCCTGAATATCTTGCAAGGTCAGCATGTAGGGGGTGCCGCGGAGGTTTAGCGACAAGGGCCCCTTTGAGAAACCACAGAATCGACATTTATACGTGCAGACATTGGTGTAATTGATATTCCGGTTGTGAACCCACGTGACCTTTTCGCCGACAGTTTGGCGACGCAAGTCATCGGCTACTTCAGCGATCGCAACAACCTCAGGTCCCCGAGCCTCGAAAAGGGTGATGATCTCCTCGCGGCCTACTTCTTGACCCGAGAGGACACCATCGAGAACCTCTTGCACGGCACCTCGAGCAAACGGCCGACCAGGAACGATCTTGATCGGCAGATGTTCGGCTCCTCCTGAATACCATTGGGTGCTGTCTTGATCGGCTATCAAGATGTCAGCTCCCGAACCAGCATCCCGATTTTCCATTGTTTTCTCTGGCATTTGTGCACCGGGATCATCTCGACCAAGACCCTCAGCGTCGCTTCGGTCAAGGACAGGGAACCGGTTCTCTTCGTCAAGCCAAATCTTAGGTTGCAGAGCGAAAGTTGGGTGAATGGTCAAACGAGGAGCAAGGGTGAAGCCCTTACCTTCGGTTACTTCTCGGAGCCGATCTAGCTCGGGCCAAGGGCGCTCGGGATTTACATGGTCAGCGGTGACTGGCGACACCCCACCCCAATCGTCGATGCCGGCCTGAAGAAGGCCACCGAAATCATCAGAAAGATTTGGTGGCGCCTGAAGATGAATGTCTTCTGGAAGCAAGGTGCGTGCGAGTGCGATTGCTTGCAAATATTCGTCCGGCGGACATGGGGGGCTTTTATGCATGGCCGTACCCAATTTCGGCAAGAAATTCTGAACAATGACCTCTTGAACGTGGCCGTGTCTGCGGTGGCTTTCGGCTATAGCGAGAATCGTCTCTACACGGTCAGCAAGCGTCTCACCGATGCCAATCAACAAACCGGTGGTGTATGGGATCCGAAGTTCCCCTGCAGCCTCCAGGGTGCTGAGCCGGCGGTCCGGTTCTTTGTCTGGACAACCACGGTGACATAGAAGATCCTCATTGAGGCTTTCCAGCATCATCCCCTGGCTGGGGCTGACTTTCCTTAGGTCTGCCAGCTCCTCTCGATATAGCGCCCCGGGATTGGCATGAGGCAAAAGGCCAGTCTCGTCTCGCACGACGCGGCACATCTCAACCAAGTAGTCGATCGTGCTCTCGTACCCGTGATCGTCAAGCCAACCCTGAGCGACGGGGTAACGCAGTTCTGGTCGCTCACCCAGTGTGAAAAGTGCCTCATGGCATCCCTGCGACGCACCGTGTCGAGCTAAAGCGAGGACTTCATGGGGTTCTAGGTAGGGATGGTCAATACGAGCCGGCGGTTGAGCGAAAGTACAGTAACCGCACTTGTCTCGACACAGCATCGTCAGGGGAATAAAAACCTTCGGGCTGTAGGTGATTCGAGTTCCGTGAGCCGAATCGCGAATCGAAGCAGCACGTTGAAGTAGCGATCGGAGCGGGAGATCCAACAGCAATTCAATTTCGGCGGCAACGTCAATACTCATAGTCATGGTTTCTCCGCCGTCATGAGCTGGTAGTCGCGCCCGGGCCTGGCCGACTGCGGATTTCTGCTGGATCAAGTGAGTCGCCACAGGCTGGGCATTGGGTTAGCTGAGTAAGAGGCGTGCCGCAGTCGGAGTGAACAAGAAGTGTTGGCGGTTTTTTGTCGTTGTACCAGCGATCACCCCAGCGCATCAACGCCACCAAACTGGGTGAGAGGTCGCGGCCTTTCTGAGTAAGTAGGTATTCGTGGCGGACTGGTCTCTCTTGATAGGGAACCTTGGTCACAATGCCGGCCTGCACGAGTTTGGCAAGGCGAGTGGCCAGAAGATTCTTCGCGATCCCCAAGTTTGCTTCCAGTTGACTAAAGCGTCGCACCCCGCGAAACAAATCCCGAAGAATGAGAAGTATCCATCGATCGCCGATGACGTCAAGGGTGCCTTGAATGGAACAACTATCGGTCCGCCGGGAGATTTGAACCATATGCGCGAAATTAGAGGAGTCGGTTTCGATATGCAACCGACTTGTTGTTAATTCAACGACTGAGCCTTGGTTGACAAACTCGTAATCAGCTCATCGAAACTTTTAACGAACGATGCAACCCCTTCCTGTTCAAGCACCGCAGCTACATCGTCAAGATCGATACCGAGGCCTGTTACAGCATCAAGAACCGCTTGAGATTGGGCGAAATCCGAGTCAACTGTTCGGGCAACCGTTCCGTTCTCGGTAAACGCCGCAATGGTGTTATCAGGCATGGTGTTGACCGTGTTAGGACCAATTAGCTCGTCTACATAAAGCGTCTCGGAGTAGTCAGGGTTCTTGGTGCTGGTGGAAGCCCATAGAGGTCGTTGAAGTTGCGCTCCTTTGTCGGTTAACGCTTGCCAGCGAGGACCAGCAAAGACCGAGATGAAAGTCCGATAGGCGATTTGAGCTTGAGCCACCGCAGTCCGCCCACGCAAAGAAAGAGCCTCTTCGCTTCCGATCTCCTCTAGGCGTCGATCTATCTCGGTGTCGGTCCGAGAAATAAAAAACGACGCGACGCTAGCGATCTTAGAAAGGTCGTCACAGCCATCCTCCACAGCGTCTTCTAATCCGGAGATGTAGGCCTCCATGACTTCGCTGTATCGCTGAACCGAGAAGATCAGTGTGACGTTGATTGACCTTGCTTCGCCGATCATCGTTCGAACTGCAGGAAGACCTTCGCGAGTGCCAGGTATTTTGACCATGAGGTTCGGGGCGTTGAGCCTGTCGTGGAGCGCTCTGGCCGCTGTGGCCGTCTGATCAGAGTCTCTCGCTAACGCCGGATCAACTTCAACTGAGACAAATCCGTCCGTCCCCAGTGATGCCTCATACACGGGTCGCAGAGCTCGCAAGGCGCCCCTAATATCGCTGGTGACTAAGTCCCAGTATGCGTCGTTAACGCTGGTCCCGCCGGTGATCAACTGACGAAATTGTTCGTCGTAGTCCTCACTTCCCTCTATCGCTTTTTGGAAAATTGCGGGGTTTGAGGTGAGGCCTCTGATGCCCGAGGTCACCCATTGATCTAATTCCCCTGTGGTGATCCAACCGCGCCGGAGGTTGTCGAGCCAAGGGCTTTGGCCTTGTTGGCTATACAGGGTCGAAAGCCGGTTCCTTGAGTTGTTAGAAGTAGTCAAGCCATGTCCAATCCGAGCATCATTGAAGTAGTGAACGTGCGGCAGCTTCGACCGAGGCAGCGCTGAAGCCGAATTCCTCCATGACTTGGCTGCCTGGCGCACTAGCGCCGAACCGATCGATAGCCACACTCACATCAGCCCAACGGTCCCAACCCAAAGAAACACCCGCTTCCACCCCAACGACCGGCAACCCTGGGGGGAACACCTCAGATCGATATGTTTCTTCCTGATCGGCGAAAAGTTCCCAGCACGGCATCGAAACCACTCGCGATGCGATTCCTGCAGCCGCGAGAGAGCCCGCGGCTTCAACACACAACTGAACTTCTGATCCAGTTCCCGCCAGAATCACCGCCGGGTCGGGTGCGTCAATGAGCACATATGCTCCCCGCTCAACTTGGCCCGGACGGGAGGTGCCCTCCAGGACGGGGACATTTTGGCGCGTGAGAATGACAGCTATCGGACCGTCGTTCTCAATCGCGAACTTCCAAGTCTGAGATACTTCATTGGCGTCAGCGGGCCTCACCACTGGGAGGTCCGGAATCGCTCTAAGTGAAGCGACTTGTTCTACAGGTTGGTGAGTTGGTCCGTCCTCTCCGACCCCTATGGAATCGTGACTCCAGACGAAGATCGCTTTGGCGCCACTGAGCGCGGCCATACGCACAGACGGTCTCATGTAATCGGCAAAAACTAGGAACGTTCCGACAACGGGAAGTACGCCACCATGTAACGCCATACCGTTAGCGACACTACCCATCGCATGTTCGCGGATCCCGTAGTAGAGCTTTCGACCTTCCGGTCGGGCTGGAGTCAGGGCTTCGGCCGCCAGGTTCGTGCCGGTATTTCCCGTTAGATCCGCAGATCCTGACACCAGGGAGGGGACCACGTCCACCAGGGCATCAATAACGTGGTTGTTTGCGTTTCGAGTAGCGATTGAGCTCCCGGGCTCGTAGTTCGGTAATTCATCGGACCAATTTGGTAGAGGGCTTCCTGTTAGCAGGGCCTTAATCCAGCCGGGATCAACATCGCTGTCGGCGACCCGCTGTTCCCAATCGGCATGCTGTGCAGCCCCCCTAGCACCAGCCTCGCGGTAGGCCTCAAGAACATCGTCATCAACCCTGAATGTGACTTCAGGATCAAATCCCATAGCAGTCTTTGCGGCCGCAATTTCCTGATCATCGGTGATGGCTCCATGGGCTCCAGGCGTGTCCACCGCTGTGGGCGCAGGAAATCCAATATGACTTCTCACGATCACCAACGAGGGTTGATCCGCTACTTCAGCAGCTTCCTTAAGAGCCGACTCAAGCCGGTCGGTGTCTTCGGCAGCTTCACCAAGATCTAGAACATGCCAACCGTAGGACTCGAAGCGCTGCTGGGTGTCGTCAGAGAACGTCAAGGAGGTTGGTCCGTCAATAGTTATCTGATTGTCGTCGTAGACGAGGACCAGGCCACCGAGTTGTTGGTGACCGGCGAGACTCGCAGCTTCGTGGCTTATACCTTCCATCAGATCGCCGTCACCGCAAATGGCCCACGTACGGTGGTCAACAATGTTGCTTCCGAGCCGGGCTCGGAGATGTCGCTCAGCAAGGGCCATCCCGACAGCGTTCGCGACGCCCTGACCAAGCGGGCCGGTAGTTACTTCAACCCCAGGGGTAAGTCCTACTTCAGGATGACCAGGAGTGAGTGAGCCCCATTGGCGAAAGTTCCGAATGTCATCGAGGGTGATTCCGTACCCGCTCAAGTAGAGCATCGAGTACAGAAGCATCGAAGCGTGACCTGCTGAGAGGACGAATCGATCGCGATCGGGCCACATGGGCGCAGCAGCATCGTATTTGAGGATCTTCGTAAATAACACGTCCGCGAGCGGCGCGAGCGCCATCGCTGTCCCCG
>DASCSY010000078.1:0-10029 GCA_034399415.1 Acidimicrobiales bacterium
TTCGGCTACCCATACGTTGAGGCTCTTCGAGTCGCTGACGAACTCCCGGGAGGGCTCACAAGGACCAACTTCATGTTGGCTCTGCGTAACTTCCGCATCTACCACCCCCAGACAATGGCAGGCATCACCAATGAGATGATTGGTGCCACGGATGCCTACTTTGTTGAGGGATCGGACTTCAGCCAGTTCGACGCCACTGCGCAAACCTGGAACCAGGTAGGAGACCTCGTCGACGCCAATGGCGGAACACCCAACTGCGCATGGGACAAAGCCAACGGTGGGTGCCGTTAGCCACTAGCTGACAAATATCCCAATCCAATAAAGACGGGAAATGGGGCCGACAGGTAAACCTGTCGGCCCCATTCTCTCGTCTCGGGCTAAGAATCAGCGTGTTGGAGAGGGCCTTCTCAGATGACCTTTTGCTGTTGAAAGCTTTCAATGTCTTGTGGGCTGTAACCAAGCTCAGAGAGAATCTCGTTGGTGTGGGCACCCAATTGGGCTGCAGCGCTTCGAACCTTTGTTGGGGTTCGAGAGAACTTGGCAGCGGGCCCCACTATCGGAGCCACGCTCCCGTCCTCTAGCTCGATTTCCTGCAGCATCTCTCTCTCAATGACGTGCGGCATTTGAGCAGCATCAGCGAACGTATTGACCGGAGAAACAGCGACACCAAACTCCGCAGCTAGACGTACAGACTCCTCGACGGTGTGTTCCGCGAACCAAGCAGAAACAGCCTGATTGATGTCATCCCTTCGAACGACACGACCTTTGTTTGAGGATAGTTCCGGGTCGTCAACGAGATCTTGCCGGCCCATAAGGTTCGCCAGTGCAGTCCAGTGGCTATCCAAAATCAAGGCGATAAAGACATCGCCGTTGACGCAGCGATACGTGTTGCATGGTGCGGCAACAGGTACCTCAGAACCCATTCGAGGAAGAGGCGCGCCCATCGCCCCCAGTGTCAGGAAACCGTTCGACTGGAAGAGGAGTGAATCCAGCAACGCAACGTCAATATGTTGACCCTCACCGGTCGCTTCGCGATGTCGAATCGCAGCAAGAACCGCGACGGCACCATGGAGACCCGCCAGATCATCGGCCAGAAATGTTGGAGCCTTAACAGCCACCCCGTCGGGCTCTCCGTTCAACGACATCCATCCGCTTACCGCCTGGGTAGCCGGGTCGTATCCCGGCCGATTCGACAACTCGCCATACTGACCCCACCCTGAGATTGAAAGATAAATGCAATCCGGGCGAACGGCCTCGATATCGCGGAAGCCAAGCCCCCACGAATCCAGGGTGCCCGGCAGAAAATTTTCGATAATGACATCCGCTCGGGCGGCGAGCTTCAAAAATATGTGCGCTCCGTCAGTTGTTCGCAGGTCCAGAGCAAGCGATCGCTTGTTCCGATTCACGGTTTGGTGAGCGAACGAGAGTTGTGTCTCGGGGAGAAGAGGCGGCGCGAACCGAGTGACGTCCCCCGACGGCAGTTCAACCTTGATGACGTCTGCACCCAGGTCCCCAAGTACGCAACCAGCCATGGGACCGGACCAAGTTGTGGTGGCCTCCACAACAACAAGCCCCTGAAGGGGCCCGGCACTGGGGTGGTCGGAATGTTCGAAGAAATCGTGGCGTTCCAAGTTTTTTCCTTATCAAGGTTCTTTGGAAATTAGGTATCTGGTAGGGCGGAGCTTCCTTTGAGTCCTTTGCGGTCGCCGTCCAGAAAGGCGGCCCGAGCGGCAGAACCACTCCCTTCCATATTCAACTGAAAAATGAACCCCTGCTCGAAACGCATAGCGCTTTCAACATCGAGCCCTTCGATGCTGTCCATCGACGCTTTGAGATGGCGAACCAAGTCGGGTGGCTTTTCTGCGATAGTTCGCGCGATGTCTTGAGAGCGTGCCTCTAGGTCTGAAATCGGTAACACCTCTGTGAGCGCCCCTCTAATCCACAAATCCCGGGCCGTTATCGGCTCAGCCGTGAACATGAGGTGGCGCAGTACCTGCGAAGGGAGCATCCGAAAGCCTTGTGCGGCTCCGCCGACGGTTCCGTTGTCGATTTCCGTCCATTGAAACAGAGCATCTTCATTTGCGAGAGTGATATCGGCGCTGCCCACAAGTTCTATTCCCACCCCGAGACAGTAATCGTGGACGACCACGATGACGGGTATCGGGCAGCGAGATATGGCCGTGCATGCGCGTGCCGACTCCAGGCACTGCTGCAGTATCCCTTCGTGACCCTCAAGTCGACCCATTTCTTTTAAGTCTCCGCCCGCACTGAAGCCCTTCCCGCGAGCGGAAATGACAACGACGTGGTCGTCTGGAGAGAGATTTTCGAGGGTGTCGGCGATCGAACGGAGATCTTCGATGGAGGTAGCGTTCGCTGGCGGATTAGACAAAACCAGCCGAAGTACTCCAGGGGAGTCTGAGGGGCGTTGAACTTCTAAGGTCACCGCGCCTCAGCGTAGTTGTTGGTCAACACGCAGTCTTTTGGAGTGCCATCCGCTTTGGTCAAGTACCAAAACCGAACCGAGTCCTCACCTGTTGAATGCCGATGGTGGCTAAAAGGTGTTGGTTACCTCAGCAAACTGGTGGGCTGTGTGGGGGTAACCCGCCACGGCTTTGATTACGCGACCTGACTGCCCTGACGTCGCAATACCTAAATGCGCAGTGGCAATGTGTCGCGGATCAGCCATTCCTTCGGGAACAGACCCGTCAAACACTCTGGTCATTGGAGTTGCGACGCCCCCTGGGCAGACAGCATTAATGGTGATGTTCTTTCTCCGTAGGGAAGTCGCGGCAGCACGAACCAAACCAACCGCCGCCCACTTGGTCATGCTGTACACCGGGTCCGGAGACCACGGAATGAGCCCAGCGAGGCTGGCAGTTACGGTAATCGCCCCGCTACCTAGGCGGTCAAACACCGGCACGAGAGCGTGTAACCCAAAGGCAACTCCGTCAACATTGACGCCTCTCGTTTTGATATAGCGTTCGAGGTCCCAAGCACCGGGATCGTCTGATGTTCTTGCAAAATCAGCTGGGTCTCGAAATTCGACTCCGGCGTTAAGGATTGCGATGTCGAGTTGATCCAACCCTTCTACAGCTGCGACCCAATCCTCTGGTGAAGTCACATCCAAAGGAATGAAGATGCCACCGGTAGCGTCAGCTATTTCCTCTCCGTTGCTTTCTGGAAGATCACATACGAGCACCCGGGCGCCATCAGCCGCGGCTAAGTGTGCAGTCGCCGCACCGATTCCCGAAGCGCCGCCCGTGACTAAGACAGCTTTTCCTGCGAGCCCCCAGGTCTCAACATCTGGTAACTCAAGGGCTAACGAGTTCGTAGAATTATTCATCGCGTGAGCCTAAGCGAAATACGTTCAACGTCTTTCGATCAGTTGAGCGGCTTCGCTGATCGCACCTGGTCGCCGCTGATGGTTTTGTGTTCTAAGAGGAGCTCGATGATCGCATCTACCCAACGTACATTTTGAGCGAGTATTTGCTGCACCTCCTCATCCCATCGCTCCCGTGCGCGCAGCACCACTCGCGTGAGATCTTCAATCTCGACGCCGAGATCAACGTCGTAATAGATCTCGCTAGTTAGTTGTTCATCGAAGTCGGGCCCCTTGGTACCGAATATGTTCCGCGTGATGACGCTGATCATGTTCACGTCGGTTGTCATCCAGGCGAGGTTGTATTCACCGGTGACCCTGAGTTCAGCAAGGGCACCGGCCAAATACGACTTGATTCTTTGCACGACCCAGTTCTTTACTTCTTCAAATTCGGGATCGCTTGGGACGTAGCTTTGAAATTGCAGTTGACGGAAAACTGTCTCAGGCATAGCCGGCCACCGACAGACACCGAGATGCTGTTCAGTCCAACGAATCGTTAGACCTATGCACTCGAATCCCATGACTTCTCCGACCACGGCATGGCCAGCTACATGGGCGGCGGTCGCTCGGTCCTCGTCCATGGTGCCAGCGTAGAAGCTGAATATTGAAGGGATGTCGCGTCAGGCTGTGACTTTGACCTCGTACACCTCGTACACCAATTCGCCGGTCTCGCCGTTAAGTTGACCAGCGGCAACGGCTTGAACGCTGTTGAGCCAGGCATACCTTTCGTCTCCGGTTTGAAATGTCGGTGCGGTCGCGATGAGACCTTCGGCCATGTTGGCGCGCCCTTGGTACTCGACGTAGATAAAGGCGCCGTCATCGGTTTCAAGGGTGAAACGGACGTCAAGTAGACCCGTCCCGTCGCTGGCGATAGTTAGCCAGTCGGCAGCATCATCTGTGGCAAGTCGCGCGTTCAACCGGTCGCTGGTAACGGACAGACTCGGAACGTTGGCGACAATTCGCGTGCCCTTCGGTCCGTTTCCCACCTCGATCATCGGACCTACCTGGGCGTTAATTGTGCACATGTGAACTAGCTCTGCTGCGGGCATGGGGTCTCCTCTACTGTCTTGTTTCGGGCGCCTATATCGAAGAGGAGCATCCTTTCACAAGTCGGGCGTTAGAACCCATGGCATCTCCGCCTACTAAACGTTTGCTAAGTTATTTCCATGTTGGATGCACCGCCCACATCGGTCCCCCCGCGAGACCAGAATGAGATTGGCCGACGAAAACCGGCTCGCAAAGAAGGATGGGTGAGTCGCTTGGCGCGTCGTCTCGTGTTTCGGATGGAAGTTGGAACGTCAGAACGACCCGCCACCCTGTATCTAGCGTCATTTGACATGATCCCCATGGGCAGCTGGGTTGTCGTACCCCAAGAAGAACAGAGCCGTTCCTAGATATCAGAGTGCTACAAAACGCAAACTTGAGGCCGATGTCGTGGCCTCAAGTTTCGCTCGTCTAACCAAGTGAATGATTCGTTGCCCTTACCGATTGCCTTTGCGGTTTCCGAGTTTGGGCTTGCGTTCTGCCATCTTGGCTCGGATGTCATCGGCCTCGGCCTGGGTGATTTCGCCAGACTCGACTCTGCGAGCTAAACGCTGCTCCATCTCGGCTTTACGGGCCTCAATGTCACCCTTCGACGGCCGAGTTTGAAACGAGTGGTCCGTTGACTCGCTTTGATCTCCGTTATTCCAAGGCGCTGCACCAATTGCTGCGGAGCCACCTGCTATCACCACCCCGGCGAAAACAACGGGGGCTGCCCATTTCATTGTCGAGCGTCGAATCATTATTGAACTCCTAGGTGTGGTTTTCCTGTCACCTACAAACCTCTCCAATGAACCTGAACTGAAGCTGAGATCTTGATGAGAGTTAGATAAGAAAGACTCGCCAAGAAATCCCGCTCCCAAATAGTCTTACCCGATCCTCAGCCCTCGCGGGGGTCGCTTCAGTGTCGAGACTCGCGACTGGTTCTAGGGAGCGCTAATTTGAGCCCTCACCTGGCCAGCGTCCACAAACGCTTCGTAGTCAATCAGCATCCCATCTCGAAGCCGAAATACGCTAAGCACACGGCGGGGAAACACAGGATTCCCGTTAGACGAAGTCCCCATTGACTGAATGGGATCGCCTTTCCAATTCCAGATACCGAATGCGGCGTCTTCGGTCGCGAAAATGTCTTCAATTTCGATTTCTACGTCCGGGATGTTGTCGCAGAATCCGCTTGCGTGGGCATGAAGAGCGTCTGGCCCGCGCATGCCAGTCGCGTGGTCCAACATTTCTTGATCAACAAAATCTGGGATCAACTCAAATCTTCGTTTGGCTAGCACTTCTCCTAAGTACGTTCGCATAACTTCTGCCGAGCGCTCTGCACTCATTACATCTCCCAAGAAATATTGATGGTCTGAGAGGGCACCCTAGTTCGACCTCGAGTGTCGTCGCCGTGGAACAGGATCAGCTTGGATAGCGGTGTTTTGGGGCACTAAACAACCCAGATACTTGCGTTCGATCGTCGAAACCGGTCACCAAAGTAAAATTGTCGCGGTACCGACGAACAAGCCAAGCACTCTTCGCCAAGGGTTGACGCCACGGAATAATTCGTCGGCCGACCACAGCAACCATAAGGATTTGCTGGCTATCAAGAATCCAGAATTGCCGCCGACCAGGTTTGTGGCCACCAAGCCGACGATGCACGCTCCAATCAGTACGTTGGGACGCTGAGCGACGACCATCTTCCCTGTTGCCCTGTCCTCAAACCACCATTTCAACGACAGCAGGTTGTGATTACTGTTTGACACATACCAGACCTTATGGGTCAACTGGCTGTTCCTCCTGAGTGCCATGATGATGCTATGAACTCAACAAGCCCTGAAGCCGTCCGCAACGAGGCGACAGACTGGTTTGAACGGCATTGGGATCCGGAACTCCCGCTCGGTCGCTGGTGGCAGCTCCTAGCGGACTCGGGTTGGGCGTTTCCCTCATGGCCAGAAGGATTCGGCGGAAGAGCGCTACCAGCGGTCGCGGCCAGAGCAGCGATCCAAGCCCGCCGTCACATCGGCGCATTTGGCCCACCAAACGGGGTGGCCACCTTCTTAGCGGCGCCGACAATCATGCGTTATGGATCACAAGCGCAGCAGAATCGGTACATCCCCCGAATAGTGAACGGTCAAGATATTTGGTGCCAACTGTTCTCAGAGCCCGGCGCTGGATCGGATATGGCCGGATTAGCGACGCGCGCCACTCGCGACGGCGACGAGTGGGTCATCAGCGGACAAAAAGTCTGGAATTCAGGTGCTCAGTGGGCCAAATACGGCATCCTCATAGCGCGAACCGACCCCGAACAGCCTAAGCATCGCGGGATTAGCTACTTCCTCATTGACATGGAACAAGACGAAGTCGACGTTCGGCCCCTACGGGAAATGACGGGCGATGCCGCCTTCAACGAAGTTTTTCTCAATGAAGCCCGAGTAGCTGAGGAGGATCGATTAGGAGACCTTGGCGACGGGTGGCGTGTCGCGATGACCACCCTGTCACATGAACGCGACCCCGATAACCCTGGAATGGGAGACACAGCGGCTTTCGGGTCGGTTGATCTCACCATGACTGTGAAGGATCACCGGTCCGCCCTTGAGTCGAAGATCGACGGCTTCTCACTTGCCTTGAGTGGCGGAGTCACCAAGGTGCTCGAAGATGTCACTGCTGAGTTCAACGCCATGAATGATCCCGTTGCGAGACAGAGAATGGCAAAAATCTTCGAAATGCGCCGCAACGTTAAGTGGTCTGGCATGCGTACCGCTGCAACCGTGAAATCCGGAGGTCAGCCGGGGCCCGAAATTTCTACGCTCAAGCTCCTCGGTTCAGAGATGGGTCGACAAATCCGCGACTTGGGGTTGGACGCCATGGGACCGCACGGAATGCTTTATGGAGAAGACGCCCCTGGCGGCGGCCTTTTTCATGCCTACTCAATGTTTACCCCCGCCCAATCCATCGCCGGTGGAACCGACGAGGTGCAGCGAAACATCATGGGTGAAAGGGTCCATGGGCTACCACGCGAACCCGGGGAGAAAGAACAGCGAGAGCTTCCCTGGTCAGAGCTTCCACGGAGCTAAGTCCGAGAGACCTCGGCGATAACGGCATCAACCATGCCCTCTGTGTCGAAGTTAGGGCACCACCCCCACTCTCGACGAGCTGCGCTGTCATCAATTCGGATTGATCCGGCCATAGCGTCCGCAGGTGCGGAAAAATTGATTTCAGCGTCTGGGATTCTCGAACGAACTACCTCAGCTAATTCGCCTGCGGTGGGAGTAGGTTGCACCCCATCGACCAGGTAATTGATTGAATCAATGGCGTCGGCTGGCGCATCCGCTAATTCGATAGCGGCTCGGGCAGCGTCGTGATAGTGCAGAATTGCCACCACGGCCTCGGGAGGCACCCACACATCGAAGGGCTCACCCAAAGCCGGTTTCTCGATCATCCAGCTGGTGTATTGAGCCACGCTCCAAGTGGTGACACCAGGTCCCACGATGGAGGGGTATCGCAAACCTCGAAAATCCAGACCGTACTTCTGCCGATAGTACGCCCCGAGGTTTTCACCGAAGACCTTTGTTACCCCATAGACACTTCTGGGACGTTGAAGGGTCAAGTCGTTAATGACTCCCCCTCCCGTGTCGCGTCCGTAGGTTCCTATCGAACTCGCGAAAATCATCTTCTCGGTTCCCGCCAAACGGGCCGCCTCAATAAGTTCGATAAACCCTGCAGCGTTCGCTTGCAGCAGTGCTTGTGGGTCGTCTTCACCAGGGGCGGTCAAGATGGCACCAAAGTGAAACAGACGTTCGGGAGCAACTTCAGCTAACAGCGACGTCGCACTCCCGGGAACCGACAGGTCAAACTGATGAAGTTCAACCTGGTCGGCTATGCCTTCGAGCCGGCCGAGATTCCCTGACCGATGCGCTACGTGAACGTCGTCGTCACTTTCGACGAGCATTCGAGCAATTTCGGCGCCAATAAAGCCGGTACCACCGGTAATCAAAGTACTCATGGCAACACAATGACACGGTGAGCCAATCAGTGTCGCCCTAGTAGATTGCTCCCATGGCCAGCATCATTAACGACACACTCATCCTGAGTCGCCGTCAGCGTGTCGCTGACCAGTGGAATCTGGATACTGAAGTCGTATTGGTTAGTTCTGGATCCCTCGTGCCGATAGCAGGAAGTGATCTTCACTATGAATTTCGACCACACCCCGACTTCGCGTATCTCGCTGGCCACGGAATAGCGGACTCAGTATTGGCATATGACGCCAAAGACCGGCAGTGGCAACTATTCGGTCCTCGATCGACAGCCGATGAGATGGTGTGGCATCAGCCCGCAAACGAAATTGGGCTGCCAACATCTGAACTCAAAGATTGGCTTCAGCGCCGCGAACACCAACCAGTCATCGAAAGCGGTGATGACGTCAAGATTCAAGCCGGAATCGCCGAGGTTCGGTTACGAAAAGACGAGTATGAACTCTCTGCTTTGAGATCTGCTGCAGCGACGAGCCAAGCAGGCTTTTCATGGGTCTATGAGAACGTGACCGCCGGTATGACCGAGCGTGAGATTCAGATAGGTATTGAAGCCGAGTTTTTTCGCGCTGGAGCAGTACGCACTGCCTACCCGAGCATCGTCGCTAGCGGACCGAACGGCGCGTACCTCCATTACGTCTATGGGCAAGATGACAGCTTGAGCCCGGCGACACGGACCCTTGAGAAAGGTGAACTGCTCCTCATCGATGCCGGAGGCGAATTTGGGGGATACGCAAGCGACGTCACCCGCACCGTAGTCGTCGGAGCAGAGCCCACCGATGTTCAGACGTTTCTGTGGCAGGTAGTGCTACGAGCCCAAGAACTAGCAATTGATCGTTGCCGACCAGGGCAAGAGTGGCGCGAAGTACACCTCGATTCGGCCCGCGTTATCGGCTCAGGTCTGGTCGAACTCGAACTGTTGCGCGGCGACGTCGACAGTTTGATCGCATCGGGAGCAGTCGCGCTTTTCTATCCTCATGGGCTTGGCCACCTCATAGGGCTCACTGTTCACGACGCCGGCGGATACCCGCCAGGACGGGAGCCCGGTTCCCACCCGCAGTCGCGGTACTTGCGTATGGACCGACCTCTCGAAGCCGGAATGATCACCAGTGTTGAGCCAGGGGTTTACTTCATCGATGCGCTTCTGACTGACCCTGCCATTCGCGAGCAATTCGCGGATGAGGTTGTGTGGGAGTCAGTGGACCCTTTACGCAGTTTCGGGGGTATCCGAATCGAAGATGACGTTCATGTCACCGATCACGAACCAGAAGTGTTGAGTGGCGCGATAGAAAAACCGTTGCGAATCGGATAGCGAACCGTTGGTGCTTGCGCGAATTGATGTGAAACTGTGGCGATGTCCGGGAAAACCTATGACGCGGTGATAATTGGCTCCGGGGTTATTGGATCGTCGATCACCTATGAGCTCGGTCGGCGAGGGCTGCGTACCGTTACCGTCGATCGCAATGGTGGCGCCGGGTTGGGTTCGACAAGCTTTTCCTCAGCGATTGTCCGCTTCACGTACTCCACCTATCCAGGCGTTGCTATGTCCTACGAAGGATTGCGTTATTGGGAAAACTGGGCAGATCACCTCAGGGC
>DASCSY010000079.1:0-9781 GCA_034399415.1 Acidimicrobiales bacterium
AGCAGAAGGGCTTCGCGACTTTGGCGCCGCAATGAGCCCCACTAACGCGTTTCATCTCCTACAAGGAATTGAGACTCTTCCACTAAGAATGAAACGTCACGTTGAGAACACCAGTTCAGTAGTCGAATTCCTCGAGGAAGCTGACGCTGTGACTTGGGTAAGTCATCCTTCTGTAGCAACCCACCCCGATCACGAACTCGCAAAGCAGCTTCTCCCCAAAGGTGCCGGAGCGATCCTCTCTTTTGGTATCGCAGGGGGGCGAGAGGCTGGCTGTCGATTCATCGAAAACGTGCAACTTGCGTCGCACCTAGCCAACGTAGGTGACGCTAAGACTCTTGTACTCCACCCCGCTTCCACCACCCACCAACAACTCAGCGCTGAAGACCTCGTAGCGGCGGGCGTGGGGGAGGACCTGATTCGCCTGTCGGTAGGTCTAGAGGATCCCGAAGACATCATCTCGGATTTGCGCCGAGCCCTTCGCGCTTCTCAGAAGGGATAGCTCCGATGAACATCGAATGTCGAGGCGAAACGATCAATATCGCCACCGGTGGCGTTGAAGTCGATCGGGACCTCCCACCAGTCGTGTTGTTGCACGGTGCAGGCATGGATCGAACAGTCTGGAGTCAACAAACGCGGTACCTCGCTCACCACGGCTTTGCTGCCATGGCTGTAGACCTCCCAGGGCACGGCGAATCGGGTGGAGAACCGCTGTCTTCCATTGCGGAAATGGCGGATTGGGTAGCTGAGGCCATCAACGAAATTGGCTTAGGACCCGCTCATCTTGTTGGCCATTCAATGGGGAGCCTGATCTCTTTAGAAGTCGCCGCCCGCCATCCTGAGGCCGTAGAGCGGATTGTGCTACTAGGAGCGGCCGCTGCGATGCCCGTGCATCCTGATTTACTCGGGGCAGCGGAACGAAACGAAGTCCTGGCTCCACAACTCATCACAAGTTGGGGCCACGGTACTCGAGCCCACATCGCAGGAAATCCCACACCGGGGTTATGGATGCGGAGCGGATGTCAGGCGTTACTTGAGAGAGCAAACGACGGAGTGATCTTCAACGACCTCGCTGCCTGCAACGCGTACGAAGCGGGAGACGTCGCAGCGCGCATCACATGCCCCATTACCGTTGTGGTTGGCAGCGAAGACAAAATGACGCCCCCGCGCGCCACTTCTCAACTAGTCGCCGGCTTATCCGATGTTGATCTCAAACATTTAGACGGCGTTGGTCACATGATGATGATTGAGGTACCGGACCGCATACGCGAATTACTTTTAGACGCGTTGCAGTAACTCGAGGCGACAAACAGACTCGATCAGTGTCATGATCAAACAACCTTCATCCGAATAAGGGGGACCCATGGCAGTGGACCGTTTCCCGGTCGAGGCTTCACACATTTTGATGTTTGCTAGGTCGATCGGAGACACCAACCCGATTTATTACGACGAGGCCCACGCGGCTGGAACTGAGGTTGGGTCAATAATTGCCCCACCAACCTTCGCTCAAGCGAGCGCACAATTTGACCCCGACTATTTCCTTCGCCCAAAGGCCGGACAGAAATGGTTTGGTAGCGGCGCCACACCTTCAGGAGCTATGGCGGTAGAGAAAGAAGAGCCATCGGACTCAAAAGGCGACGAAAAGAAGTCTGGTTCCTCGGCAGGAGGCCTACACGCCGAACAACACTTCACTTACCACAGGCATCTTCAACCTGGCGACGTCCTAACGGGCGAAACAAAGCCGGGCGAGAACTGGGAGAAAGAATCAAAACGAGCCGGAGTGCTCAAATTCAGCGAGAGCATCACTGAATATCGTGACGAGAACGGTGAACTCGTCGTTACTGCTCGAAGTGTTGGCGTAGTGACTGAAAAAGTCATCGAACAGTAGGGGGAGAAAACACATGACACTGAACGCAACCGAAATCAAAGTTGGCGATTCCTATTCCGAAATGATCGTCGAGGACCTCACCCGCACCCAGATCGTCCAATATGCGGGGGCATCTGGCGATTACAACCCTGTACACAGCGACGAGAAATTCGTGACGGAAGTGGCCGGATACCCAACAGTTTTTGCCCATGGCATGCTTACGAT
Source organism: Acidimicrobiales bacterium (assembly GCA_034399415.1). Taxonomy (GTDB): domain Bacteria; phylum Actinomycetota; class Acidimicrobiia; order Acidimicrobiales; family Poriferisodalaceae; genus UBA2110. The sequence continues at coordinate 2,090 of DASCSY010000079.1, forward strand.
GGGAATGACCGGACGAATGGTTACCAACTACGTAGGAGACGGCCGCTTGACCTACTACGGGGTGCGGTTCGTCAATCAGGTCTGGCCGGGCGATACCTTGACGGCTAGAGCAGAAATAGCAGCCATTCGCGAGGAGGACGGCGAGACGCTGGTTGATCTGACGATTTCGACAACGAACCAAGACGAAAATTTCGTTCTCACAGGCAGCGCGACCGCTAGAGCCGACTAAATCAGACGCTGCTGGATTGCGGGAATTGCTACGCGGCAACAAATGGAAAATTTAGCCTTTCGCTCGTCCCGCGTACCCAAATAGTTTTCCGGCTACCTTACGGATTTGAATTTCCTCAGCACCTTCGGTGATCCGATAGCGCCGATGGTGTCGGTAAATATGTTCAAAGGGCATACTTCGCGCGTACCCGACTCCACCACAACTTTGCATCGCTCGGTCGGCGGCGTCGCAACAAAATCTGTTTCCCCGGTAGTTACACATGGCAACCCGATCAGTTATCTCCATGTGGTCAACTCCTTCGTCCATTTCCCAAGCCGTTTTCCAAATAAGGGCACGGATCATTTCGGCTTCGGTGTACAACTCGGCTAAGGGAAATTGAATTGCTTGGTTCTGGGAAAGAGGTTTCCCGAAGGTAATGCGCCCATTCACATAGTCCACGGCAACGTCAATGCAATGCAGCCCAGCGCCTACGGAAGAGGCAGCCTGCCGAATCCGATTTTCGTGAACAAAGAGTTGAGCGGTTTGAAGGCCTCTGGCTTCTTCTCCCAAGATGTCGTCATTATGAACGCGAACGTCGGTCAGACGCACGTGAGCGTGATCCGTGGGCATGTTGAAGGTCCACATGAACTCTTCAACCTTGAATCCAGGCGAATCCACAGGAACGATGAAACAGGTGATCCCATGACCTTCGCCCGGATCTCCTGACGTTCTCGCAAAAATGTAATCGTGAGTTGCGTGATGAAGCCCGGTGTTCCAGTACTTCTCGCCGTTTATCACCCACTCGTCGCCGTCGCGAACAGCTGTCGTTTCCATCCACGTCGCGTCGGAGCCATGAAGAGGTTCCGTCAACCCGAACCCAATGCGCGCCGTTCCCTCGAGCATTCTTGGAATCCAATATTCTTTTTGATCCTCCGAACCATATTTTTCCATCATCAACACGGTTGGAAAATTTCCGATGACCGAACTTTCGTTCTGCAGGTCGTTGTGAAGACCCAGACCTCTCCGAGCGAGATGTTCTCTCACTATGGCCATTCCAAGATTAGTGCCGTCCTGGCCACCGAAACGTTTCGGGAGATGCCACCGGAGAAATCCAGCGGTATCGGCTTCTCTGCGCATCCGGCCAAGAAGCTGTTCCCATTCGGCGTTGGGTAGGCCATCCCTTTCCCAGTCTGTGCGTGAGTCTTCGCGGCGATGATCAAAGAACCGTATGTTGTCGTTTTCGTTTTCGATTGGCTTGATTACGTCCTCGATGAACGCGTCAAGGTCACTAAGTAATTCTTGAATGTCAGAAGGAATCGCGAAGTCCATAGTCAGTGAACGTATACCGTCGAATCCCATGGCGTTGCCAATTGTTGTTTGGTCGGACTTCTTGTGACCTTGGTGTCATTTGGCGCGAGCCCGGGCGGCTCGCCTTGAGGAGCGACATGACGTGGCTATTTCCTGGCTGCCGTACGAATTGCATCCCGAAATTCCTGACGGCGGCACACCCAACAGCCGCGAGTTCTCCGCGCTTCAGCCTCTTGCCGAGGAACTCCAGGTAACCCTGGTGCCTCCGACAAGGTTTCAACCAACGCGGCGCGCTCACCAAGCAGCCCTAGTAGTGGAGTACGCCTCACCTGAAGAAGCTGATATCTACCACGATCGGATATACGCCTCGATTTGGCAAGATCAGCGCGACATAGAAGATCCAGAGGTGCTCGCCGAGTTAGCCGGTGATTTGCGAGTTCCTTCAGAAGTTATCGAACGGGTCGTTGCCAACGATGAGTTGTGGCCCGCAGTGATCTCGTCCATGGAAAGAGCTCACGAGTGGGGAGCTACCGGTACGCCCAGTTGGGTAATAGACAACAAGCTCATGGTTCCCGGGTTACAAGACGACGATTTTTTCGATCGGGTCATCCAACGACTGACACTGAGTAACGACAGCGACGAGAACATCAAATAATCATCATCTCGTCGCCTCGGGTACTGTCCTCAGTATGCAGCCAACCTATTCACAAGACGCAGAGGCATACCGCACAAAGATCCAGGAATTTATCACCGAACATCTACCCGCGAACTGGGAAGGTATTGGGTCCTTAACAGGAAACGCGAAAGCCGAGTTCGTTGGCCAATGGCGCCAAACTCTTAGCGAACATCACCTTTTAGCCACCATGTGGCCCACCGCGTATGGCGGTCCTGGATTGACAGTCAACGAAAACGTGATCATCGCCGAAGAATTCACAAAAGCTGGATTGCCCACTGGTGGTTCGAACGACGGCTTCGGAATCGGGATGGTGGGTAACACGCTCATCGAATGGGGCACTGAAGAGCAAAAAACGCACTACCTTCCCCGAATCCTGGAGGGTGAGGATCTTTGGTGTCAGGGGTACTCAGAACCAGGCGCGGGTTCAGATTTGGCAAATCTTGGTTGCCGGGCTGAACTTGACGGTGACGAATGGGTCCTGAACGGACAAAAAATCTGGACCTCTAGCGGCCACTTAGCGAATTGGATATTTGTCCTCGGTCGAACTGCTCCCGAACACGCGAAACACCAAGGCATCACGTTCTTTTTGTGTCCAATGGACCAGGAAGGAATTGAGGTTCGCCCAATCGTTAACATCGCCGGGCACAGCCACTTCAACGAAATCTTTTTCTCAAATGCGAGAGTGCCCAAGGAAAACGTTGTCGGCCAAGTAAATGGTGGTTGGGCCGTTGCCATGACGTTGTTGGGTTATGAGCGCGGTTTCGGAGCGACGACGACGTACTTCCGCTATCGGGCTGAACTTGATCGTTTGGTCGAAATGGCCCAAGAACGCGGTCGGACGAAAGATGCATCTATCCGTCAGCGTTTGGCCTGGTGTCATAGCAAAGTCGAAATCATGCGATGGCTTGGACAGCAAGTCCTCACCTCTTTCCTGAATGGTGAGCCGCCTGGGCCCAAGAGTTCTATTGGGAAGCTCAACTGGAGCGAATATCACCGTCACGTCACGGAGTTGTCAATCAACATTCTTGGAGCCGAAGCGATGGTGGTCGAGGGAGATGATGCTCTCGCCGCCGGATTAGGAGCCGCAGACGCAGGCACACCCAACACGACTTCAGCTTGGATCAACAGTTTTCTATCAGCGAGATCAGGAACGATCTACGCGGGTACTAGCCAAGTGCAGCGCAACATCATTGGTGAACGAATCTTAGGTTTACCCAAAGAGCCGCGAGCTGATGAAGGTCCCTGGAACGAGACGATTCGCTGAAGTGTTGGTAGGTCTGTGCGGTGGATCATGTGCGGGGAAGACGACGTTGGCGCGCGCGCTTTTAGCGGAACGTCCTGACGCCGCATTGCTCGAATTTGATGACTATTACTATGACCTGTCAGAAGTCCCCGTTGGGGAACGGGCAAAGGTCAACTACGACCACCCTGACGCCATAGACGTTCAACTTTTGGTGACCCACATGGATGAGTTAGCTGCGGGACGTGCGGTGGAGGTGCCTGACTACGATTTCGCTACCCACACTCGTCCCGGTGGTGTACATCGAGTGGAGGCCTCGTCACTCGTCGTCGTCGACGGCCTATTGCTGTTAGCACTTGCCGAATGTCGAGAACGATTAGATCTCAAAGTTTTTGTAGATGCGCCCAGCGAAGTGCGTCTCGCTCGGCGGCTTGAGAAAGACGTTAGGGACAGAGGACGTGACCGCGATGGCGTAATTAGACAGTTCGGTGACTCAGTAGAGCCAATGCACCAAACCCTCGTTTTGCCTAGTTCGGAGTTCGCTGACTTGTGCTTTACCCACCCATGGGATGTACAACACGCAACACAGGTCATCCTTGGGTACCTCTAGCTGCCGTCGAAGGGCCCGAGATCGCTATTCACCGATAAATTCGACCCAGTTGCCGTCAGGGTCTTCAACCATGCCCACAACCACTCCAGGCCTCACCTCTCTGCGGTCCCAGATAATCGGCGCGCCAGCATCAGCACATGCATCAAGCGCAGACTGAACATCGGGAACGGCCAGAGTGAAATAGCGCATTCCCGAGGCCCCCATCATTCCTCCACCAGGTCCCGCCGGGACTTCTTTCGTGGGAACCACAATTTTCAACAAGCTTTCGTTGGCCCACACGCGATGCATTGCAGCGACACCCAAAGCCTCCATATTCACAGTGGCTTCAAACTCAAGTCCGACTACGTCTCGATAGAACTGAAGCATCTCGTCACCGTTTGTGGTCACAATTCCGAGATCGAAACCGCCTTTTGTAAAGCTGTTACTCATCATTTCTCCTATGCGTTAAAGACGGGGTTTACTAATAACTCACGCCGAGACCGGCACGAGCATCGGTTTGAATGCCGTAGTTGGGGATTGGGTAACGAAAACCATTGCGGCTCAAAAACTCCATGCCCTCCACAGCAACAAGCAAATCTTCAGGGCGAAGAGCCATCAGAAGTTCGTCTTCCATCACTCCTCCGTAACGTCTTTCAGCGAAGCATGGAATCGACAAACTTGGCTCTCCTGTACTCAAGGCCCGCCCCCAACTGTCAGCGCACGCGGACTCACCAACACATCCCCAATCAAGTTTCTTGTAGCCGCGCCACTGCAGACCATTGATCAGCAGAATCATTTGCGCAGGAGTCGCGTAAACAAGACAAATATCAGGTGGATCAAGCCGTTTTGAAGATAAAGGTGAAACAGCCATCGCCGCATAAGTTCCGAAAGGCACGCAGTCCATAGCGTCTTGGTGTGCCGAACTGTCATCAAGGGTTTCAAACCAGACTCCCTGCATGCGCTCGCCAGACAACCAATCCTCGTCCTGTGGGTGAAGTCCTATGACTGCACCGCATTGATCGCCCACCAGGTCAGCACGGGTGATACCGACGGTCCAGTTCAGCCGTGACGCCATTCCTACGATTTGGTCCGTTGTGTGGATGTCATCGGGCCGACGAATCCGTGGCACTGACTCCATCTCCTCGACCGTCGCAAACAGCTTCATTCCGATCGGGGTAGTGCGGATTCGGAGGAGAGCCTGAAGTCGAGCTAGTAAATCATCCCAGTCCATCTGTCCTGTTCGCAGATGCACCGGCTGTTCTTCAGTTTCACTCATGGGTCCCCCTGGCTTAGGCAGCCAACCTACCGCGCGCGCCGCGTCGGTCGAAGCGCGACAGAATGAACCCATGACAACTGTGATGCTCCTGCACCCCGGGGCGATGGGGACGTCGATCGGATCGGCTATCGCTGGGAACGGACACAGCGTGCTGTGGGTGCCTGACGGGCGAAGCGACGCGACGACACTGCGTGCCACAGATGCAAGATTTGAAGAAGTTGGGTTTCTCGATGCCGCAGGCCGAGCTGATGTCGCCGTTTCGGTGGTGCCGCCCGGGGCGGCTACGTCGGTCGCGGCCGAAGTCGCTGACAGCGGTTTCGACGGCATTTATGCGGATTTCAACGCAATTGCCCCTCAAAGCGCAACTCAGATCGCGGAAGCGTTTCCACACTACGTCGACGGTGGAATAGTCGGACCTCCAGCCTGGGAGATAGGGACGACGCGACTCGCATTGAGTGGTCCGAGGGCCAAGGAAGTCGAATTGCTGTTCGCTAACTCGCCAGTCGAAGTAATTAATTTGGGCTCCGAAATTGGCAAAGCCTCAGCCTTCAAGATCGGTTTTGCGGCCTGGACTAAAGGGTCCGGGTCGCTCTTGCTCTTGATATGTGCCTACGCGCGATCAGCGGGGGTTGAAAAGGAACTGTTTCAGGAATGGGAACGTCGGGGGATGCCGCTGGAGACTCAATCTGAAAGCGTGGCACAACAAATGGGTCCGAAGGGTTGGCGTTTCGGTGACGAAATGCGCGAAATATCCGAAGCGCTGGAAGCCGCCGGGTTAGGCAATGGATTCTTTGAACACGCAGGGGAAACCTTCGATCGACTCGCTCACCTTAAGAACGTGACTGATCGGCAGCTCACCCTGGAAGAAGTGACCCAAGACCTGCTTCAGGTGTTCCCCAAAACCTGAGCTGGCTGCATCACAACGAGACACCCTCTGTGTTCAGCGTCCGGTCTTGCTACCGACGTGCCGATATGTCATGCCTCATGGTCTGATGGGTTCAACTAGGTTCATCTTCGATCATTGAGCAGAAAAGGTAAATAAGTATGAGTTATCTCATGATGGCTTTGGGTGACGGTAATGCGGCGGCGACAAGAGCAGTCATAGATGCAAGCGAACCGTATATGACTGCGGCAGGGGCGACGTCGGTTAGAGGATCGGCGATTCTCACCGGGGCAAACACAGGGAAAGCTCTCGTGTCGTCGGTCTGGGACAGTCCAGATGGGTATTTCGATAATCGGGCATCGTGGTTAGCGGACCCGAAAGTTGTTGCAGCTTTTGGCGAAGCGGGTATCACGTCGACGCAGGTCACAATGGCTGAAATTACGGCTGAACGAGGAACCTGTGAAGGTAAATACGGGGTAGGTGTCTTCCAGACAGGCACTGACTTCTCTCAGGCGGCGGTTGATCAAGTTGTTGATGCTGTAGAGGCTTCCATGATCGGCCAAGGCGCGAACGGTTTGCGTACCACTCGCATTCTTACCGGCGAAAACACTGGCATGGCGTTGGGTGTTTTCTTTATTGATTCGCTTTCGGACTTTTTCGGTACGTTGCCGAACCTGTTGGCTGATGCAGATATGGTTGCTGGGTTCCAAAGGGCAGGACTTGTGACGCAGATGCGTTCAATTACTCAGACGATTTAACGACTGTTGTTAGGGATTGGGCCGTCCTTCGGGGCGGTCCTTTCCGCGTTTTGTTATGCAGCTTGGTGTGGGGCTGATGCTGGGTGACGGCCTTTGGCGGTGAGTACTGCGTCGAGCATGGTGATGGCGTCGTCTCTGGTGACCACTACCGCGATAGTGGTGTCTGCTCCTGGCCGGTCACCTGCGATGGGTTGGCGGAGGTATCGAATGTCGAATTCTGAGGTGAGTTGTTCCATATAGGTGTCGAGTGTGGTGGTGGGGTCTGACAATGGAAGAAACCCCAGCCGATAAGCGGCCAATTTGATGCGACTTACGGTGACGGGACCACCGATGCGAGGTGAGATTATTCAGATACAGACGACGAGAGGCAACGATTCAGTGCTCCTCAACTAGTACGGAGCGAGTTGGGTCGAAGTGTTCGATTAGGGTGACCCCTTGCCCCTAGATGCAATAGGGACTTCAACGGTGTTGAGTCGAGGAGATAGCAATGGCAGACGGCCTTCGTGTCGAAATTCACGGCAATGTGGGAATGGTCATCATGGACCGACCCCCACATAACTTCCTGAATTTCCGACAAATCCATGACATAGCGGATGCTCTCGTGGAAATGGAAAACAACATGTCCATCCGCTGCGCAGTTCTAGCGGCAGAAGGACGTTCATTTTGCGCCGGCGCTGACTTTGCAGGTGATGGGGTAGGTGGAGGTGACGACGAGGTCGTCGGGGGAGACGCGACGTTGGCTCTCTACCAAGGC
>DASCSY010000080.1:0-9780 GCA_034399415.1 Acidimicrobiales bacterium
TATGTGCCCCCCACGGGCCGGTAAAAGTCGCCGAGAGCAAGTATGCGTTTTATCGCTCAGTCTCACGAATGAACCCTGACCCGGAAGACTTCAACTTGGCTCGGGTCGCTATTCGTGACGCCGTCGAAGCCGCGCAGGCCACTGAGGGAATCGACGCTGCTGACACCGTTTTGGTTGGGTTTTCACAGGGAGCGGGCCTTGCCTCCCTGGCGGCATTGTCAAAAGTGAAGAGCACGAACGTTCGGGCGTTAATCGTTTTCGGATGCCGGGTTTACCCCGACGAATTAGTGGAATGGGACATCGACGTAACACAGAACATCCGAATATTTGCGGCGCACGGGATCAAGGACAGCCTTTCACCGATGGGCAAGGTACAGGAATTCTTCAACCGAGTTGGCGCTAAAGGCGCCGATGTGACATGGGAAACGCATCCCCACGGGCATTCACTTTCCGCAGAAAATATCTCGGCTGCATCGCGGTGGCTTCTCCAACTCCCCTAGGGCGAACCGGCTTGAGCAGTGACCCCCATAATTCAGCAGTGTCGACAACGATTCGGGCGGACACCGAGAAGCACCTGGGATCCCTGTGTGAGAGCAGTCGCTGAGCAGAGCAGTACCTACCGGGGTTACGGTGGGCAACCACCAGTAACAGCCCAAGATGAACAACTTTGGAGACGAAAAGTGAGCGACATGCAAAATGAAGAAATTATCAAGGAGTTTGTGGCGGCATGGTCTCGCCTCGACGCTGACGAATTGGCTTCCTATTTCACCGAGGACGGCACTTATCACAACATGCCAACCGGGCCAGTAACAGGGCGCGACAACGTACGTACGATGATTGCCGAATTCACTGCTCCCTGGACCGAAACTGAGTGGGATCTGTTGAACATTGCTTCCGATGGGGATGTAGTCATCGCTGAACGCCTCGACCGCACCAAAGCTGGTGACAAATCAGTTGATCTCCCCTGCACTGGGGTTTTTGAAATGCGCGACGGCAAGATCTATTACTGGCGTGACTACTTCGACATTGGCACTTACGTGCGGGCAATGACCTGAAGCTCATAATCTCGAACCGCAATAAGCAGGGTTGATACTTCGGGAGGAGAACCCACATGTTGACTGGTGATCAATACAAAGAATCGCTTCGAGATGGACGGCAAACATTCTTTGAAGGTGAAAGTGTGGATGACCTTGCCGGGCACCCGTTACTCGGACAGACAGTAGACATAACTGCAGCTGGATACGACCGCTTTTACGACCCAGCACCCGACGCGACCTCGCCGCTAATGACCGTTCCCTCTTCAGCAGATGATCTGCGAGAGATGATTCCGTTGCTTCATGAAGCAGGAATGATGGCGCACGTCACCTACACGTCCATCCAGACGCTGAAAACCGCGGCGGGTCGGATGAACGATGTGAAACCCGACTACATCGAACGCATGGACGCGTTCATTGCAGAAGCCCAGGCTGGTGATGTGCGAATCACTCAATGCATTACCGACGCCAAGGGCGACCGCTCGCGACCGCCCGCGAAACAAGATGATCTTGACAGTTATGTGAGAGTCGTAGATCGCCAAAGAGATGGAGTGGTCATTCGAGGCGCAAAGTTGCATATAACAGGCGCATCTTTCGGCCATGAGCTGCTGACTATCCCCACCAAAGCGATGAAAAGCGGCGAAGAAGACTGGTCAATTGGGTGCGCGGTGCCCGTCAACGCCGAAGGGGTACGGATCATCAACACCACCTACGCGCCCCGCCATGAGGACACACGTTCGTTTCCCGTCTCCGGTACGCATCATTACCCTGAAGGATTCGTCATTTTCGATGACGTATTCGTTCCTTACGAACGAGTTTTCTTGGATGGTGAAACAGCGTTTGCTGCTGTTTTTGCTCACTCCCTCGGTTTGTGGGAACGACTCGGAGGGCTTTCAGCGTTCGTTGAAGAAGCGGACCAGCTCGTCGGCCTAGCCCAATTGGTAGCCGAAGCGAACGGCACAGCCGGCATCGCCCACGTCAAAGAAAAAATTTCCGAGATGATCATCCATGCGACCCTTATCCGAGCGACGCTAGAGGCTGCGATCGAAAACTGCAGTGTCGGACCCGAGGGAGCTGCCTTCCCTAACGAACTGTTCACGAATGCCGGCAAGTTCCACGCGGCCGCCAACTACAACCATATTGTTCGACACCTTCATGACATCGCGGGTGGCGCGGTGTTGACCACCCCCAGTCCCGCAGATTTCGAGAACGAACAAGTAGGTGATCTCGCTCGGAAATACATGTCAACCGGCCCCGACGTCGACGGCGAATACAGAGCACGTCTGATGCACACCATCCGGGACCTCACCGCAGACAGCTATGGCGGATGGAAATTCGTAACGAACATTCAAGCCGGGGGAGGGCTATACGCTCAAAGAATCGTCACCCGAAGACACTACGACCTAGATGCGGCAAAGCTGAAAGCGCTGCAAATCGCTGGACTCGCCGAGAACAACTCTCACTAGAAGACCAGCAGGTTCAAGGGACAAGGCGCATGGCAGTGTTTCGAAGTTAGTTTCGGAACCCAGTCTTGGGCGGTCGTCCCAAATCAGTCGGAGGTTCAGGAAAATCCCCGAGCGGGCGTGGCCACACAATGGGGGTCACAGGTCCCCGAACTGGCTGACCATCTTCAATTCCCTGACGATCAAGACTTTGATGCCAAAAAGGTCGAGAACGCACGCAGCCATCCTCAAAATAAATGACGCAATAGACGCGACGAATCTGATCAGTGACATTGGCCTTCGCTTGATGCACGGTCAAAGAATGGTGGAACACCACCGATCCCAATGGTGCTTCAACCCATACGACATCCGCCATCTCGGAATGCTCAAAGTATGGGTACGGCTCGTCGCGAATCTCTCGCGTGATGTCGGAGAACTTCGCCAAACCCAACCGATGGGAACCAGGCGAATAACCCATCGCTCCTCCGTCCAGAGTTGACCCGTCGAAAGGAATCCAAGCAGTGATTTGCCGCGCCGGTCCCATAGGCCATAGCGGCCAGTCCTGATGGGGGTCGGTTTCACGCCCACCCGGCTCTTTGTACAACGCCTGGTCATGCCAAATACGCACGGTCTCTGCCCCAAGCAATGAAGCAGACAATCCAGCCATTTCCTGGTGAAAGGTCAGAGCTCGGACACCCGGGTTGTCTTCCCATAGGTTCATGCATTGCTGAAAACTTTGTTCGTAAAGGGACTTTTCACCGATTAGTCGAGAATCGCCCCCGACGCGCTCACGAACTGCTGAATCCACTGCCTCACCGAAATTCTTCAGATCAGCTGAACTCAACAAATCTTCGATTACGACAAATCCGTCACGATCAAACTTGTCGATATCAGACTGCGCGACCGAAATCATTCCACAACTGTAGATCTCGACTCGAAGCTGTGTTGCAGAGAGGACCGGTCACTCAGAACACAATGCCGAGAGCCCCAGCACCGTCGACTGAGTTGCCGCTGTAACAGGTGGAAGTGAAGTCATAGTGAACGAGTCCCGTCCGCCTGATCTCTTCGAGTTCAATAGACTTAGTGGGGTCAAGGGGGAAGCAATGCATGACATGGTGATTCGATCAGGCAACTTGGTGGACGGAACCGGGTCCGAAGGACGAACGGAAGATCTAGCTATTGACAATGGATGCATTTCAGCGATCGGCGGAGAGATTGGCCCCGGGCGACATGAAATAGATGCAACTGGCCTCCTTGTCACCCCAGGATTCGTCGACGTTCACACCCACTACGACGGCCAAGCCACGTGGGACCCTGAGATGAGCCCCTCGTCATTCCATGGCGTTACCACCACCGTTTTTGGTAATTGCGGGGTCGGTTTCGCCCCGGCAAACCCAGATAACCACGCTTGGCTCATTCAACTGATGGAAGGAGTCGAAGACATCCCCGGGGCAGCATTAGCTGAGGGCATCGATTGGAATTGGGAAACATTCCCCGAATATTTGACTGCTCTCGACGCGATGCCACGAGTCATGGACATCGCGACACAGGTTCCACACGGTTCGGTTCGTGCTTACGTGATGGGGGAACGAGGGGCACGAAACGAAGAACCCACGTCAGCGGACCTAGCCGCAATGGCAGAGATTGTCCGAGAGGGAATCGAAGCGGGAGCTCTCGGCTTCACCTCTTCGCGGACCATGCTCCACCGCGCCCTGGATGGAGAACCGGTCCCAGGGACGTTCGCCGGTGCCGAGGAATTGATTGCTCTTGGACGCGCCGTGGCCGAGGCCGGCGGTGGGGTCGTCGAAGTAGCGTCCGATATTGGCTTGGGAGGGCTTGAAGGAAATTTCGGCACAGATATCGACTGGATGCGTGAGCTAGCAGGCGAATACGGGCTGACTGTGACCTACGCACTCGTCCAGTCAGATCGCGATCCCCAACAGTGGCGCGACTTGCTCGAATTGTCATCCGCGCCGATTGACGGCTCTGGAAGAGTTGTTGCCCAAATAGCTGGGCGACCGGCCGGGCTCCTCTTTGGGTTAGAGACTTCGCTCCACCCCTTCAAGATGCACCCCACCTATATCCAATTGGCTAACGCTTTGTCACACACGGAGCTAGTAGCCGAACTTTCCAAAGAATCCGTGAAAGAACAAATCCTGTCTGAGTCCACCGGATACACAGGGCGCTTCAACCACGACGTTGCCCACGGATTCCACAAGATGTACCCGCTCTCTGCGCAACCGAACTACGAGCCCCATCCCGATGACTCTGTTGCGGCTCGCGCTAGCCGAGCAGGGCGCGACCCATACGAATACGCGTACGACGTGCTGCTAACAAATGGGGGTAGGGGTTTGATCTTTTTCCCTCTAAGTGACTTCGCCGAACACACTTTGGATCCAACCTATGAACGACTGAATCATCACGGCGCGTTCTGGAGTCTCTCCGACGGAGGGGCCCATTGCAGGCTCATTTGCGACGCGTCAACATCCACATACATGCTCAGCCATTGGACCCGAGATCGAACCAACGGACCGAAGATGAGTGTCGAATACGCGGTCAAGCTCATGACTCACGACACGGCAGAGATTTATGGATTACTAGGGGATAGAGGCACTCTCGAAGTTGGCAAACGCGCGGACATCAACGTCATCGACTATGACCAATTGACAATTTCTGCACCCGAAATGGTGTACGACCTCCCCACCGGGGCCCCGCGTCTGTTGCAAGAGTCATCTGGCTACAAGGCAACCGTCGTCGCCGGCGAAATCGTTCGGGAGGACGGCGAATTCACTGGCGCACGACCGGGTCGACTCATCCGAGGACGACGCTAACCAAGGCTCAAGATCACCGCGAGTGCCGCTACTTCTGTAGTTAGGCCCAGGGCACACCCTCATAGGGATCGCGCACCAACCGTCGAGCCACGACCATCCGATGCACCTCATCTGGACCGTCATAGAGTCGCGCGTAGCGGGCTTCCCGATACATAAATTCCAGCGGTGTGTCAGCGGTGACGCCCAACGCTCCGTGGACCTGAATGGCACGATCGACCACGTTATGTAGCATTCGCGCCCCCCAGAATTTGATGAGACTGATTTCTGTGCGAGCTTCACTACCGGCGTCGATGGCACGTGCTGCGTCGAGCGTCATCATTCGCGCAGCTTGAATCTCCGCCGCGGATTCGGCGATCCATGCCTGGATGTCGCCTTTTTCGGCGAGATAACTGCCGTGGGCGTAGCGCGTCTTCGCCCGTTCACACATGAGTTCAAAAGCACGTTGCGCCTGTCCGAGCCACCGCATGCAATGAAAAATTCGACCGGGCCCAAGTCGCTTTTGTGCGATATGAAATCCTTGCCCGCGTCCGCCCAAAAGATTTTCATATGGGACCCGAACGTCGTTGTAATTCACCTCACAGTGATTTCCGCCAGTGTGACCCATAGTGGGTACGACTCGAACAATCTCATATCCTGAGGTATCGGTGGGAACGATGATTGAACTGAATTTGTTGTGCTTTTCTGCGTCAGGCTCAGTGATCGCGAACACGGTCGTAAATGCTGCCCGATTTGCCCCCGAAGTGAACCATTTGTGTCCGTTGATCACCCACTCATCGCCGTCCAACAACGCAACCGCTTGCATTTGTGTCGGATCGGATCCCGCCACTTCAGGTTCCGTCAACCCGACCGACGGATAAATTGTCCCCTCAACTAGGGGTTTTAAGAATCGCTCCCGTTGATCGTCACTGGCGTACTGGTGCAGCATGATCGAATCTTGCATAGAGAGACTGCCCACTGCCCACTGACCCCAATGAGACCGACCGATGACTTCGTTCAAATAGACAAAATCCATAAACGGCAGGCCACCACCTCCGATCTCTGCCGGATGTCCAAGAGCCCACAATCCAGCGTTCTTCGCGTCGTTCTTAAGTTCTGCGCCGACGGCCTCAGTCACAGAGTCTTCGCGCATCAACTCAGGTTCACGAGGAATGACGACGTCATTAATAAACGCTTTCATCTGGTTCTTGAGAGCTCGCATTTCGTCTGGCAGTTGATCAACCATCATGATCTCCCTCGAAATCAACCAGGCCCGCGGGGTTCTCTAGGCCTTTCACTTGTATAGCGGGTGTTAGTCAGGTCAGGTGTGGTTCCTTGCAATCCCGGGGAAGAAACCTCAGCTGTCTAGTTGTCTCATTATGGTGTCCTGCAGCCCCGGAGATAGGAGCTGCAGCTGTGGCCACCAATGTCTTAGGAACAGAACTTGAGGACTGCGGCCTCGACCCAATGACGGGTTTCTATCGAGATGGTTGCTGCAATACAGGTGCGGGCGATCTAGGGGTCCATACAGTTTGTGCAGTCGTCACTGACGAGTTCCTGGAATATTCGAAAAGAGTTGGGAACGATCTCAGTACCCCGAATCGAGAGATGGGGTTCCCGGGTCTTCGCAACGGCGACCCGTGGTGTCTTTGTGCGACTCGTTGGCAGGAAGCTTTCCAAGCTGGAGTCGCGCCCGGCGTTCGATTACGGGCGACCCATTTAACAACACTGGAATGGGTGAGACTCGCTGACCTTCAAGCCCATGGAATTGATCAAGAGTGATCGGTTAATAACCATCACTTAGAACTGTGCTGATATAGACGGTAATTGCTCCAATGACGTTCAAACTGGTGCCGATCAGCCGCAAGCAGGGGGGGTAGATCATGCTGAGATGCTGGGCTCCAATAGGCACAGGTGATGCCGTAGCTATTGGGGAGCGAGCCAAACAGCTAGAAGACCGCGGCTACGCGGGAATCATTGGGAATCAGGTTTATGGTCCGCCGTGGGCCAGTTTGGCGGTCGCGGCAGCGGCCACTAGCTCCTTGCAACTGGAAACAGGGATAGCCATGGCCTTCGTGCGGTCCCCGTTTGAGACCGCGTGCGCGGCCATCGAACTTGATCGCATCAGCAACGAGCGTTTCACCCTGGGCCTCGGTACGGCGCCTCAGACCTGGACAGAAGATTTCTTCGGTCAAGATTTTCTACCGCCGATAAGCCGAATCCGCGAAGTTATTGAAATCTTGAGACTGGTTTTCGACTCGGCAGCACAGAATTCTGATTCAATCCCCGATTATCACGGTGAGCATTACCAACTATCGTTCGCAGGGCTTCACCCAAACTTCGGATCGCAGGTGAGACGGGTCCCGATTTGGGTTGCTTCATTACGTGAACGCTTATGCGAGCTTGCCGGGGAATGCGCCGATGGCTTCATTGGCCACTCCATATGGTCAAGATGGTGGCTACTCGAGCGAGCGTTACCTGCGCTTCGTCGAGGCGCAGCCAAGGTGGGCCGAGATCCCGGGGATCTCAATGTGCAACTGTGGCTAACGGCGTCAATTGACTCCGATCCGACCGTCGCTGCACGTCGCGCTCGAGGCAACGTGGCGTTCTACGCATCGATCCCCAGCTACCGCTCCTACTTTGATGCACACGGTTTCGGTGAACTGTTCGACACCCTGGTAGCGGCTCGTCGGTCCCTTCCTCTCGACCAGTGCGTTGACTTGGTTCCTTTGGAAGCGGCCCAAACCTTCGCTATATGTGGGACACCTGACGACGTAGGCCAGGAAATTGAAAACATTGCGAGCCACGCGGCTTCAATATGTGTCAAGGCCCCAATGTGGGGTATCGACCCCGAAGACGCAATCAAACAATCACGCCAAATTGACCAGCTGCTGCTTGGTTAAGAAACACTTTGACGGGCTCTAGCGTTGGTAAGCCAGTGCATTCATCAAGAGTTCCTCCTCTCGTCACACAAAACGAGGTTGTCACGAGTCCCAATAGTCCTCTGCGATTTGTGACACGAGTCGCAGCTTCGCCCACTGGTCTTCTTCGGTTAGAAGGTTTCCTTCAAGAATTGAGGCGAACCCGCACTGAGGGCTAATCCCCAGTCGAGAAGCGTCCGCGTACCGGGTTGCCTCATCTAGACGGCGTTTCAACAAATCGGGTGACTCCAGTTGGGGGCGTTTACTTGTGATGAGCCCAAGCACAACTGACGTGGATACAGGGATGAGCTGCAAGGGTTCAAAGTCGCCCGAACGTTCATCGTCAAACTCAAGAAAAAAGACGTCGACGTCGAGTTGTGGAAACACCTGTTCCGCGATCGCGGCGTAACCACCCGAAACTGCCCAGTTCGATCTCGCGTTACCTCTGCAAATATGGAGACCCACGGTTGTGGAATCGGCTCGCTCCGACACAGCAGCGTTTGTCGCATCTATGTATTCCTTGAGCAAACTCACCGGATCTTCCCCTTGGCTTCGCATGCGGTCAGTAGCTGTCTCGTCACAAAAGAAACTTAGGATCGGATCGTCAATCTGGATGAAATTGCACCCCAGGCTCTCCAAGCCCGCGATTTCTGCCTTGTAGGTCTCGGTAACGTCATGCCAGAACCGATCCCGGTCGGGGTATACCGATTCGTCGATCGCGTTGACCCCATACTGAAAATGGAATCGGCTGGGGGCCGGGATCGTGACCTTGACAGGGGAACTTGTGATGTCAGCGATATAGCTGTAGTTCTCGCCCATAATCGCGGTTCCAGGATGCCTCAAGGGCCCCGCGGTACGAACCAGCTTTGGGACATAGGCAACGGTTTGTTCACCGGCGTTGTCCGCGAATGGTGACTGTTCGGCTTCGAATAGTTCAATTCCGTCGACGTACGGGATAAAGCCAGACCACCACACATCACGTCGGAACTCGCCGTCTGTGATTACACCGATACCGGTTTCTTCCTGATGTCGGATCGAAGAACGGATCGCGTCGTCTTCGACCGCCCGCCGGGCTGTTTCATCCAACTCGCCTTTGGCGAACGCGGACCACGCCTCAGTCACTGAGCTAGGGCGGAGCAAACTCCCTACTTGGTCGGCGCGTGCGACGAGTGACATCAACAACCCCTGCCGTTAGCTAGAGAGGTAACACCGGAAAAGAACCCCAACATCGGTCTAGCCCGGCTCAAAACAAACAAGCCCATAACCGGTAAGCATTGGAGCGAAATAGGCGCGGTGGATATTGCGCACCGCTGACCCCAACGCACCGCGCATCGCTAGCCACATAATCACCTCAATTGACTCTGCGCCACCTCGCTGCATGTACACAGAATGATCAAGTTCACACAACACTGCCGGGTCGCTTTCGAGAAGATCCAAAAACTCGTTATCCCAATCTGGATTGACGTGACCAAAGTCGGGTCCATGCAACTGGTGGGACATACCACCTGTTGCCATAACTACAACTCTGGCGTCGCCGTAAGACGCCACGGATCGGCCGATGGCCGCGCCAATGTTG
>DASCSY010000081.1:0-9504 GCA_034399415.1 Acidimicrobiales bacterium
CTAAGTTGGGGAGATGGACTGGGGTGTGCATCTACCGCATCTTGGCCGAGAAGTCGGCCGTGATTCTTTGATCGAGTTTGCTCAGGTTGCCGAGGCGCTGGGCGTTCATTCTGGATGGAGCAGCGATCATGTGTGTTGGCCAGCAAGGTTTGACTCGAAATACCCTTACAGCAGCGATGGCTCTTTCCCTGCCCCAGCCGGTCTTCAGTGGCTTGATCCCATCGGCACTCTGCTCTTTGTAGCGGGATGCACCGAACAACTGCGACTGGGGTTCACCGTTTTGATCCTTCCTTATCGGCCGCCGATAGCTACCGCCAAGCAGCTCGCCACCATTGACGTTGTCTCCGACGGGAGACTCATCTTGGGAGTTGGGGTTGGCTGGATGCGTGAAGAAGCCGAGGTTCTTGGTATGCCTTGGAACAATCGGGGGCGCCGATCTGACGAACAGCTGGAAATTTTTGAGACGCTTTTCCGAGAGGAAGCCCCATCATATGACGGCACCTATTACTCATTCCCAGAGGTCCGTTTTGAACCCAAGCCGATCCAACAGCCGGTACCCGTGTGGGTCGGAGGTAATACTCCCGCTGCGTTTAGGCGCACTGCCCGTTTTGGTCACGCTTTTCATGCCGCTTTTGAATCGTTGGATGTCGTAAAAAATGAGTGGAACCAGGTTCGAGAAGCTTGCGAGAGTATCGGCCGAGATCCCAACGAACTCGATTTATCGCTTCGGATATTCTTGGATCCTGAAGCCGCCATGGAACCTGCAAAGTCCCTGGCGGGGTCCCTAGATCAGATGGTGGAAACTATTGGTCACATGGAAGAAGTGGGGATCTCACACGTTCTTCTCGACCCGGTAGCCAGGGGCGGAATCAAGGGTCGACTCGGTGCGTTAGGAGATTTTATGACCAACGTTGCGTCCCAGGTCGACTGACAGCTTCATGACCACCGACTCTTGTCGCATCGACAGATGGCTGTGGGCGGTTCGCGTTTTTCGTAGTCGCGCTAGCTCAAAAGACGCTTGCGACCGTGGTGCGGTTCGCGTTAACGGCACTACTGCAAAGCCAGCATCCAAAGTGAGGGTCGGCGATCAGGTGGTGGTGCGAGTGCGCGGCAACAAAAGGGAACTTCAAGTGAAAGAACTGTTGGATAAACGGGTAGGTCCAACGGTAGCCGCGGCGTGCTATTACGACCACACCCCAGTTCCGCAACGGGCGTCTGTCTGTAGTTCGGGTGCCCAAGTCGCCAAACGTGACCGCGGGGCGGGGCGACCAACAAAGCGAGATCGACGACGGATAGACAGATTTCGCAGGGGGTGAGAGCGCCGGTTCCTCACTGACACGAGGTACCTTGCCAACGGTGAACCTTCCTCTACCGGTCGTCCTCGCTCACGCTCGCTTGACAATGAACGCAGTGACTCTCGCTGATGTCGAAGTTCCCAAGTCGGCGGCGTTGGCTTACGACGCACAAGAGCAACTCATAGACCTTATTGACTCTCCACTAGTCGGTTGGAAAGTGGGTGCCACGGGTCCGGCGAGCCAGACAAAGCTGGGGGTCAAGACGCCCATCTGCGGTCCAGTTTTTCAACGCACTCTTATTGAGTCGGGCCATGATGTCCCTTTGTCCGACTTCCACCACCAACCCGGGCTGGAGTCAGAGTTCGCGTTCACTATCGGAGTGACCCTCCGACCCGGCGGCGCGACCATGAACGCTAGGTCGGCAATAGAAATTGTTTCCACCGTTCACACTGCTATTGAGCTTGTGTGCTCGCGCTTTGACCGCAACTTCGATGTCGACCCGGCGTTACTTATCGCAGATGGTGCTCTCCACGCAGCCTTAGTGGTGGGACCGGGAAAAGAACCAGCCGAAGTCCGGGACTTGAGCACCCATCAGCTTCGCACTGTTGTCAACGGTCAAGAGATCGCGACGGGAACAGGACAAGAGGTCTTAGGGAATCCATACGAATCGTTAGCTTGGCTGTGTAATCACCTGGATCGTCGGCAATTGACCCTGGCTGCGGGGAGCATCGTGACGACCGGGGCAGCAACTGGGCTGCACACAACCGAGGTAGGTCAGATCCTCGCCACGGACGGCGGAACCCTCGGTTCGGCGAGCCTGAATTTGGTGGTGTAGGCAGATGTCCCCCAGTCAGGGGTCGGATCGTTTCCGCGGTTGGTCACTTCTCGGCCTTTCAACCCTCGCGATTTCTTTCACCCTTCCAGGCCAAACGATTGGTGTTGCGCCCTTTGCTGAACATTTGACTAACGACCTCAAGATCAGCGCAACAACTCTTTCGACGGCGTATCTGATAGGTACTGTCGTTGGTTCTCTAACAATGCCCGCCTTCGGCCGATGGATTGACCGTGCCGGAGTGCGGAAAACAATGGTGGCTATAGCTACCGCTTTCTCATTCGCCGTTGCCTATATGGGCACCGTTGTTCACTTGTGGATGCTCATTTTCGGATTTGTCGGAATCCGCATGCTGGGTCAGGGCGCTTTGAGTTTGGTTAGCCAAACAAGTATTGCGCTCTGGTTTGATCAGAAACGTGGACTGGCTTTCGGTATCTCTATGACCGTGTCGGCGGGTGTGATGTCCCTCGGACCCTTGGCGCTCACTTCACTAATCGCGGGTTTCGGTTGGCGCTGGGCGTGGTTCATCGCCGGAGGATGCGTTCTTGTTGCTGTGGTGCCCGCGGCGTGGCGTTGGATGGAAGATCGTCCCGAGTCATTAGGGCAACTACCGGACGGTCTTCCTCCGACTCCCATTGAATCGGCAACAAAGGTCGAGCATTACACGGTTGGCGAAGCCACAGCGACTCGGGCCTTTTGGGTAATGACTTCGGTAATGGTGGTCTCGTCGGCTTTGCTGACAGGCGTGACGTTTCATCACTTTGCGTTGATGGAAGCCGCTGGCCTGACGAGCGCCGAAGCGGCAACGGTTTTTGTTCCTCAAATGGTGGGCACCGTAATGGCGGGATTTCTCTGGGCTTGGCTATCGGATCGACTCTCTCCATCGGTCTTGCTGTTCTCTTGTCAGGCTTCGTTGGTTGGCGCCCATCTGGCCTACGCAGGGGCTCAGCCGGGGATTGGCGCCGCGTTGTATTCGCTGCTTCTTGGAGTAAACGGAGGTTCCATTCGCGCTCTCGTGTCAACTCTTTACCCAAAATGGTTCGGCACCGAACACATTGGTGCAATCAGGGGGGTAGCAACTGCGTTCGGTGTAGGCGCGTCAGCTATCGGCCCCCTGATTATCGCTGGGGGTTTCCAAATCACAGACAACTACGTTCAGCTCAATTACGTCCTCGCCATTGTTCCTGCCCTGGCAATGTTCGCTGCTCTTTTTTTGAAACAGCCGCAACGGGCCCTGACACACATACCGCCTCTTGACTCGGGTCTTGGGTAGCGTCTTTTCGCGTGCTGACTGCAACCGCTCTGACTAAGACGCATGGCGCTCGACATCTTTTTCGCGACGTCAGCATTCAACTATCGGCTGGTCGTCGGGTAGCTCTGGTGGGTGGCAACGGCGTCGGGAAGACCACGTTGATTGAAATTCTTCTCGGAATTCAGGACCCGGATATCGGCACTGTTCATCGACCAACCAATCTTTCGGTCGGATATCTACCGCAGGAACTCACCGACGAATTGAACGGAACCGCTCTAGAGATAACTCTCCAGGGCGCCGCCCAGATCATCGCCCTTGAAAAGCGGCTTATCGAACTACAGGAACGGCTGACGGGGATAGACGACCCCGACCAGAGTCAGGTGCTGCATGAGTACGGCGAAACTCAAAGCCGGTTCGAACAACTCGGCGGCTATGCGATAGAGGCGGAGGCTCATCGAGTGTTGGCCGGGTTGGGTTTCGATCCAGAATCGGTTCACCGCGACGTTCACGAATTATCGGGCGGCTGGCGGATGAGGGTCGCGCTAGCCAAGCTTCTTCTTGCAGAACCCGACGTTCTCATCCTCGATGAACCCACCAATCATCTTGATGTTGATTCCGTTGTCTGGCTTGAAGAACAACTTTCAACGTGGAGTGGCTGCATTCTTTTTGTGAGTCACGACCGAGATTTCATCGACTGCGTCGCTAACCGAGTTATTGAGCTTGACGGCCGTTCGGCACACGAATACGTCGGAGGATTTTCCGATTTTGTCCAGAGCCGAGAAACTCGTTTGGGTCAGCTAGAAGCTGCGGCTGCGAACCAAAACAGAAAATTTGCCGAAACTGAACGATTTATAGAACGTTTCCGGTACAAGGCAAGCAAAGCCCGACAGGTCCAGAGTCGCGTAAAGGCCCTTGAACGCACCGATCGCATTCGCGTTCCCGACGCGCATCAACTGAAGGCGAAGTTCGAGTTTCCGTTGCCGAGGAGGTCTTCACGGGTCGTTGTCGAGTTTGAAAACGCGACTGCAGCATATGGTGATCAAACCGTTCTAACGGAAGTCTCCCTCGTCATTGAAAGAGGAAGAAAAGTGGCCCTTGTTGGCCCAAACGGGGCTGGAAAGACAACGTTATTGAAGCTGTTACTCGGGGAACTGGAGGCGACGCAAGGTACGGCTCGCCTGGGCAACAAAGTGGACTATGCGAGATTTGCGCAGCACCTGACTGAGGTCTTGGATGAGCGACGAACAGTGCTTCAGGAATTCAAATTATCGATTGGGGATCAAGGTGAGAGGAATCTGCGGACGGTGCTCGGGGGGTTTGGGTTCCGAGGCGACCAAGTCGATCAAAAGATCGCTGACTTGTCGGGCGGAGAACGCACCAGATTGGCCCTTGCGATCACTATGGCTAACCCCGTCAACCTGTTGATTCTTGACGAGCCAACAAACCATCTGGATCTTCCAAGTTGCGATCGACTGGAAGACGCACTCAATGCGTATCCGGGAACCTTGATTCTCGTCACACACGACCGACACTTAATACGCGGTGTGGCCGACGCGTTGATAGTCGTTCGAAACGGGACAGCCACCTGGCATGAAGGAGTCGACGAAGATCTTCTCCGTCCGGCTGCCATGGTGACCGAATCTGAACCTGTCTCAGCTCCCCCAGCCAATAAACACAATGAAGCGCGTGAGGAAAAACGAAACGAAGCCCGTAGACGCAACAAGGTGCACGAAGCAACGAGAGACTTGCGGGGCGAATTGCAGCAGGTCGAACGCTCTTGGGAAAAGGCCGAAGAGCAACTCGCTCAGTTGCAAAGCACGCTTGCCGATAGCGCGACTTACGACGATCCGGAGTTGGCGCGCAACCTCGGCAAGCAGCACGAAGAGTTAAAAGATGCGGCGGCCGATTTGATGGACAGATATGAGACAATCCAACGTCGGCTAGCTAGGAAAGAAGCTGAGTTCGAGTAAATCTTAGAGGCAGCCGTTTTCGGGGCTTGAGATATTCACGTGTTCAATAGTCACTTCGTGGTCGAAGGTAGCCAGCACCGCGGTACCGCTTCCTGGTTGACCCATAGGCGCTCCGGGGTACCACGCGACAACCCCGCCGTGACTGGCATCAGTAGTGACGTGCCAATGCCCTAATGCCACGTAATCAGCGTCCGTGGCAGCGATCTCTTCGTGGGTGATCGGCGAAGACCGGTGAGCGTCATCTGCTCTGAGGTTCAGGTGGCCGTGAGCTGCGACCACATACCACTGCGTGTCGGGACGGGGTGGTACTTCGGCGAGAGGTCGATACCCGGGCTCGTGATCCGCCATTGCTCGCCCCCAAACGGTCAATCGGCCCGAGGCCAGTACCAGCGATGAGCCGACGAGGCGATCTAAGAGCAGGACACCGGTTCGTTCAACATCGGTTCGGCATCTCTCCCACAGTGATGTTGCGTCGTGCACATCGTGATTCCCGGGTATGACAATTACCGGAACGCCAGGCTCTGTTAATAGTTCAAGGGTTCGAACGATCGTTTCGTCGGAGAGACGCGCGTGGTCAAATAAGTCGCCTGCGATGAGTAAAGCATCTGCTTGGTGTTTGACCGCCGCTGCTGTCAGCCCAAGAGTCGGACATTGGCAGACATCGCTGTGTGCATCGCCCAGTCCTTTGGTATGTCCTATGTGCACGTCGGATGTATGGAGTATTCGCACCCCACCGGTCTCCGCTCTAGCCTCATTGCCCATGGCTCGAAAGATTGCCACTAACCGGATCGTTAAGCGAGACGAATTGGTTCCGTTTATGCAAACGCGTCACCGCGGAGTGTTGTCCACTACAAGAATCGATGGTCGCCCTCAGATGTCTTTGGTAACCATCGGTTTAGACGATGAGGAGCGCGTCCTCGTGGCGACCTACCCCGAGCGAGTCAAGACGTTGAATGCTCGCCGTAATCCACGGGCTTCTCTGCTCGTGATGGGCGATGAATTCAATAGCGAGTGGGTACAGGTCGACGGGACTTTGGAGGTGCTCGATCTGCCGGAAGCTCTTGAACCCCTATGTGACTACTTTCGAGTGATTAGTGGAGAACATCCTGATTGGGTCGAGTACCGGGAAGCCATGATTGAGCAGGGCAAGTCGTTGCTTCGGATGTCTATGGAAAGTTGGAGCCCAATTTCTCAGGGCGGATTTCCTGCGCGTCTTGCCGACTGACCGTTTCTTGGTTGTAACAGCAAGTTTGTGGTTCCGTCGTAATAAAACGGGGTCGCAGCGAATAGCTTCTTGCTCGTGCGAATTTTGTTAACCAACGATGACGGCATCACAAGCGAGGGGCTTCACGTGCTCGCCCGTGCGATGCGAGAGCATGGGGACGTGTTTGTGGTGGCTCCAGATAGCGAATACTCAGGAGCTGGCGCCGCTATAGGTCCCCTTCATTTAGCTGAACCGCAGGTTCGTGAAGCAACAATTGACGGCATAGACGAGGCTTGGGCGGTATCTGGGCCTCCGGCATTGTGCGTCATGTTCGCTCGTCTCGGTGCGTTTGGGGATGTGGATCTCGTGGTGTCTGGTGTCAATCCTGGCGCAAATGTTGGTCGTTCGGTCTATCACTCGGGCACCGTTGGTGCGGCGTTGACCGCCCGTCATACCGGTATCCCTAGTTTGGCTGTGAGCCAGCATGTGACTGGTTTCGGTGTTACGAACCAGAGTTGGGATGATCTGATTGCGGGTCAGAAATGGCACGTCGCGGCTGCAGTTGCGAGTTCGGTTATTGGGGGAATGTTGGGTGATGAAATAGGTGACAGCCCGGTCGTTAACCTGAATGTTCCCAATCTTGAGCTTGAGCAGATTCGTGGCTGGCGATTCACAGAACTTGGCCCCGAGCCACCCCGAGCAATTAACCGTGTTGAACTGCAGCCAGCGCCCAACGACGCTGGGGCCTTCAACGTCTCTATGTCTTGGGGAGAAGAAAGCAGTCAGACCCCCGAGTTCGACGCTGGAGCGGTCATGAATGATGAAATCTCGGTTAGTTACCTGTCGCGAATTGTTGCTCTCGAACCACCGAACGATTCAAGTCTTGGTGCAGCGCTTACGAAACTTTTGAGCAGGTCGTAACCAACTTCGGTCGGCGTGTTCGTTTATCCATCAGGTGCGTTGGGTGATCCAGTCGACAATCAGATCAGCTGCTTCGACGCGAGCCCCGTCGCGTTCGCGGAGGTAGTGGTCGCCTTCGATGGTGCATGTCGTTAGATCGTCTGAGCCGAGGGCGTCAACGATTGCTCGGGTATCACTGGGGAAGACCCCCGTGTCCGCGTCGGCATCAATGACAAGGGCTGGGACTGTGACTCTGGCTAGATGCGGGGCTGCTTTGCATTGAGAGTCACTGAGACTCCACATTGAGAGCCAGGTTCGCAGTGAACTAACGGTTCCTACGCCATATATTCCGTAGTTCGCTCGCCGAGGATCGCCGAGGTAACAACTAGGAACTTGTCTGCTGTTCGGGTCGATTGAACCATCGATCATCCGCAAGTCAGCCCATAGGCGTGGGGTGGTGAAGAGTCGGTCGTAGTGGCCTGACGCAACAACTCGGTCGATTTCGCTGCGCGCCCATTGGGTGATGCGCTGATTCCGGTGTCGCTGAGCGTCTCGGTATCGGTCGATGAAGTCCTCGGTGAAGGGAAGTTCTCGAGTCTGGGAATATGGGTCTAGGTCCGCGACAACGCTGAGGGGATCAGACTCTTCCTTTACCGACGCGTCCATCCAGTTGGTCAGCACTTCGGGTCGACCCGGGTGCGCGGCAACAGAAATGTAGAGATCGGCATTTGGAACTTCGAGCGCCGAGGGGACAATCGATGCCCGTCCGTATTCGGGGGTTAGGTTGGGTTCCATGGCCTGAGATTGGTAGGCGGCCATTAGAGAACCGCCCCCTGAGTTGCCGAGCAAGACAACGGTGTCCACACCTGCTTCTTGTCTGAGCCAGTTAATCCCTACAGCGATTTCGGCAATAGCATGGTCGAGCAGGAAATATGGTTCTGCGCCTCGGAAGCGAGTGTTCCAACCGAGAAATCCGATGTCTCGAGTAGCGCAAAGGTCTGCAAGGTAATGTTCGCTGAAGTCAATGTTGTAGTGGGTGGCAATTATCGCGACGGTGGGTCGACTGCCTCGAGGTCGATAGTAAATGCCTTGGCAGGGATGTCCACCTGCGCCAGCGCGTCCAACTATTGGAGAGGGTAAGCCGACGAATTCGCGTTCCACTGACACATTCAGGCGCTTTCCTCGATGGGTGCAGCTAAGACCCGGGCGGCTTCTTCGGTGTCTCGGGGCATTCCTGCGGTATCACGGCACAGCTCTACCAGAACTTGGTTGGGGTCGAGGTAGTAAAGCGAGTGGCACCAACCGTGGTCAATTTCCATGGTTGGCTCAATGCCTTCGGCAGCCATGCGCTCTCGAATGCTTTCTTGCATCTTTTCGTTTGCTTCAAAGGCGGCATGGTTAACGAAGACCGGCACGCCCAGGCTTTCGTTGACGTCTGTAACCCAGTCGTGTCGTTCTCCGATGTTTTCGAATGCAAAGAAAGCAATACATTCCCCGTTGCCTGTGTCGAAAAACGCGTGCTTGATCCACCCTTCGCCACGATCGTGAAACTCGGTGTTTACGAGCGGAAATCCAAAGAGGTCCTCATAAAAGTGGCGGGTAGCTTCCAAGTCTTTTGTTGAATATGCGACGTGGTGAAAAGCCATGGGGTTCTCCGATCAGGCGGATTGGGTTCCAGTTTCGCGGTCACGCGACGATTGCACGACCCCGATAGCCGCTACAACTGCGAGGAAGATGGAAATAAACGTGGCCCAGTGAGCAAGGTCGTGGTAGCTGCGTTGCTCCACGGCAAGGCCTGACGAGATACCTGCGGCTGCCCCAGTAGCTGTCATCAAAAAGTCGGCTGTGGCCTGCGTTGCAACGCGGACCTCCGGTTCGAAGGCCTCGGTCATCAAAGCGCTGCCAGCCACCAGGGAGGCACACCATCCAACTCCAATGAGGAAAAGCCCCACCATGTGGCCGGTGGCGTCTGGGGCGTCGGTGTGGGACGCGATTTCAGATCCCAGTGCTGTAACAAGGGCCCCGACGCCAATCAGGAGTTCCTTGCTTAT
>DASCSY010000082.1:0-9482 GCA_034399415.1 Acidimicrobiales bacterium
GTCGGGCATCCTTCGATTTTCTTAGTACATCGACGATGTCGGCTCGTGTAGCTAGCAGCGCCGGGTCGAGTTCTTCGTCCTTCGCCACCTGGGACACCCATGCCGACACCAGGGTTACTGCGGCCCGCAGTTCTTTGTCTAGCTTCGGTCCCTCGTCGGTCTCGAGTGTGGGGACATCCTCGGGGGTCCGCTGCAACCCTTTTTGCACGACGGAGAGGATCTCTTCGGCTGAGCCTTGTTTCAAGTACCGGCCATCCAACCCGCGGATTCCTTGCAAGTCTTGAGAAGTTCTGGGGGCCCGCTGGGCAACACCTACCAACGCTAGGTCCGAAAGAATGAAGCGTGTCGGTAGATCTTTACTTTGGGCGGCTCGTTCCCTCCATTCTGCCAAGACCGACATCACACATCGGGCTTGTCCGCGCAGGTGGCGGGCCTCCTTTATTCGAGTCCACGCGAACTCGACGGGCAAAGCCGGTTTTGTGTACCAGTTGGATGGATCGCATTCAGCCGATATCCAACTCAAACGCCCACGTTTCCTGAGGTCCTCAGTTAAACGGTCATGTAAATCGAAGAGGTATAAGACGTCACTCGCCGCATAGTTCTGTTGAGTTGGTCGTAGGGGCCGTTCGAACCAATCAGTCAGTCGGTCACCTTTGGGTAGAACGACACCTACATATCGTTCGACTAGTGAAGAAAGAGACGGTGTCGACATGCCCGAGAAGCCGGCGGCAATTTGTGTATCGAATAGGTGACGGGGAAGAACACCGCAAGCTCGATCCAGTACTTCCAGGTCTTGCGACGAGGCGTGCATGATAATAAGGGTGTCGCTTTCGAGGACCGATGCAAATGGCGCAAGGTCGACTTCTAACGGGTCAATCAGAAAGATGTCGTTTGCGATCGCAATCTGTACGAGAGCGACTCTTGGCCAGTACGTTCGCTCGCGATGAAACTCAGTATCCACCGCAATTCGTTCCGCTGCCGCAGCGCGGGTGACTAAGGCATCGAACGTCCCTTGATCATCGACCCATTCGTGATTCATCGCCTGTGGTCCCGCTGTAGATGTTGTGTCTGGGGGGTTGCCGCTTAGCCGGCGACGCCTGCGAGTCACGTGGATTCCGACTCAACGTCTCGACCAGATTCAATCCAGGCAAGTGTGCCGCCCGCCACATTTACAGCGTCAATTGCTCGTGCCCGAAGGAACTCACAAGCGCTTGCGCTTCTTCCTCCGCTCTTGCAGATCACGTACAGAGGTTCATTGGTGGCGATTTCGGTTACCCGATCCGGAATCTCTCCTAAGGGAATCAGCACGCCTCCGGGGACTCGCGCTTGCTGCCATTCCTCAATCTCTCGTACGTCGAGGAGCTTGGCTCCTGCCGCTATTAGGGGAGCTAATTCGTCTACATCAATTTCGGGAACTTCCACTCAGTCACCTTTCGAAATCAAAGGATACCGTCGTTCGAGCGCTGCGCTAGAGGTCAAGTATTGGAAGCACAGACTGGAAATCTGCCTGAGTGTTGATGTTTTTGACGAGATCCGGCGACACATCCACTGTTGCGTAGTCCTTTGGGTTAAGCGCCATCTTGGGGCCTCGGGCACCGCGGGCATAACCAACCTTCAGTTGTGGCAGGGCTTCTTGTTTATAGACGCCAATGAGAGGTTCTAAGCGCCCACTGTGCGCTAGCACCACGGAATCTTTAACCTCCGCGGCGCAGGACACGAGTTCTCGTAGAAGATCCGAAGAAACCATCGGAACGTCGCAGGGGCAGACCAAAAGAGTGCCGTAACGCGTAATTGCTCCAATAATCGCCCCGAGAGGGCCGTCGCTTGGTTCCTTGTCCGCCAAGGCCGGCAAACCCAGATCGGGTCGATCACCCAAAGCAACCACTGTCTCAATGCCAGCGTCCTTCATTGAATCCACTACCCACTGGATCATGGGACGGCCTTGTATTTGCAGGGACGCCTTATCGCTACCCATACGGCTAGACGCTCCTCCGCATAGTACGGCTCCGGTAATCTTCATTCGCCGCCAGGCACTCCAGATGGGTCGAGTTGCATTAAGAACTGGCCGGTTCGTTCCTCTTCGTCTATTTCGCCGATTGCTGCGGCTGCTCGGTGAAGTCCAAGTAATGACCGCAAGAAACCGAGGTTCGTTTCTTCTGACCAGCGAACGTATCCGCTCCCTCTCCAACCAGCGGCGCGCAATGCATCTAACCCCCGGTGATAGCCGACTCGAAAATAGGCGTAGGCCTCAACGGGTTCTTGAGCGAGTTGACCCATCGCGGCCCATCCATCCAAGAAGCTTGGCCATTGGGTGATGATTTCAGCGACCAGGGGTTTCTGGTCTGCGGTAGGAGCGTTTGTCGCCTCAGCAAGAGCAGCCAATGCGTCAGAATCGTGTGGGTTGATAATGGTCTCTGGTGGGCCCGTCGAAGTTAAATGAATGGGTTGCTCAGGCATGGGCTGACTCTAGCGATGTGCTTTAGACATCAGTGAGTTGAGCGTCAATAATTGCTGAGTGGATGAGAGCAGCGACTTGTTGGGGATGTGTTGTCGGCGCGGAGTGGCCAGCCCCAGCAATGCTCACTAGACGCGACATCTTTCCCTCTTCTGCAGTGTTTAGGGCGGCCCGTTGTGCGTGATCACCTGATCGTTCTCCGACTCCGATAACAAGTGGTATGTCCATCATTTCTGCGTTATAGCGGCGCGCAGTTTGGGCGTGAAGTTCTTCCACCATCAAGGTTCCTTCAGCACGTCGGCGTCGTCGAATCATTTCGGGTAGTCCTTCCCAACGGTCATCTCCGATGAGGTGACGTAAGAAATGTTCTGCAGCGTCCGCGGGGTCTATGTCAGATGATGGTGGCGCTGGCCACCATTCTTCCCAAGCTCTGGGTGCTTCGAAGGTGGCGATGGCTCTGAGGGCAGGGTTGCCCTTTGTGGCCGATGCGAGCGCAACAACTCCCCCATAGCTATGACCAAAGACCACAGTGGGATAGTCACCCACGATTGCGTTCAGATCGTCAACTTGCTGGCTAAAGGAAGTTGTTGGTGCGGCGTGCGCCGAGCGGCCGTATCCTCGCCGGTCGTATCGAATCACTTGGTGGGGTCTGAGACACCGGGCTACTCGAATCATGCCCGCAGCTCGGTCAAGTGCACCGTGCACTAAGAGGATTTGAAAGTCGGATTGAATTTGAGAAGATCGGTAGACCGCTAGTTCTCTGATCTTCTGCCGGGAAATCGCCACAAATTAAGGGACTCGTAGAACCCTGAGGGTGTCAGTTGCGTGAGTTTCAGCGCTGGAGCCGGAAACGACGACCACCGTATCCCCTGATCGGACTGCGCCGACCCGAGCTGCGGTATCTACAGCTTCCTTGGCCGTCGCCGCCGGAGTCGATTGTTCGTTGAAGATCAGCGGGCGGGTGCCCCAAGATAGAGACAGTTGGTTGGCAGTCCGATCGTCGAAGGTCATTCCAAACAGTGGCACTGTGGGCCGGAAACGAGCGACGCTACGAACTGTAAAGCCGGAACGACTTAAGCAGATAATGGCTTCTGCATCCGTCTCGGTAGCAGTTCGCGCCGCTGCCATGGTGAGGGCGTCTGTTACCCGTAAGTAGTTCGCGGCGGACTTCGAACGGCGTCGGAGTGCCTGAATGCGTTCAGCCCACAACTCGTAGCTGAACTTTTCGTCTGCTCGGGCCGTAATGGTAGCCATCGTTCGCACTGCATTGATCGGGTCTCTGCCGATCGCCGTTTCGCCGCTGAGCATCACGGCCGATGTGCCATCAAACACCGCATTCGCTATGTCGGAAGCTTCGGCTCGAGTTGGGGTTGGTGCTGAAACCATTGATTCAAGCATTTGAGTGGCTGTGATCGCTGGACGCCCGAGAGCTATGCACTCTTGGATGATGAGCTTTTGGAGATGCGGTAGTTCTTCGATGTCTGCTTCGGTGCCAAGGTCTCCTCGGGCGACCATGACCGCGCCGGAGGCTTCAATGATGCCTTCCAGATTATCGACCGCCGCCTTGGTCTCGATCTTCGCTATGACCAGTGGGCCTCGTGGAGCTGGCTCAACTCCTAGCCGCCGAATGTCGTGGGCTGAGCGAACGAAGGACACGGCGACCATGTCTGTGCCTAATTCGACAAAGGTGTCTAATAGTGACAGATCTTGATCTGTGGGCGATGCGAGGCGAAGTCGGTCCGATGGAACATGCAAACCGGGGCTGCCTTCGAGTTTTCCTCCGTGTAAGACCCGAGTCTTCAATCGGTCCCCTTCGCGCCCTTCCACGGTTACTACCACGTTCCCGTCACCAAATGAGAGGGTGTCGCCGACCTGAACGTCCTCAAGTAAATCCGGATAGTCGACGTTGATGACGTCTTGAGAGCTTGCGGAAGCATCGACGCCGAGAGATACCTGCGAGTCTTCTACAAGCTCTGCTCCGCCTTCGATGAATGGAGCGCTGCGGATCTTTGGACCTGGCAAATCGATGACTATTCCGACGTGGCGGCCGAG
The DNA here is from genome assembly GCA_034399415.1 of Acidimicrobiales bacterium. Lineage (GTDB taxonomy): Bacteria > Actinomycetota > Acidimicrobiia > Acidimicrobiales > Poriferisodalaceae > UBA2110. The sequence continues at coordinate 4,508 of DASCSY010000082.1, forward strand.
GTCAGCGGCGACAGTTCTTACTAGCCGGAACTTGTCTACCTGCTCATCTAAGGTGCCATGAGCTAACCCGATTCGAGCCACATCCATCCCTGCTTGGATCATTCCACGCAGAGTGGCATCGTCCTGGGAAGCTGGACCGATTGTCGCAATGATCTTGGTACGTCGTGCCATCTACTCCACGGTACCGAGAGTCAAGAAAAACGCCAGAAAGATTTCTGAGTGTTCACCGGATCGTCAACAGAGACTATTGCGTCGTGTTTCGCTTCCTAACCTTCTAAGGTCAGCGCACGTGGAACTGATATTTGTACGTCACGCTCGCCCGGAACACGTCGAAAGGACCGATGGGAGTCCCGCTGATCCGCCCTTGACCGCGGTCGGGCATCAGCAGGCAGCTGCTGTCGCGCTCTGGCTCTGTGAAGAGCGGATTGATTGCCTCTACACCAGCCCAATGCGCCGCGCCCGCGAAACAGCAGTTCCCATTGAAGAGGCCTGTGGTCTTGTAGCGAACGTACGCGAGAAACTCAGCGAGTTCGATCGAGACTCGTCTAGCTATATACCGATGGAAGTTCTAAAGGAAGTCAATCGTGCGGCGTGGGAGCGCTTGGCTTCAGGAAAGCTGTTGGGTTCTGTTGACTCGTTAGCGATCTGGTTTTCGTCCGCGGTGGCTGCTGTGGAGAACATTGTCGAACAGCACGGAGGTCAACGTGTTGGCATCATCTGCCATGGCGGGGTCATCAATGCATATCTCGCCTACTGCTTGAATTTTAGCCCGGAGGATTTCATGAAATTCGATGTGGATTATTCGTCGGTGACTCGGGTGTTCGCCTCAAGTGAGGGGCACCGCAGTGTTAACACCATTAACGAGACAACTCACTTTCGTGGGTTGCCTCATCTCTCCGTTCGGGACTAGGTGAGGCTGATGGGCCCTATCAGTTGTGGGGAACTTCGGTAAACGGAAGGTCTTTGTCGGTTCGCACGTCTCCGGGAAGGCCCAAGACTCGTTCACCCAAGATATTCCTCATGACTTCCGAAGTTCCGCCTTCAATTGAGTTCGCTCGTGACCTCAAGAAGTGGCGTTGTGTAGCGTTTATTCGGTCGATTTCAAGACGCTCGCCAGTCGCGTAGCTGCCATAAAGCATTGCTTGGGGGCCTAAGAGTTGCATGTTGAACTCGTGAATGTCCTTATTGTTTTCAGCGAATGCCAGCTTTCCGGTTGAGCCTTCTGGTCCGGGAACGCCCCTCCCTCTGTTTTGGCTAGCTCGAATGTTGGTCAAGCGAGACACTTCGGACTTGATCCAAAGTGTCATTAGCCGATCTTTCGTTGCCAAGTCTTTGCGCGAGTCAGCCATGTCATCCCACAGACGAACTGAACTAGCGATCGGTCCTGATCCGCGCGGTGCCTGCCCTCCCCCTATCGCTACCCGCTCATTCATTAGTGTTGTTAGCGCGACACGCCAGCCATCGCCGATTTCGCCGAGTCGTTCCGCGTCGGGGACGCGAGCGTTGGTGAAGTACACCTCGTTGAATTCCGCGTCCCCAGTCATTTGCCGCAGGGGCCGAACATCAACCCCCTCCTGTGTCATGTCAACTACGAAATAGGAAAGTCCTTTATGTTTCGGTGCATCGGGGTCGGTTCGGGTTACTAGGCACCCCCACTGAGAAACGTGAGCGAGGCTCGTCCAAACTTTCTGTCCATTGACTATCCACTCGTCCCCGTCCCGGATGGCTCGACTAGTGAGACCTGCGACGTCGCTGCCGGCGGAGGGTTCTGAAAATAGTTGGCACCAGATTTCTTCGGCAGTGAAAAGCGGACGCAGGTAGCGCTTCTTTTGGCTTTCGCTTCCGTGGGTGTACACCGTTGGTCCACACATGCCATACCCGATGGGATTGAAGGGCCAGCAAACAGGTGCTCTGGCTTCAGCTAGTTGGGCGTTGACTCGACTTTGGAGTTTTGGGGCGACGCCCAGACCGCCGTACCCCTCGCCGAAATGCACCCAGGCAAGACCAAGGTCGAATTGTCTACCCAAGAAGTCAATTCTTGAGCCCGCTGGATCGCACTCGTTCAGTAATTGTTTGACTAAATCACTGAGGTATTTTTCTTCCGAGGCAAACGACATCGATCCTCCCAGATCGCCACGGTAGTGGGGTCAGAGACATTAAGTTGCATTCTGCCAGCAGCGAAGGGCCTTGTCTCTCGGGCTAGATATTGAGCATCTGCGCTCTTAACGTGGATCTCTGGCCGCGTTGCCTCAGCCGAAGGTCTATCAATTCAAACGTGCCCACAATTGAGTCGCGCGGGCTGTCATTTGGTCGGCATCTGTTCCCCCGTAACGGCTGGCTGCCCTGTCTAAATGCCGCGCTGCTTCATCGGTTCTACCCAAGGCGTCTAGCGCTGCAGCCAAACGATGAAATTCATCTATCGGGCAGTCAACAAAACACACCAACAATTCGAGAACTGACGCTAACCCTGAGATCTGTCTATCTCTTAAATGAATCATTCGAAGATTATTCAGCATGCGCAAAACAATGAAATGGGAGACTGTTTCATTCAAGAACTCGGGGCGAAACTCTTGTGATGGGTGCAGATCTGAGAAAAGAGCGTGAGCGGCAGCCTTGTCGATGAGTGTTCCTTCAAACGGATCTACGAAAATATCCTCTGCATCTCGGCACCCAACGAGGAAATGGCCGGGCATGCCCACACCAAAGAGAGGGACGTTACATCGGCGAGCGACTTCGATGGTGATGATCGCCAGCGAGATCGGGATGCCTCGCCGACGCAGCATTACTTGATCGATATAGCTATTCGTCGGGTCGTAATAGTTATCTTTTTCCCCTCCGAAACCTTGGTCTTTGAAGAGAAATTGGAGGATTCCGGGGAGCGTTCGATCCGAGACCCCTGCAGCAAGGTCATCTAATTTGGCAAGTCCATCTTCAACGTCAATACCAGCTTCGTTGCAGTGAGCCCCCACAGCCAACGCTGCGACGTCAAGCCGCGGAGGTGATGCCTCTAATGCGTCTTGGAAGTGTTGGAGAGGGGGGTGAAAAGAAGAGGACACTACACGCGCAGAGTAGCTCGGCTATCAAACGCAGCGGCGAACCGCGATACTGGCTATGAATGTTTGTTCCTCATCCTTTTCTCGATACGTCGGGGCCGGTCCCCATCGCTCATCGCGGCGGCGCTGGCGCTTGGCCAGAAAATACGATGCCGGCGTTTCAGGGAGCAGTTGATCTTGGGTTTCGATACGTAGAGACCGATGTGCATGCCACAGCTGATGGGGTACTCGTCGCCTTCCACGACGATCGCCTCGATCGAGTAACGAACGCTGTGGGTCAGATTTCTGAGCTGCGATGGAGTGAAGTCAAAGAGGCGCTGGTCGATGGTCGGGAGCCCATCCCTAGGTTCAGCGAACTGATGTCGAGTTTTCCTGATTTACGAGTCAACATTGATCCGAAAGCAAACAGTGCAGTCGAGCCCCTGATCCGTGAACTTCGAGAACTGAACGCGCTAGACCGAGTTTGTGTGGGTGCTTTCTCTGACCGTCGTCTTAGAAGGATTCACCAAGAGTTCGGAGATGCGGTCTGTCTCAGTATGGGCCCCTTCGAGGTGTTACGCGCCCGACTATCTTCGTGGCATTTTCCGACGAAACAATTCCGTGCTCGGGCTGCTCAGGTACCAATTCGACAAGGTCCGATGCCGATAGTGGATAACAGGTTCGTTAACAGATGTCACGAACTTGGTCTCGCAGTACACGTTTGGACCATCGATGAGGTCCACGAAATGGAGTCGTTACTTGATCTGGGGGTCGACGGAATAATGACCGATGTTCCCGCAACTCTCTTGGAGGTACTTCGCAGACGAGGTTTGTGGCCCAGTGAGGGCGATGTGCATGACTGAGAAAATTTCGGAGCTTGCCCTCAAGCTCAAGCGCGTCGTAGGTGACACCCATGTCTTAGAAGCGACCGATCTCACTCTGAGCTATGCCACGGACTGGACCGGGCGGTTTCGCGGACATACACCGATAGTTGTGCGTCCCGCCGACACCAGCGAACTAGCTCAGGTCATAGCTCTTACAGGCGAGGCGGAGTTGAAGATTGTGCCCCAAGGAGGCAACACAGGGCTTGTGGGTGGGGGCGTTCCGTTGAACGGTGAGGTTGTCCTCTCCACGGCGCGGTTAGACCAATGCGAACCAGTGGATCAACTTGCTCAACAAGTAACGCTTGGCGCTGGTGTCACGCTTGCCGGGGCGCAAGCGCACGTCGCCCCATCCGGTCTCGATATCGGCGTAGACCTGGCTGCACGAGACAGTTGCACCATCGGTGGGATGATCGCGACAAACGCTGGCGGCATTAACGTCCTTCGCTACGGTGCTATGCGAGAGCAGCTGCTGGGGTTAGAGGCTGTGTTAGCGGATGGTTCGGTCATCAGCCATCTTGAAGGTCTGGAAAAGGACAATACGGGGTATCACTTTCCCTCCTTGTTCGCAGGAAGTGAAGGCACTCTCGGCGTTATCACCAAAGCGCGACTGCGACTTCATCCTCATATGGCAGAACGCTGCACGGCAATGCTTGCGTTCACCACCGTTGATGATGCTGTCGCAGCAACATCCGCTCTGAGACGTTCAGTGCCGTCCCTTCACGCCGTTGAGGTCGTGTTTCGCTCCGCCATGCATTTGGTGTCTGAACATATCGATTCTTCCGTCCCCGTTGGCCCAAACAGTGACGCTTGGCTGATTGTTGAGGCCGCAGCGTCGAGCGATCCAACCGAAGAGCTTGCCGCTGCCATCGACAAGTTGGGGAGCCTTGTAACCGACGTAGGTGTTGCTCTTGATGGACAGCATCGCAACAACCTTTGGCAGTACCGAGAGAAACTGACCGAAGCCATATCTGTCAAAGGAACACCCCACAAGCTAGACGTGACTTTAGGAGCTTCGAAGCTTGCTGAATTCGTTCACCAGGTACCTTCAGTTGTCTCTGG
>DASCSY010000083.1:0-9432 GCA_034399415.1 Acidimicrobiales bacterium
TCCAGCCCGCCGCAAATCCCTTTGCTACTGCGACCCACCATGGAGAAACAGATGACTGTGACTGCTAACCAATCAGCATCGATTTCTCCTAATCGCATCAGGCGTCATTTCACCGAACAGGGTGTGGACCCGTACTCAACGTTGAAGTGGGAGCGACGCGACGCAAGGCTCACGAATTACGTCGACGGCTCCATAAGTTTCGAACAACTTGGCATTGAGTTCCCTGCAGCTTGGACTCTCACCGCTTCCAACATTGTGGCTCAGAAGTATTTTCGCGGTTCGCTCGAGGCCGACGACCGCGAATCCTCTCTACGGCAAGTCGTTGGAAGAGTGACGTCCACCATTCGCCGGTGGGGTGAATCCGACGGCTATTTCGAAGACGTCGAAGAGGCGGAAACTTTCGAAGCGGAATTGGCGTGGTTGTTGTTGCATCAACATTGCGCCTTCAACAGTCCGGTCTGGTTCAACATTGGCGTCGAGGGAGTGCCTCAACAGGCCTCGGCGTGTTTCATTCTTTCCGTCGACGACGACATGGACTCGATTCTTAATTGGTACGCGGAAGAAGGCCGTATCTTTAAAGGCGGTTCTGGCGCTGGTGTCAACTTGTCTCGGATACGAGGCTCGGCTGAAGAGCTGCGCGGTGGAGGAGAGGCAAGCGGACCCGTGAGCTTCATGCGGGGAGCTGATGCCTCTGCAGGAACCATCAAGAGCGGAGGTAAAACCCGAAGGGCGGCGAAGATGGTGCTACTCGACGTCGACCACCCGGACGTCGAACAGTTCATCTGGTGTAAAGCTCTTGAGGAACGCAAGGCAAGGGTGCTTCGTAACGCGGGCTTCGACATGGACCTCGACGGAGTCGACGCGCACTCGGTCCAATACCAGAACGCGAACAACTCGATTCGACTGACTGATGAGTTCATGGCAGCCGTTGAAACTGACGGCGAATGGGAAGTCACCGGTCGAACCGACGGAGCTGTTATAGAGCGACATTCTGCTCGTTCTCTGTTCCGTCAGATCGCAGAAGCAGCCTGGGAGTGCGCTGATCCGGGTGTCCAATTCAGTTCCACCATTAACCGTTGGCATACGGCGCCAAACACCGGCCCGATCACTGCGTCGAACCCTTGTAGCGAATACGTTCACCTCGACAATTCTGCGTGCAACCTCGCCAGCTTAAATTTGCTTGCTTTTCTCGGTTCTGGCCGGGGTGATCAATTCGACGTGGAAGGTTATTGTCAAGCGATACGAGTTGTGTTTATCGCTCAGGACATCCTGGTTGGCAACGCGGATTACCCCACTGACGAGATTGGCGAGACGTCCAGAAACTTCCGTCAGTTGGGTTTGGGGTACACGAACCTTGGCGCAATGCTTATGGCGTTGGGGTTGCCATACGACTCCAAAGAAGCGCGAGCATGGGCCGGCGCAGTCACCGCGCTGATGACCGGTCAGGCGTACGCAACTTCTGCAGAACTGGCCCAAAAAGTTGGAGCGTTCTCCGGGTACGCCACTAACAGCGTCCCTATGCAAGATGTGCTGCGACGACATCGTCAGGCACTCGGAACGCTTCGGGACGCGGCCCCAGAAAAGATAATCACCACAGCAAGAGAACTATGGGATAGCGCCATTAGTGGATGCGAAAAGCACGGTGTCCGCAACTCACAGGCCACCGTCATCGCCCCGACCGGCACCATCTCGTTCATGATGGATTGCGACACCACCGGGATCGAACCTGACCTCGGGTTGATCAAGTTCAAGAAGCTCGTCGGAGGTGGCGACCTAACGATCGTGAACCATACGCTCGGACGCGCATTACATCATTTGGGATACACCCCTGAAGAAACCACTGACATTGAGGCCTACTTACTTGATAAGGGCAGCGTCGTGGGTGCTCCCCACCTCAAAGACATCCACCTTCCAGTCTTCGCGTGTTCCATGGGGGACAACATCATCCATCACGAGGCCCACATCTTGATGATGGCTGCCGTACAGCCGTTCGTTTCAGGAGCCATCTCAAAAACAGTGAATCTGCCGGAAACGGCGACTGTTGAAGACGTCGAAAATCTGCACCTCAAGGCGTGGAAGCTTGGGCTGAAGGCAGTAGCGATCTACCGAGACAACTGCAAGATTGGTCAACCATTGTCGACCACTCGCGATGGTGAAGCAGTCGGTAGTGACGCGGTCACTACTGAACTTGTTGCAGTCCGCGCCGCTCCGGAGCGAGAAAAGCTTCCGCGTACCCGACGATCCCGAACCTTCTCGTTTCGAGTAGCGGACTGTCACGGCTATATGACCGTCGGCGAATACGACGATGGTCGGCCTGGAGAGATCTTTCTTACGGTGGCTAAACAAGGCTCGACGCTCGCGGGCATCATGGACGCGTTTGCGATTTCTGTAAGTCATGGCCTCCAGTACGGGGTGCCTCTTCGTTCTTACGTCGAAGCCTTCACCAACGTCCGATTCGAGCCCGCGGGAATTACCGATGATCCGCAACTCCGAATAGCAAGCAGTTTGGTGGATTACATTTTTCGGCGGTTGGCACTCGAATACCTACCCGTTCAGGAGCGACAGGAACTTGGTGTTCTGTCCAGCGAGGAACGAATGGACCAGCACCTCCCCGGACTTGAAGAAGCAACGGTGGAGACTGCGATTGGGGCTGAGCCCGTAGCGGATCCACCTTCGTCGCAGCTCGGTGTTCTGAGTGATGCACCGCTCTGCTCTAGTTGTGGCGATCGGATGGTGCGAGCGGGCACGTGCTACACCTGCCGTTCTTGTGGCAACACCAGCGGGTGCGGGTAAGTGTTCCCATGACATATCACACGTGTGTAATTTGTTGACTATGGGGTGCCTTAGGTTTTCTTTCGGGACGATGTCGTCGGGCAAGTCAACCCTTGCGTTGCAGATCCATCACAACCTTTCAGCCACCGGAACTGGGCTGCTGTGCAGCATGCACGACCGCGCTGGCGCTCATGTCTCAAGCGCTCTGGGTGTGTCAACTCCAGCGGTCGAAGTTCACCCGAACCTCGATTTCCATGCACTGGCTTTTAGTCACCAATCGGGGCACGGGGCGTTGGATTATCTGGTTTGTGACGAGGCTCAGTTCTACACGGACCCTCAGGTTGACCAGCTAGTTCGAGTGGTCGACGAACTTGACGTGGATGTCTATGCCTTCGGGCTCCTTACCGATTTTCGAGGGAAACTGTTCCCAGGTTCGGCGCGCCTTCTTGAAGTAGCCGATGAACGCGTAGAACTGCAGGTTCAAGCCCGATGCTGGTGCGGTAGGGCCGCTACCCACAACGCTCGTCTACACGACGGAGTGCAGGTCTATGACGGCGACGTGGTCCTCATTGACGATGGATCAATCGCCCAAGTTACCTACGAGTTGCGTTGCAGAAACCATTGGATATTGGGGGATTCAGGTCCGATAGCGGACCGATTCCGGGCAGCAGGCTGATTCAGACATCACCACGCCCGGGTGCTGGACAACAGTCCCTAGAGCAACAATCTGGACGCGGCCCTGACGTACCCAACGCCGGGCGATCCTCGCGTAACCCGGCCGCTTCTTCAACCAGGTCCACCAGCATTGAGACAAAGCGTGGGTGGGTGCCGACCGTAGGGGTTCGCACCACCTTTAAACCTGAGTCTCGGGCAGTAGTAGCAGCTTGAATATCGAGATCGAAGATAACTTCCATATGGTCTGCAACAAAACCGAGCGGATGCACCAAGACCTCGGTAACGCCCTCCGCCGCTAATTGTTTGAGGCGACTGTCAATATCAGGCGATAGCCAAGGGACTGACGGAGATCCGCTGCGGCTTTGAAATACCACTTCGGATGGGCCCGTCATCTCAGCGAGATCATTAACGATGGCTGCTGCCTCATCTAGTTGTCTTTGATAATCAGAGGTCGCTGCCATAGACACCGGCAAGCTATGGGCGCTGTGCAGCACCGGGGTGGAATCGGAGAGACCAGCGTGCTCGCGGGCCTCAACCAATAGCTCGGCAGCAGATCCAAGAAAATCGGGGTGATTCCAAAAAACTCTCACCCGTTCTATCGCAGGCGCGTCAGGGACTGATGCTCGGGCTCGGTCAAGATCTTCGTGATATTGGCGGCACCCAGAATACGAACTGAACGCGGAAGTCACCAAGCACACAGTTGACCGGTATCCCTCTGTTTGAAGAGCAGCAACGGTGTCAGATACAAACGGATGCCAGTTGCGATTCCCCCAAAACGTAGGTAAATCGTGACCCCTATCAGTTAGCTCGTGTTCCAATGCCGCGAGTAGTTGGCGGTTCAAGTCATTGATCGGGCTGGTGCCACCGAACAGGGCGTACTGGTCGGCGACGACCGCTAAACGTTCATCGGGTACCTCTCGTCCGCTAGTCACCTGACGAAGGAACGGGAGGACGTCGTCTGGTTCCTCTGGTCCTCCGAATGACAACAACAACAGTGAGTCAAATCGGCCGACACCCATATCTGCAGACTAGAGGTCGAAGCGCGACATACTCGCTGTTATGGATGACGATGAAATTCTTGAAGGCGAACTGGTCGAAGGCGACCTCGAAGAAACTATGTCGCCTCAGGTCGAAGCTTTGGCTTCGGCTGGATTGATCTCAGAGGAAATCGATATTTTCGACATCGCCGCAACTGAGGGGCCGGCCTATGAACTTGAGGAGCTAACGGTCGACCAAGTCTCCGAAATAGCTCATCAACTTGAAATGAGGAGCGTTCGGTGGGTCATTGACGGTAACCCGCAACTGCTGGTTCACCGAAACGATGAACGAAAAGCTGATGAGGTTTTCGATCTCATCTTCGGACCAGAAGAGTGACAGCTACGATCCGGTAGATCCAATGAGGGGGACACCATGACAATGATCGAGAATGCGCCCAGTGCAGTTCACCGAGGGGAGGACGATCTCCCATGGGTGAACAGCGGGGGAGGCAACGAGGTGAAACTTCTCACAGCCAAGATAACTGAAGGCCTATGGATCGTTCGGACCCGTTTCCAGCCTGGTACCCAAGTCCAAACACACCGACATACCGGACAGGTGTATGCCTATACAGTCGCCGGAGCGTGGCACTACGCAGAAAGTGAATACATCAACAAAGCAGGATCGTTCCTGTACGAACCCGCGGGGTCCATACATACCTTGCTGGTGCCAGAAGACAACGAAGAAATCACCGACGTTTGGTTCCAGATTTATGGAGCCAATTTGAACCTCGATGAGAACGCCAACGTGGAATCGGTCACCGACGCGGGCTCAGTCCTCGACTGGTATTTAGGAGAATGTTCTGCGATTGGTTGGGACAACCCGCCTGTGCTCACCGACGGGTAAGTCGCGTCTCCCCGCTAGGAGAACGAACCAGCCACGCGCTGGTCGTTGCCAGAACCACTGATCTCTCTTCGCGCTGGTCCTTAGCGCGGTCAGCGATAGGTGCTGATGCCCGACTCGCAGCCATCAACAACACTAACGACACTCCACTAAACGCGATCGCCACGCCAATAGCGGTCTCGTAATTGGCTGCGTCGATTAGCACGCCGATAACAGGTGGCCCGATGAGCCCGCCAATGCCAGCTGACGTGTACAGAGCCCCCAGAACCCCGCCTAACCCCACCGGGCCGAAAAGATGGGCGATGACTGCCGGTGACAGAGCGATCCAACCCCCATACGCGGTCCCCATACAAATAGCGAAAATCACCAACACCGTGTAGTTCGAGCCCGCCACTATCCAAATCACATAACTGGCACCCAGCGCAGCAACACACAACTGGTAGAGCCGCATCAAATCAGCTTTCGCGGCTATGGCTCCTAACGCGAGTCGACCCACAACCGACGTAGCCCCAATGATCCCAATGAGTAGGGCGCCCCCAGCTTTCCCTCGCGACTCTAAGTAATCGTCAAGGTAGACCATGGGTACGAACAAGCCGCAACTGAGAAACACCATGGACGTGTACAGCCAAACGAACCGTGCATCGCTCAGGAGCACTCGTAACGGCGGAGGTGAGTCCTGTGCTCCGGAGCCAGGAGGACGTCGCGCTCCCAAAGAAGCCAAAGCTAAGAGCGCCGCAGACCCGATCCCGAGAATGACGAAAGTGGTCCGCCACCCGTAACTAAGAACCAGCCGTTTGGTTAGAGGTGCACCAACCAGTGTTCCTAGTCCAATGCCGGCTACGGCCACCCCCATTGCCTTTGTCCGGTCTCGTTCGAACCATCCCCCAACGGTTGCCACCATTGGCACGTACGCGCAACCGACACCGATCCCGACTCCAAGGCCGTAGGTCAAATAGCCGACGGTGATGTTGTTCACCAGTGATGTCAGAAATAGGCCCGTTCCCATCGCCGCGGCACCAACGAGAAGCACCGGTCTAGGTCCGTAGCGGTCCGCTATACGGCCGGTAAACACACCGAGGACGAAATAAATGAACGTCGTGATCGCGAAGAAAAGAGAGGCCTGACCTTTGCCGACACCGAACTCTTCGCGAATGGTCGTGAAAACAGCGCCGAAGCTGTACGCCACCCCAAATACAGCGAAAGTTGCGGTAACAGTTGCGGCAACCACTACCCAACCAGCCGCTGAGTCGATGCCCTTCGGCCGTTCGGTCACATTTACCCCCGGTTTCTGAACGCGCCTTCCAACGCACCATACTTAACCTGAACCAATTATGAGTGAGAGGTCGAGATGAACCAGGACACCGTCGTTGACCGACGAGTAGACAATCAACTCGATGATGGCGACCACGAACGCTTCGCTCACTATGTCAACAAAACTGATATGACTCGATCTGCCGTTACCGGCGCGCCGGTGCGGGCTTTGTGCGGAAAAAAATGGGTCCCCAATAGGAACCCGGAGAGGTTTCCCGTGTGTCCAGAATGCAAAAATATTTTCGAGAGCCTCAAGGCGGTCGGGCGGTGACAACTCACGAAACCCAGATCACGTTTTATTGGCGCCCCGGATGCGGATTTTGCATGGCGCTTGAACGCCAACTCCAGGTAGCTGGTGTCGAGATGATGTTCCGCAACATTTGGGAAGACCCTGACGCGGCGGCCTTTGTTCGAAACTGCGCCGCCGGCAACGAAATCGTTCCAACTGTTGAAGTCGGAGGCGCCGTCATGGTCAACCCAACCTCCGACGAAGTGATGTCTGCCATCGCGACACACCAGGCTGCTCAACTATCCGGAGAGACGTCCTAACTCAAATTTTGAACGCCATGGCGGCTTTGGCCAAGGTCTTACCCTCCGCTGTTTCCACTTCGGCTTCACAAAAAGCGATTGATTTACCGCGGCGAATTACCCAGCCCGCGGCCACCAGATCGCTGCTAGCTGAACTTGCCAGAAATTGCACGTGCATCGAAATGGTGCTGTATGGGCGTGCCTTGTCGAATCCGCTGCCTACTGCTGGCACACATGATGTATCCAAAAGTGTTGTTAAGACTCCACCGTGAATGACTCCGCCTGCTTGAAGAAGTTCAGGTCGAAAGGCCAAACCGAGTCGGCAGTAGTCGTGACGCACTTCTTGGACGTGTAGACCGACCAGTTGCACGAACAACGGATCATCGCCTGACCCATAACGAGCCCATAATGCTTTTTGCTGTTCGGAAAGCTCTTCAAAGGAAGAAGGATCAGGTAAGGCCACACCATTGAGGGTAACCAGGACTACCGTCGTCGTTGTGTCGGACAGTTTCCCACGCCAACATGCACGGACTCAACGCTTCAGCCTGGGTTCGCCTAGAAGCTTCGGTGTCACCGGCGATGGCACCCAGGTTTTGTTTCTACGCAGCGGTGGCCCTGAGGACCCGGTGAATGCTTTGTGGGCGATCAACACTGTGACGGGCGTCGAACGCCAGATCGTCGACCCCCAAAAGCTTGTTGATGATTCTCATAGTGAACTTCCCGCAGCGGAGCTCACACGAAGAGAACGAGCCCGAGAGAGCGCTGGCGGTATCACCTCCTACTCTCTCAACAGTCAAGGCACTGCGGTGACGTTCGCTCTCACAGGAGAGATCTTCGTCGCCGACGTCGAGAGCGGATCAGTGACCTCGGTGATCAGCACAGGAGCAGCATTTGACCCCCGTTTGTCGGGGGACAGCCGATACGTTTCGTTTGTTGTCGATGACAGTCTGTATGTGGGTCCCGCCGATGGATCGGAGCCAGCACAGATGCTGCTCGAAGGTGACGGGAAGACCGTTAGCTGGGGCCGAGCAGAGTTCGTGGCCGCTGAGGAAATGCGCCGTAGCAGAGGACACTGGTGGGACCCTAGTGCCGACCGTTTGGCGGTTACTCAAGTAGATGTCGCACAGGTACCCGTGTGGCATATATCCGCGCCAGACGACCCGACGAAACCTCCACAATCAATCCGTTACCCCGCTGCGGGAACGTCAAACGCCGAGGTCAGGCTTTGGGTTGTCAACCTCAACGGTTCTGCCAAGGTAGAAGTCATTTGGGATCGTTCAACCCACCCGTACCTTGTCGACGTCGGATGGGAAGATGGCTGGCCGCTGACCATCACAGTGCAAAGTCGAGATCAACGCTCAATGAGGGTGCTCGAGGCAGAGGAATCGAGTGGCGATACTCACACGGTCCTTGATCTCAACGACCCTCACTGGGTGGAAATTATTCCCGGTACCCCGAGAAGATGGAACGACGGTTGGCTCACGATCGAAGAAACCGGCCGAACTCGTTCACTCGTGTTCAATGGGGCACCCATATCACCACCCGATCAATGGGTACGGTCCCTAATAGATGTCAACGACTCCGAGATCCTGTACACGGCATCAATCGATCCAACAACCATTGATCTGTGGGCCTTTCGCGACGACCAACACGACCGTTTAACCAACGGCAATGGTGTCGTGCAAGCCGTCGCATCGAACTCTGTCACCATCATCGAACAAAGCTCACTGGAAAATCCCTCACACGTCACGGTCACCGCTGGCAACAACACATGGGAAATTAATTCTTGGAAAACGGCGCCGATAGTTACTCCTACAGTGCAGTTCCTTCAAACAGGTCGACAAGGTATCCATACCGCCGTTTTGTTCCCGTCGAACGAGAACGACCAACCACTCCCTGTTCTCCTCGACCCTTACGGCGGTCCCCACGCCCAGCGAGTCCTACGGACCCGAAACGCATATCTGGTGCCCCAGTGGTTCGCTGACCAAGGATTTTGTGTGGTAATCGCCGACGGGCCAGGGACCCCAGGCAGAGGCGACGGTTGGGAGAGAGCCATCAGAGGAGATCTAGCTGGCCCCATCCTCGAAGCTCAAATCGAAGCCTTACAGTCAGTTGCTGAACTTCATCCAGGCAGAGTTGATCTCACCCGGGTGGCTATCCGCGGCTGGTCATTCGGCGGATACCTAGCTGCGCTTGCCGTCATTCGTCGCCCCGACACATTTCATGCAGCGATCGCCGGCGCCCCAGTGACTGATTGGCGGCTCTACG
>DASCSY010000084.1:0-9413 GCA_034399415.1 Acidimicrobiales bacterium
GGCGCCAATGAATCGGCATCTTCTTGTTCTCGCGGTGGCGTTCGCGGGCGCCAGTTGTACGTCGCCAGCGATTGAAAATCGCGAAACCTCTACTAGTCACCCTTCCTTTGCCACCACTACCGAGATTTCGTCTGCCACCACTGCCGAAATTGCAACTGCGACGTCTGCCTCCGCGGCGACAACCACGTCTGCCGTTGCTTCCCATCTGGTCGTGTTCATAGGTCCGGCATCGACCGTGCCGGACGAGTTACCTCAGGTTGTTGATTTGCCTGACGGGGTCGACAGTTCAGAGTTAGGTCTTCGCGGTCAGATTCGAGCGACGGCGTTTGGTCCAAGTGGTGACTACGGGTGGGGCCTAAGCTTTTACAGCGGAATTTGGGGTCTCTTTGATGGGAGGCCACCTGCAGAGGTGCTGAGTGCTAGTGGTACCTGGCTGATTCCTGATAATTGGCGATATTCAGAGACTCTTTGTCCTGAGGGAACCAGTGCCCGAGAGTCACTCAGTGCTCATGGTCCTTCGTATCGGGAAGTTTTTCAGGCTATTGAAGGCGGGGGCGGCTATTGGTCCCAGACTCGGTTCCCGTCAACTCAACCGAAGTTCCGAATTAGCGGCAACACAGACTGTTACACCACTGCTACTTCGAACCCGGGGTGGGTGTGGAGAAGCGACGAGGAAGTGATTCCGGGGCTCATTCAGTTGTCGAACCGAATCCTTGTACCTCCAGATGGAATCACCTTCGAGCCGTCTGATGGCGAGTTGTTGGGGACTGCGTGGATGGCGCTACCGCTTTCTGAGACCTATGAGCGAAACGGGGTGCTCGTAGGTGACAAGAGTTGGACTCTTTTTCTTGAGGCGGCGAACTTTCGGGGACCTGTTGCCTATTGGGCTCCCGAGACTTGGAGTCGGGTCACGATCGGTCATCCTCCAGCCCATCTTCGGGGTCTCGATCACCGGGTAATCGACACCGGGTACAGGTTGTTCGCGAATCACCTGAGCACCCCAAGTTTGCGTATGGTCACCCAAGGTCAGAACTGGAGTCGCATCCCTGAGCTTCGGTTCCCTGTCGATTCCGATGGGCGCACCGTATTTCATCAAGACGTCACCTTTTACGGTCGCGGAGCTATTTATGAACAGGTGGCAGCAGTCGCGGCGGGAGCCCAGTTGTCTAACGCTTTTGATCATGCCGCATCGATCCATGCTCCGCTGCAGACGCATCGGTGGGAACTCAATCACGGCGAACTGCCGATCGTTGGTTTAGAACAGTTCGTTCAATTGGCTGACTGGGATACCGACGACAAGGAGGGTTGGGGGTGGGGACTGCAGTGGCTGGATCATCCTGGGGTTTTTCCCTCATATTTTCGTCTCGACGGGGGCGAGTGGTTGGCTGTTGATCGTGCAAACTCACCGTCGGAAATTTCTTCGGTCGATCTCGGGTTTCCCGGTGCCAGTCGTAGATCGGGTTACGCTCCCCCACTGGCCGACGGTCCTGTTCCGCGGGTGCAACAAGTAGCACTGAACGATGGTTCTGTTGTCCGTTACACCTGGTATCGATTCGTTGAACAGCCTGCCATTGTGGCCCTTGACCTCAACGAGTCGCAGCAGATGGCGTTGCAGTCCTTAGTGGAACAAATTCACCGTCAATGGGATTCGAACTCAGAATTCATGAAACCGCCAAGTGAAGGCGACCTAGTCAATATTCAAAACGAGGTCATCGTTCAACCTCCGGCTGGCGCCGAGGTGGGTTGGGTACCGGTAGTGATTAGCCAAACCGCTGCCAAATAACACCTCAGATGAGAGTAACGGTGGCATCCTCGTTCGTCGCAGCATGCGATTCAGGGCGTGAGCTTTCTGCAACCGGTTGACCATCGTGTGTAGGGATGTGACGATCACTGGGTGACTTCAGCTGCCGAGCTTGACGCCCGGGACCCTTTAGTCGGGTTTCGGGAGCGATTTGTTCACAATTCGAGTGAACCTGAACTTATTTATCTCGACGGAAATTCGCTTGGGCGACAACCCAAAGCGGTAACCGAGGTCCTGACGCGCGTCGTCAATGAAGAATGGGGTGACCGTCTCATTCGAGGTTGGAACGAAGGTTGGCTGGAAATCGCTGGCGACGTCGGCGGTCTGATCGGCGAACTGATAGGTGCCGACCCCGGAGAAGTCACCCTTGCCGAGAACACATCAGCGTGCCTGTACAAAGTTGCTGTAGCTGCATTAAGGGAACGTTCGTCGCGACCGAAGGTGATCACCGACGACGAAAACTTTCCATCCGATATTCAGATACTGCGGTCAGCTTGCCGGAGCGCTGCTTCTAGCCACGAAGTTGAAGTCGTACCAACTTCAACTGAAGCAGATCCCGCGACCGCCCTAGTCAACGCCATAGATGAATCCACCGCTGTGGTGTCTTTAAGTCACGTGGCGTACCGGTCGGGGTGGCGTTGGGAACTCGACGCGGTAAATCAGGCAGCTCAAGAAGCAGGTGCGCTTGTGGTTTGGGATTTTTCTCATTCTGTGGGAGCGGTTCCAATTGACGTCAAAAAGCAGGGCGTCGACATTGCTGTGGGGTGCACGTACAAGTACCTCAACGGAGGTCCGGGCGCCCCAGCGTTTATCTATGTTTCTTCGGCTCAGGCTGCTCTCAGCAACCCGGTCTCAGGTTGGTTTGGCAGCGATAGGCCGTTCGATTTTGATCACAACAGCCCGCCCGCTGGTGGAATCCAGCGCTTCTTGACAGGCACACCCCATGTCGTTTCTGCTGCGCTGATCCGACCGGGCGTCGAGTTGCTTCTGGAAGCAGGCATGAGCCGCGTCTACGAAAAATCGGTGAGACTCACGGAGCGGTTCATTGACTTATGTGACAAGCATCTCTCGGAGTTCGGTTTTGAAATTCGTACTCCTCGCGATCCCGGGTTACGTGGATCACACGTCGCAGTGTCTCATCCTCAAGCTCAGGCTGTAGGGCTGGCGTTACTCAATGAACAATCTGTGATACCCGATTTCCGTCCGCCGAATCTTCTGAGGTTCGGGTTCGCACCCCTGTACATCAGTTTCGCTGAAGTCGACGCGACGGTGGCTCGCATCGTCGATGTGGTTGAGGGCGGCGGCATTGACCGATGGGAGGGCGAGAACCCACTCGTGCCCTAAGTTGCGGGCCCTAAGGGACGTGAGTCGCGAACAGCAGCGTCGCGCACGCTGACCAATACCCGCCCCACCCATGACAGAGGGCCACCTCAACGTTGGGAACCTGATTCGCTGCTTCGCCTCGGACTTGTCTGATTGATTCCAACATGCACAACATTCCGTACGCTCCGGTGTGGGCGTAGCTGAGGCCACCACCGCTGGTGTTCATTGGTAACTTCCCGCCTGGAGCGGTGTGCCCCTCGGCAATGAAGTGGCCGCCCTCGCCGTAGTTAACGAAACCCAGGCCTTCGAGACCAAAAATCGGTGTATGGATGAACGCGTCGTAAATCATGAGGTGGTCGACGTCGGAGTGGGTGATCCCCGAACTCGCGAACGCTGCTTCACCGCTGGTGCGAATGAACTCCGGGCGCAGGGGTTCGCGAACACCAGCCGGACTCATCACACCTGCTTCCAACGCTCCTCCCGTTCCCAGCACGTAGACAGGCGGCTTTGGGTGGTCCTGGGCCCGTTCGGCTGAAGTGACGATCAATGCGCCTCCCGCATCAGATACCAGGCAGCACATGGCTCGCCGGATGGGCCAGGCAATCATCGGCGAATCAAGGACTTCATCAACCGAAGTGGGTTCACGCAACGTCGCCCGTGGGACGTCTACTGCCCACGCGCGTTGGCTGACGGCTCCAACGGCTAGCTGCTCGTCGCTAAGTCCGTACTCGTGTTGGTAACGCAGTACCGGAAGGGTGAAAGTAGCTGCCGCTTGACCACCGCTGTAGAGCATGTCGAACTGTTGTCCAATTCCGCCCCGTTGTCCCGCGTCTCCGCTTTGTCCCAGGCGACGAGTTGACTTGCCGGATTCACCGTAAACAATGAGCACGGTCGTGCAATAGCCGGCGTGAATAGCGGCGACCGCGTTGCGTAGCTGAAACATCCATGAACAGCCGCCGACGACGGTGTTGTCAGCCCAAGATGGGAAAATGCCAAGTTGACGACTCATGTCCGCGACCGGAAAATAGCCGCAAGTGAAGCCGTCGATGTCTGCGGCTGTTACTCCAGCGTCTCGCATCGCGTTCGCTGCGGCATCAATCGCTAATCCCACCGATGACACGTTGGGAACCGTACCTATTTCGGTCGATTCGGCCGCACCGACAATGGCTGTTGCTCCAGGGGGAATCATTGGTGCTCCGCCGGTTCGAAACAGAGAACCGTCGTGTCTGCGAAGCTCGTAAACGTTGCTCTCAGCGCCATGTCGAGTCGAAGGATTTCAGGGGTTTGCTCACAGTTCACAATCGAAGAGGTCAGCATCGGGCCCTCCGCAAGCTTGACCAATGCGACCGAGCGTGGGCCTTCGGTGTCCCATAGGTCAAGGGGTTTTTGTTGAATGGTGTAGCTGTACAAGGTGGCGTCGCCGCTTGCGTCGAAGAACTCAACGTCGGTGCTAGAACATCGCGGGCAGATAGGTGATGGCGGGAAAAAAGCGTCCTCACATGCGGTGCATCGGGTGATACGCAGGATTCCTTCGTTGCATCCGTCCCAGAACTGTTGAGTTTCGGGTGTGGGCACGGGGACGAGTGGGTGAGGCATGAGTCAAGTTCTAGCCTGCGGCGATGCGGTTCCGCATGACTGCGGGGGGAGTTTTTGTCTGACGCTGCCGAAGCAACAATGCGACCCAATTACTAGTTCTCTACAGTTCACCTGAAGGAGGGAACAAAATGAGCGACAACGAAGGGAAGGTGATCGCGGTTACGGGGGCTGGTTCGGGTATCGGGAAAGCGGCGGTCAAGCATTTAGCGGATGACGGCGCAAGTGTGGTGGCAGTCGATCTGACAGAAAGCTCGTTGGAATGGACAAACGATTTTGAGTCAGTGGTGTCGTTGGCTGGCGACGTGACCGATCCCAGTGTCAACGATCACATGGTCGCGTTAGCGGTTGACAACTTCGGAGGTCTGAACGCCGCTGTTCTCAATGCAGGGGTCGTAGCTCAGGGCGACATCGTTCGAGGGTCAATGTCGGACTACGACCGGGTGATGGACGTCAACGTTCGTGGAGTGGTGCTTGGATTGAAGTCTGTCGTGGCCGTGATGGCCTCAACTGGCGGGTCCATCGTCGTGACAGGTTCCGTTTCGGGGCTTGGCGGCGATAGCGGACTTTGGGCGTATAACGCTTCCAAAGGCGCTGTCGTGAATTTGGCTAGATCTGCTGCCCTTGATCTCGGTCACCTCAATGTTCGCGTGAACGCCGTGTGTCCTGGACCGATTCACACCGGTCTAACCGAGGACACTCGTGGAACGGAGATGGGCGATGCTATGGAAGCACGCCTTCCGCTGGGACGTTTCGGCGAACCTGAAGAGGTAGCCGCTGTGATTGCGTTCTTAACTTCCGCCCAGTCGTCATTCGTTACCGGCGCGGCGATCCCGGTGGATGGTGGCGTAACCGCAGGGACGGGTCAATGGGCTACCTACGGCGGTCGCAAACGCGGCTACTTGTAGCTCCGAGGAAGCGTTGCTGTGTAATGCTGCGACTATGAGCGAAGCACCAATTTCGACCTTTCCGATTCCGGAGTTAGATGACGTTCCCGAGGATCTGCGATCGATGATGCTGGGGATTCAAGAAAAGACGGGGTTCATTCCTAACGTGTTTCTAGCGTTAGCGCACCGTCCCGAAGAACTGCGGGCGTTTATGGCGTATCACGACGCTTTGATGGAACGCGAGGGCGGTTTAACAAAGGCTGAACGCGAAATGATCGTGGTCGCTACGAGCGGTGCGAACAGTTGCATGTACTGCGTCATCGCGCACGGCGCGATTCTCCGAATTAGGTCGAAGAATCCGTTGATTGCTGACCAGTTGGCCGTTGACCCCATAAAGGCGGACCTTGATGAGAAGCAGAGCGCGATGATTGCCTTCGCTGTCAAACTGGCGCGCACACCTGAAGCTATCGAAGCCGCCGATCACGAATCTCTGCGCGATCACGGATTCAGCGATGACGATATTTGGGACGTCGGTGCCATAACTGGGCTCTTCGCTATGTCTAACCGTCTCGCTCACTTAGCTTCAATGCGACCGAACGACGAGTTCTTTACTATGGGACGAGGGTGAAGACCAACTCTTAACACAGCCGGTTCAAATCCCAAGCGCCACCTCGGCGGAGACGTACTCCACACCAATAGAAGCCGCTACCTCTGCTTCAGTAACCATTCCCTTGTGTACGTTTAATCCTCGCCGCAGATGGGGATCGTTTCGCAGCGCATCTAGGCCACGGTCCGCTAGCAACACAACCCGTGGGAGAGTCGCGTCGTTCAGAGCGCGAGTAGAGGTCTGCGGTACGACTCCGGGCATGTTCGCCACGCAATAGTGAACGACTTCATCTACGACGAATGTCGGTTCCGCGTGGGTAGTAGGTCGAGAGGTTTCAAAACATCCTCCCTGGTCGATGGCTACGTCAACAACTACCGATCCGGGATTCATCCGGCCAATGATGTCGGCGGTGACCAACTTGGGGGCTTTGGCTCCAGCGACAAGTACGGCTCCTATCACCAAATCAGCCTGTAGCACTTCTTCTTCGATAGTGGTCCCGTTAGATGTGATGGTGGTGATGCTCGCACCGAACCTTTGTTCAAGGTGGTCGAGCACTACTGGATCGAGATCGAGGACATGAACATTTGCGCCCATACCCACCGCTATCTCGGCTGCGTTCTCACCGACGACTCCGCCTCCAATAATCACCACTCGCGCTGGTGGGACTCCCGGTACTCCACCAATGAGAATGCCCGCGCCACCGTGAACAGTCTCTAAAGCAGAAGCCCCTGCCTGCACAGCCAAACGGCCGGCGACTCTAGACATTGGCGCTAATAGAGGTAGTCCGCCCTTGCCGTCTGTAACCGTTTCATAGGCTATGCAACTGGCTTGACTAGCAATCAGGTCGTGAGTCTGCTCATGGTCAGGGGCAAGATGAAGGTAGGTGAACAGGATCTGTCCTTCGCAGAGACGAGCCCGCTCGATCGACTGCGGCTCTTTCACCTTGACGATCATCTCGGCGCTATCCCAAACCTGGCCGACATCGCTAGTTACGGTCGCGCCCGCTGCCTGGTAATGGTCATCCGTAGCGCCGATCCCCGAACCTGCCTCAGTTTCTACGAGGACTTCGTGGCCGCGCCCCGTGAGCTCTCGCACTGATGCCGGCGTCAACCCCACACGCCGCTCGGCTTGTTTCACTTCGCGTGGAACACCAATTCGCATCAGAACACCTCGTCTGTCGCTGATAACGCCCTCAAGTTGAGATTTACTTGCGACCATAGTGCGTTACGCTTGCAAGTTATCTGCTATTTTTGCATCGCTATTCTTAATTTAACGCATGATTATTGCGCCATATTAGTTATATGAGGTGAATACTTCAATGGAACATCTTGACGATATCGATCGACTCCTTTTGGGCTATCTGGGACAAGCGGCGCGCGCCACCAACGCCGAGTTGGCTGACAGGGTCCACATGTCACAGTCAGCGACCCTCCGACGAGTACGTCGACTGGAAAACGAGGGCATCATTGAGAGTTACAGCGTCGTGGCAAATCGCAGCGCGATAGGTCGAGGGACTTCAGTATTTGTGGAGATCACTCTCAATGGTCAAAGCGACAGCCAACTAGACGAGTTTGAAGCTGCGATCGCGGACTGTCCCGATGTTCTGTCTTGCCACTTGATAGCCGGTGGCTTCGATTACTTAGTTCATGTCGCTTGTGATGATGTCACCAGCTACGAAAGCATTCATCGCCGCCAACTTGCCCATCTCCCCCATGTCGCGCGCGTACAGTCCAGCTTCGCTTTACGAACCGTTTTGGACCGCCCAGCGACGGCATTGTTGTGACCGTTTAGAGCTGGGCTCTACAGACCGGCGGTCAGCGCCTTCAACGCTTCATCACCGTGCTTTGTCATGCTGGCTTCGCTGGCAATGACGGTAAGTACCCGACGGTCGGTACCGATTACGAAGGTGTGTCGCTTATTTGGCAATGATGCCATTCGTTTGACCCCAAATTTTCTCGCAACGCTTCGGTCAGGATCGGACAGGAGCACAAAACCAAGGCGATGTGCTTCATCAAAGTTAAGAAGCCGATCCGACGGATCGGCGCTGATTCCTACTACTGACGCCCCGGCTTTTTCGAACTCTTCGCTCAGGTCGCGGAAGTAACAGCTTTCCTTGGTTCAACCTGGCGTCATAGCTTTCGGGAAGAAGAAGAGGACTACTGGGCCTGCCAGCAACAAGTCGGTGAATCGGACGAGCGCCCCAAATTGATTTTCGGCCTCGAAATCTGGAGCCATCTCGCCTGTTCGCACGGCCGCATCCTAGGCAAGTGAGACCCTCCGATCTGTGACTCTGCGCTGGCGAGCGCGGTCAGGGCTGGTGGTGAAGATGAGATCAAGGCCGTCCTGGTTGTTCGTTAAGCAGTCGCCAACTGCTGGCACACATCGCCCGACGTGACTAACAGTTAGCAGTAATTGCCCCAAGCGGTCACTCCGTGAAATCCGCCGTCTACCAAAATTGTTTGACCGGTGATATAGGCAGCATCATCACCCGCTAAGAACGCTACGACGGAACTTATTTCTTCTGGCTCGCCCCACCGACCTAACGCAATATGGCTCGCTAACCCATCTGCCAGTCCTGGAGTTTTGCGTCCTTCCTCCCACATTTCCGTGATGATCAACCCTGGGGCCACTGCATTTACTCTTATCCCGAATTTGCCCAGTTGAGCGGCTTGGCTGCGGGTGAGGGAGTCAAGCGCTGCCTTTGTTGCCCCATATGTGGGGAGTTCCGCTACTCCGGTTGCGCCGGCTACCGATGACATGTGGATGACCGACCCGTGGCCGCGTTCCGCCATTTGTCGGATAAGAGCCTTGGTGGTTTCAAGTGGCGCGTGGTAGTTGACGCGCATCACCATTTCATCCTCACCTTTGATTTCACTTATACCGGCGTTGTTCACCAGGATGTCTACGCCGCCGAGGGCCTCTACTGCCGACGAAGCCAACTCCGCGCCAGCACCCGGTCTTGCTAGGTCCGCAGGGAGCACCACCGGGTCGTTAGGAAGCTGTGCGGCAACTCGGATTAGGTCCTCTTCTGAACGGGCAGCAAGCCCTACTCGAGCACCTTGTTCACTGAGCGCTCGGGCACAATGCTCACCTATCCCGCGACTTGCTCCTGTCACTAACGCCAACCGCCCGTCTAGTTTCCCCATCGGTGCCCCTCTCTGTGGGTCTAAGTCTTGCAGCACTGTCGCGTTCACGCTCTGAG
>DASCSY010000085.1:0-9202 GCA_034399415.1 Acidimicrobiales bacterium
TGCGAAAAGGGGACAGTCGATGGGTGACGTAGTTCTGTACGAAGAAAGCGACGGCGTGGCGGTGGTGACCCTTAACCGGCCCGAACGTCTGAATTCTTGGACCGATGAGCTCGGTTCGGAATACTTTGATGCTCTTGATCGTGGAGCTGCCTCGAGTGATGTTCAGGCAATAGTTGTAACTGGTGCAGGACGGGGGTTTTGCTCTGGAGCAGACATGGACATGCTTCAGGGAATCGGCGCGGGCAAAGATGACCAAGAAACGCAGCGGCAATTACGAGCTGAGCGACATGACTACGCCCTCACGGTCCCTAAGCCGGTAATAGCAGCCATAAACGGGGCGTGCGCCGGCTTGGGTTTCGTCCACGCCATGATGTGCGATATTCGGTTTGCTGCAGAAGGAGCGAAATTCACTAGTGCCTTCTCGCGGCGAGGACTGATTGCCGAACATGGCGTGTCTTACATGTTGCCGAGGGTCGTCGGTCCATCCAACGCACTAGACATCTTGATGTCTGGCCGGATTTTTCTGGCAGATGAAGCGAAAGAGATGGGCGTAGTGAGCCGTGTCTTACCACCAGACGAGTTAGTCCCCGATGCGATTAAATACGCGCAAGAATTGGGGCGCTACAGCGCGCCGTGGTCGATGGCTCAGATGAAGCATCAAGTGTGGAGTCAGATGGATATGGCTCGTACAGAGGCGCTGAACGAATCGAACCAAATAATGGCCCAATCCTTGAAGCGACCCGATTTCAAGGAAGGGGTGGCGAGTTTCGTTGAGAAACGCGACCCTTCCTTTGAGTCAGTCACCGGTTCATAAATCGACTCTCGGTTCATGTGAACCGAGAGTCGGGTTGTAACGTCCATCGCTATGACTGAGACACTTGGTGCCTTCGCTGTCTTGGCTTGGCTGGCTTACTTAGCTAGCCGGCTTCTAGCAAGCCGCCATCTGCCTGAATTGGTCGGTTTCCTGATTGTTGGAGCGGTCTTAGGGCCATCAGGAATCGAGCTAGTGAGTGAACACGAACTTGCCGCGCTTCGGCCACTCACCGAGATCGCCCTGGCTGTACTGATGTTCATAATCGGTCAAAGAGTTTCCACCCGGGCGCTACGCGCTGCTAAATGGACTCTCACTACCGGTGTAACCCAATATGTCCTCTGCGCAGTTTCGGTTTTCCTCGCAGCCCGCGCAGTAGGAGCCGACAGGGCGGTTGCCTTAGTACTCGCAGCGCTTGCCGGCGCTGGCGCGCCAATGACGATCGCCCACATCGTCAGTTCGGTCAAAGCATCGGGAAGTTACCCCACAGGGGTGGTCGGCACCCACGCAGTATCAGATGCCTTGGCCACGACGACCTTTGCGGCAGTCCTCCCGATAGCCACAATTCTTGCTGACCAAGAAGCCGATATTTCGGCCGCGATAATGGATTTTGTACAACTAGGAATAGGTGGCGCAGTCCTCGGATTGCTCGGAGGATGGTTCGTATCGCGCCTCGGCTTTCAAATCGAGACGTCGGGCGAACTGTTGCTCTTTTTCCTCGTACATATTCTGCTCGGCTGGTCGATCGCCGATTGGCTCGACATCTCCCTGCCTCTTGCGGCTCTGATGGCCGGAGCAACCGCAGCATCGGTATCACCAGAAGCGTTCTCGTTGCGACTTTTCCGAACCATCCGAAGCATCGAACAACCCTTATACCTACTGTTCTTCGCGCTTGCCGGTGCTTCGATCCACCTTGGGGATCTAGGAAGCGTAGGAATAGTCGGATTGGTGTACATAGGCGTTCGCGTCGCCGCAAAGATAGTGGGTGGACTAATTGGTGGTCTGTTGGGAGGACTTGGCTGGAAGACCTCACTTCGTTTGGGAGTAAACCTCACTCCACAGGCCGGCGTCGCCGTAGGTCTGGCCGTTTTGGCCAGCGAGGTGCTAGGTGACTCAGGCGCCGAAGCGGCGACGGTGGTGCTGGGTTCTGTTGTGTTATTCGAGCTCATCGGGCCACTCCTCGTAGCCAAAGATTTTCAGGGAACGAGCGGCGAGAGCGATTCGAAAACTTCGGACCCGACTCAAGTGGAGTTACCTGGGAGGGTTCTTATTGCCTCATCAATGCCGGTGGAGATCCCTGAATGGCTCATTGATCTCGCAGCACGGTGGCGCTCTCGTTTAGTCGTCTACCAGCCCGGGGAAGCAGACTCCCAGCATGTAACGCAGCTGTTATCGCGCTGTGCCAGCAAAGACGTTGAAGTGAAATTCCAAAGTCTAAGAAACGAAAGTTTCACGGGCGCCGTCGTAAGAACGAGAGCGGAAGTCCAAGCCGACATGGTGGTCTTGTTTGCATCAAGACCTCAAGGAGCGACCTCCCGTCTCGTCCTCTTTCCATCTGAAAGAATTGCCCGCGAACTTTCAGTGCCTGTTCTCACATTTCCCATAACGACGGAAGGTCCGCCGGAGCCGCCGCATCGGATCCGTCGATGGCCCTGGTCACATTGAAAACGATCAACAATTGATCCCCGGTGCCAGTTCCGAGCAGACTGTGCTTGATCAACAAAGGAAGTAATAATGTCCGATCGTGTTTTAGTGAGCGTCGCTGACGGTGTTGCCGATGTTCGATTGAACCGACCTGAGAAACTGAACGCTCTCGACAGCGCAATGTTCAGAGCGCTGACCGACGCGGGGGAGAGCCTCAAGGAGCGTTCAGATGTTCGGGCAGTGGTTCTCAGCGGTGAAGGAAGATCTTTTTGTGCTGGTCTCGATTTCTCATCTTTCCAGGCAATGGGCGACTCCCAAGACACCAAAGACAAACCAGACGCGGTCGATCATCTAGAAGGGCGAATCACCCACTTGGGTCAACAAGCCGCTTGGGTATGGCAAGAACTTGACGTTCCCGTTATAGGAGCGATTTCAGGGCACGCACTCGGGGCCGGATTTCAGCTTGCAATGGGTCCAGATATACGACTCGTTCACCCGGATACGAAGATGTCCATTCTGGAAATCAGGTGGGGTTTAGTTCCAGACATGGGGGCTTCGGTCCTGCTGCCGCCGCTGGTTGGGTTAGATGTGACCAAAGAGCTGTACTTCACTGGGCGAATGATCTCGGGAACTGAGGCAGTGGAGCTTGGAGTGGCTACGCGAATTAGCGAAAACCCGCATGCAGATGCTTTGGACCTAGCCAAGGAAATAGCGGAAAAGAATCCGGACGCTATCCGTAGGATGAAGACAATTCTCAACGGGCTCACTGAACGAAACACCGCCGAACGCTTTGCCGCCGAACGCGAGCACATAGGAGCGCTGATTGGGTCACCGAACCAACTGGAAGCGGTCTCGGCGTTCTTCGAAAAGCGGACCCCGAAGTTCTCGTGACTTCGTTCCGCATCTGAGACACTAACTACGTGACCGCAAACATCGACTCGTTACTCGACGAAGCTCGCGAGTTGGCAGAGGCCGCAGGATCACTGACACTGAAATGGTTTCGACAACCGGATCTAAAGGTGAGCACCAAAGTCGACGGGACCGAAGTCACAGCTGCCGATCGCGCTGCGGAACGGTTTATTCGAGACGAGTTGGCTCGTCGACATCCGGACCACGCTGTTTTGGGCGAAGAAGACGGCGGGGAAATAGCGTTCGATGGACTTTCCTGGATTATTGACCCCATAGACGGAACGCGCGGCTTTGTTCGAGGCGTGCCGCTCTACGCGACCCTGCTTGCGGTTGTCGACGACGACGGCCCACTGGTAGGAGTGATTCATATTCCGGCATTGGATTCGACGATTTCGGCGGGAAGGGGCGCCGGATGCTGGCTAGACGGCCGCCCCTGTTCGGTAAGTGATCGATCTGACATAGCGGGCTCACTTGTAAACACAAGTAGCTACGAAACAATGTCGAATCAGGCGCTCGTTGATTTAAAGGCCTCAGGGGCGATGATGAGGACATGGGGCGACGCATATGGCTACTACCTAGTTGCAAGTGGTCAAGCCGAAGCGATGATCGATCCGATCTGCTCGCCATGGGACCTTGCCCCAATGCCCGTCATCATCGATGAGGCTGGCGGAAAATTCACCGATTTGAAAGGCACCCCTAAGCTTGATCTCCAGGCATCTACGGACTCAATAAGTGGAGTTGCCTCTAACGCCTTGATCCATGATCAGTTGCTTGACATATTGAGGGACGAATGACCGAGGAAAATCAGCGAATGCCCAAGTGGTTTCCGCGAGCCACAGCCCTGTTGCTCAGCGGCCTAGCTTTGTTGGGCGCTGCAATTTGGATGTTGATCCGTGTCCGCTCTCTGATCGTCGTGGTCCTAGTATCGCTGTTTCTTTCTTTTGCAATAGAACCCGCCGTCAATTGGTTAGCGAGGCGGGGATGGCGTCGCGGGCTGGCAACCCTTGCAATGTTCATCCTGATTCTCCTAGCACTCGGCGGATTCTTGTTTGCTATGGGATCGGTGTTGGCGGACCAGATCACAAAACTGACCAGCGAAGCCCCTGGTTACATAGCTCAGATAGAAAGATGGCTTGAGGATCAATTCGGGATTGTCCTAGAGACCGACTCACTAATCGCAGAATTTTCGAGTGGTGGAAGCGCAGCACGCCTCGCATCCAATGTCGCGGGCGACCTTGTTTCAATCGGAACGGCGTTGATGTCTCTGATTTTTCAAACGTTGACGGTCTTGTTGTTCACTTATTACTTAGTGGCAGACGGCCCCAAGCTTCGTCGCCTCCTCTGTTCGGCCCTGCCTCCATCAAAGCAAGCAGTCATGCTGAAGGGGTGGGAAATCGCAATTGACAAGACTGGCGCATACATCTACTCGAGAACCTTGCTTGGCGTGGCAGCTTTCCTCGTGCACTGGGTCGTTTTTGCGCTCTTGGACGTTCCTTCACCTGTTCCACTCGCCCTCTGGGTTGGGATCATGTCCCAATTCGTTCCGGTGGCCGGTACATATCTTGCTGGCCTGCTCCCGATACTCATCGCTCTCCTGCATCAGCCAATCAGCGCCTTATGGGTTTTAATCGCTATTGCTGTTTACCAACAGTTAGAGAACTACCTTTTTGCGCCGAGGATTACCGCGCACACCATGAATATTCATCCAGCGGTAGCTTTCGGCACCGTCATAGCTGGAGCATCCTTGATGGGTGTTGTCGGCACGCTATTAGCAGTGCCGGTAGCGGCTACGGTCCAGGCCTTCGTGTCGACTTACATTCAACGACATGAGTTAATCGACTCCGAACTCCTCGACGACGTCGAATCCGAGGAAAACTCAGACAGAGAAGATCCCTGACCCTGTCCGGTGTCATGAGTCACTCGTCACCAACGATCAGCTCAACGACGTATCTTTCCCGGTCGCGCGTCTGATTTAGTACGTCGACTAGATCGGAATCCAGATGAGAAACTTCGTTACATTCAAGGACCAACGCGGCAGCATTATGTCGTTCAACTATGAGAATTCGAAGAGCTTCGATTGGTGGCCGTGCCGAAGTCAGGATTCCGGTAAGTCGACACCGCCTGTTCTCGTCCGAAATAGAGCTAGCCACTATTTGACCTATCTGATCAATAGTGTGTTTACGTTCTGACTCATAGACCACGTCCCATCTCGGCTTCTTGGATCGGTCTCTGAGCCCCGCCTGGCGAAGCCGACGAATGAGTTCCCGACTGTCAACACTTAAGGCTCCAGCTTCTATCGCCCGTAAGCGTTCATCGGTATTCACGTCGTAGTGATCGCCTTGGAAACCAATGCGTCTCTTGCCGATGTTGCGGGCGAACTCGTGAAGTTCTTCAAGCGAAGTGTCCGAAACGAGGTGCCCCCAAACCTGCCCTTTCCACGTCCAACGCGGAGTATCAACGAGAATCACTGGCGCGATGCAATCATGTCATCAACGAGAGCATCGTATTTCGGGGCCAATTTCGACCATTCGAAATTCGCGACATGGGTCATAGTCGCTGACCGGTATTGGTGGAGCGCCTGCCGAGAGTTAGAAAGAACAGAGCGAAGTGCCTCAAGAAGATCTGCCTCATAGAGAAGAGTCGAGTGGAGCGATTCCGGCACAATTTCAGGGTACGCAAGCCGATTAGGTAAGACCGGTCTCGCTCCGGCTGCTATCGCCTCGGTTACCGCTAATCCGAAAAAATCGTGGTGTGACGAAGAAACAACAATGTCGCTTTGACAAAGTGCATCGGCATAAGCGCCTTCTTGCTGGTGACCATGGAGAACTATTCTGTCCTTCAATTGGTTGAGTAAACGCCGACGTGCTCGTCGCCCACTGCGTTCAACCTCACCCAACGCGTAAACACCGAACTCTTGACCTTCGCTGGCCAGTACCGACAGTGCATGAACGAACTCATTTGGACCCTTATCGAAGGACCAACGGTGATTCCACATCACCCTCAAAGGACCAGTTGGCTCGCATGGCCGCAGGTCCGTAGTTCCTATCCCAACCGGCAAAATTTCGATGTCGGATAGCAAGTTCTCTAGTTTCTTGCCGGCCCCCGGGACGAGTTCATCAACAAACGGAGGCATTCGCTCGATCAACACGCGCGCATGGTAGTGAGTAGCAACAGCGACCTTGTCCGCAGCCGAAACTGCCGTCCAGTCATTGATGATCGCACCCTGAGCTTGTCCCCCCTTAGGCCCAGGGGGGTATCCGATTTGGCTTTCGTGCATGTAGAGCAGCGTCGGAGGACGAGAGATTGTTGGACCCAAAAGCCCAAGAACAGTCGCGAGATCGATAGGACTACTTGCCACCAAAGCGTCTATCTCTGTTGCACTTTGGGTGATCGCCTCTGCGAAACACGATGGACCGAGTACGAGTGATCGCCGCCAGCCAGCATCAGGGCCTGCGGCAACCTTGATCTCGTGGCGACTTGCCGAACGCCAACCTTCAACCCATTTACGATGGGATCCTCGATACCACGGTTCAAGAACCAGAATATTCGCCACGACGGCGACCCTACATCGGTGCTTCACATCCTAGAAATAAACAGGCAGACTTGCCCACCGTGTTGAAGATGTCGTTTATCTGTCCCATAGCAGCTTTCCTGGTAGCGCTGGCTTTGTTTGCGACCCCAGCGGCAGCAGCCAAGGTTGAAGTTGTAGGAGGAGCTATTGGGTACGGGCAACCAGACAGCCAATCGTTGACTTCGCCCGTTGCTGCAATGACTTCCAAACATGATGGTTCTGGGTACTGGATAGCGACACAGGTTGGCGGCGTAGTGAATTTTGGCCAGGCGTCGCATTTCGGAGATATGAGTGGGAAGCCACTGAATCAGCCGATCGTGGGTATGGCCGCCACTCCGACGGGCAACGGTTATTGGTTGGTCGCAGCCGACGGTGGCATCTTTTCCTTTGGCGACGCAAAGTTTTACGGATCGACCGGGCATCTAAAACTCAACAGCCCAATTGTCGGAATGGCCACTAGCTTCAGCGATGGTTATTGGCTGGTCGCAGCGGATGGTGGAGTGTTCGCGTTTGGGTCCGCCCCCTTTTATGGATCGATGGGCGCGGTCACGCTTAACCAACCAATAGTTGCGATACTTCCTAGTGGTTCCGGTCGCGGGTATTGGTTAATGGCCGAAGATGGCGGAATTTTCACCTTCGGCGATGCCAGCTTCTTTGGCTCGGGCCCTGGTGAGGGCGATACTGGCCCGTTCGTAGGCATGATTCCCGTGTCCGGTGGCCAGGGCTATTCGCTAGTCCACAGGGATGGTCGAATTCGTCCATTTGGGGCTTCGGCACTCCAAAGCGCATCCGCGTGTGACCCATGGCCCGTCGCTGATATGTCCGTAGCCGGCGACGGCGCGGTCCTATTGCGAACCGCGACTCCTCAACCCAACGAACCGCCATCAAGCATTTCGGCGCAGGCCGACAGCGATTACCTGAGCGACCTTGTCTCTCTTTCTCAATCCTGCCAAACAACGACTGACCCAGCACTTGTCGAGTTTGGGCTTCCACTTAGCGAACCCGTTCAAACATCATCGTTTGGTTGGCGACGCCATCCCATATGGGGCGATATCGCCATGCATAAGGGGGCCGACTTCATAGGCCCCAATAGAACCTCGGGAGGACCCGCCCTGGCTGTGACTAACGGGACTGTGCTCGCAGTGCTCGACTTGGTCGCCTACGGGAAGACGGTTGTCGTGGATCACGGAGGGCGCATTGCGACTGTGTACTCACACCTGGCAGGAGCGAACGTGCAAACAGGAGATCTCATTAGCACAGGATCTCCCCTAGGCGCAGTTGGCTCCACGGGGCTTTCCACTGGTGTTCATCTTCACTTCGAACTTCGAATAAATGGGACCGCAAAGGACCCAACTCTGTATCTGAATTTCCCGAACCCTGCACCTTTGGCGGATTGAATATAGGTTGAGCGCGATTTAGAACGCTTCCAAATGTTCCAAAACCGCGTCGATAAAACCGAAGTTCTTTGGTGTTGCAAAGTGATCGCATCCGCGCAATTCGGTGTAAGTGGAGTCAAAAAGAGCATCGATCAAAGGATCAGCCGGACCAGCGAAATCCTCAGTACCCAACACCACTCGCACCGGATGAGTTATCCGCTCGAATTGCGGCGATCCGAGAGGGTAGTGGCTTCGACGCATGAACGCCGCTAATGCCTTCCCATCTTGGTCAGGCTCTGCGGCGTAGCGAGCAAATGTTTGAGCGTGAACATCGTCGTCGTCTGCGTCGCCTTGCACTCCTCGAGCGATTCGTTCCGCTTGCTCTTCGTCTCGTTCAAAAAGGTTGCGCCCCACCCCGCTAACCACAAGCTTGCCAAATTTGTCCGGAGCTATGGATGCCATGCAAAGCAACGTTCTTGCCCCCATCGAAAATCCGACGCCGTCAACCACGCCATCAGGTAGCCGGTCGACCAACCCTTGCTCCATATCGGCGTAACCAGCCGGATCATGGTGTTTGTCAGCCGAGCCATGCCCCGGAAGGTCCCAAGCGATCACTTGTCGGCCCGCGTCTTGCAAAAGCTCGATGATTCCCGTGGGAGCCCAGGTGGATTCAACGGATCCGGTAAATCCGTGCAGCAACAAAACAGGGTTACTCATCTACCGAGTTTGACAGAGGACACCAGGTTCATGCACACCGACGCCAACTCGCAAGCAAGATGCGTCCTTCGGTTACCGTATGAGGCCTACGTCTAGATAGAAGAGGAAATATGCCGCCTTCCACCGGCCAACCAATACGGATAGCAAACTGCAGCGGTTTTTTCGGCGATCGAC
>DASCSY010000086.1:0-9168 GCA_034399415.1 Acidimicrobiales bacterium
ATATTTCTTAACGTGACACGCGGCGAAATTATCGACGGACCAGCACTTGAGCGAGCTCTACGAAACGGCGAAATTGGTGGCGCTGCCCTTGATGTGGCTCCGATCGAGCCCCTGCCTCCCGATAATGCTCTTTGGGGCTTCGATAATTGCGTGATGACGCCGCACACAGCGGGCGCTAGTCAACACCGAGGACGTCGAAATTTGGAACGCTTCTGCCGAAATTTGGTAGCACTGCGCGAGGGCAGGGAGTTCGAAGGGGTCGTTGATAAACGGGCTGGCTTTTGAAGGACTGCCGGCTTAGAGAGCCGACTCCAGCGGCGACCTGAAGGTCAGTCAGGATTTCGTGGGGGTACGACCCCACTGCGGGCTAGGGATTCAATTTCGTCAGAACTGAAACCAAATTGGGCTAATAACTCCTCGGAGTGCTGCCCTTTCAGTGGACTCGCCAATCGAATGTCGTTTGGCACGCCCTCTAAGTTGGTTGCGTTTCTCACAATGTTGATGTCGCCGGCGGTGGGGTGAGAGACGGGCTTCGCTACGCCGAGATGTTGCACCTGCGGGTCGGAAAAGGCTTCGGCAACAGTGTTCACGGGACCGCAGGGAACGCCGACCTTGTTGAGCCGCTCTACCCAACTGGTAGTCGTGTCATGCATCAGACGCTCTTCGATGAGTGCGTTGAGCTGGGCTTTGTTCTCTCTACGCGCTGACACCGAGAAAAATCGTTCGTCTTCTAGCCATTCAGAGGCATCAAGCTCTTTACAAAACGCCTCCCAGAGACGTCCGCCCGAAGCGGCGAGATTTAGGTGACCATCGAGAGTCTTATACATCCCCATCGGACCAAGAGTTGGGTGATCATTTCCTGCTTGAGGGGGGTCGTCATTTGCCACGGTCCATCGGGCAGCCTGAAAATCCAACATGCCGATCATCGATTCAAGCAGCGACGTATGGACCCAGCGTCCTTTGCCGGTTGTGTGTCGTTCATGTAAAGCCGTCAAAATACCTACAGCAAGTTGCAGGCCAGCAGTTACGTCGCTGATCGCCACTCCGGCGCGCACAGGTCCCTGGCCCGGTATTCCAGTAATCCTCATCATTCCGCCCATTCCCTGTGCGATCTGATCGACCCCTCCGCGTTGGCTGTATGGCCCGTGTTGACCAAATCCTGAAATGGAACCGAGGATGATTCTCGGATTGATGTTGGCGAGAGTTTCGTAGTCAAAGCCAAGTTTGTGTTTTACCGGAGTCCTCATATTTTCGACGACGACGTCAGCTGACTCCACCATTCGGTGCAGGACTTCTTGACCCTCAGGGAGTTTCAGGTCGATCACAATGGAGCGCTTATTTCGATGCAGGTTCAGGTAATCGGGTGAAGTGCGCCCACCCATTTCCATACCGCCCTCAGGTGACTCCACTCGAACGACGTCGGCACCCCAATCCGCTAGTTGTCTTACAGCGGTCGGTCCAGCTCGAGCAATCGTCAGGTCGATGACGGTGATATCGGCCAAAGGCATCGCTTCACCCATCAACGTATTCCTTGGTCCAATTCCACAATCTCGGTGAGGCAGTATTCCAGATCGAGCATGTTTCGGAAGCGTACCCAACTTGGAGCATCGGTAGCCGCGCTCTGCGCCGGCTTCGTTCAGCTACATCAGATTTCGCTCCTTATATGAACGCACCGGGATCTGATGGCACAGTAGAGCCATGGCTAGACAAGTACTGGTCGTACATCAAAGCCGAAGCGGCGCAACTCTCCGATTAGTTGAGTCTCTTTCCTCGGGAATCAAAAGCGCGTCTGACGTGGTCGACACCGAGATAGTCACCCTTGAGCGCGCCGCCTTGCTGGCCACCTCGGCTGAGGTCATTCAGGCAGATGCCCTTGTTATCGCAACTCCGGAACACTTTGGCTCAATGGCTGGAGCAACAAAGTTCTTCTTCGAAGAGATTTGGGACGATTGCTTAAATCACACACAGGGTCTCCCATGGCAACTGATAGTTAAAGCCGGCTCGGACGGGGCTCAAACAATTGAGGGCATACAAAAACTTGCGAACGCCCAGGGTTGGAAACAGTTCCGCCCTCCTTTGCTGATCGTCGGGGAGGTGACTGAAGCCGCACTAAATAGCGCTTTTGAATTAGGTGCGCTCCTGGCTGTGAGCCTTGATAGCGAACTGATCTAAGCGTTAGCGTTTTCAGTCTCTACGATGTCATCGTGCCTTGGTATGAGCAGGTCCCCGCAGTGACATTCGACGTCGATTGTGAGGGCGGCCCGCACAACATCACGTGGTCCCGGGGGGAAGTAGTTCTGGAACAACACCCCGAAGTAGCGGCTGAAAGGGCGCTGGTCGCTCTAGGTGGGGTGAAACCGAAATGCCTCGAAATTCTTGATCTATGGGAATTGGCCATACGGGACGGTGGTTTCATCGAAGAATGGGCGCCCTGGCACACAGCCGACCGGCAGCGACGTTGGTGGCTGATGACGGCGCTCGAGCGTTTGCGGTCCGAGGGAGTGCAAGATTTCCTCTACGACTTGCCCCGAGAACAAGCCGCCAAAATGGGAGAAGCGTCGGTGACGCTCCCCCACGAGTTCCTGGATCGAGCCATGGCAACAGTCGTTGATGCGGCCGACCAACGCGGGTGGGATGTCAATCCCACGCTTAGCCGCCACCTCGCGGAAGCGACAAGGTTGCGGGCGCGCCGGGCATTCGTAAAGGCCCTCAGTAATCAAAGGCCGGCAATACCAAGCCCCGCACTCATTCCATTCAGATGTCAGATAGAACTTCTC
This sequence comes from Acidimicrobiales bacterium, assembly GCA_034399415.1. GTDB lineage: Bacteria > Actinomycetota > Acidimicrobiia > Acidimicrobiales > Poriferisodalaceae > UBA2110. Next base: position 2,778 of record DASCSY010000086.1, read on the forward strand.
GAAGAACCCCAGGTCCGGGGATGCTTAGCCGGTCGAGATAGCAGCGTGGAAATATCGCTTCATCCTCACTGGCTCAGTCGGGTCTGGGCTCGGGGGGTAGCTGTTTACGATGGGCGCTTCACCGTCAATGCTTCAGAGACAAAAGATTCAGTGGTACTGACTCAGGTTCATTGGACCGGCAACGAAAGCAAACTGGATCCCCACATCACGACCCATCAGTTGTGAGGGATGATCCAATCAATCGGGTCTCTTCCGGCATCAGTGAGCGCTGAGTTGGTTCGCGAAAATGGGCGACTGCCAAAAAACCCTCTATGTGCGCTCAGCGGAGATGGATGAGGCGACTCAATGACAACATGACGATCGACGTCTATAAGTTGCTTCTTTTTCTGGGCGAATGCCCCCCATAGTAAAAACACGACCCGTTCAGTTTTGGCGTTGACGACGCGGATGATCTGGTCTGTAAAGACCTCCCAACCGCGATTGCGATGCGAACCGGCGTTGTGAGCTCGAACCGTAAGGACTGCGTTGAGTAATAGCACTCCTTGTCGAGCCCAGGACTCAAGGTTCCCGTGGGTTGGAGGGACGACGCCAATGTCTGACTGCATCTCCTTATAGATGTTTTGCAGGGAAGGTGGAATGTTTACATCTCGACGAACCGAAAAACATAAGCCGTGGGCCTGCCCTTCACCGTGATATGGGTCTTGTCCCAGAATTAGAACTTTCACGTCGTTATGTGGGGTGAGATGAAGTGCCGAAAAAACTTCCTCTTCAGGCGGGAAGACAGTCGAAGCCCGCCGCTCATGCTGAACGAACCCTTGGAGTTCAGCCCAATAAGGCTCCACGAATTGATCTCGTAGTACAGGATTCCAGTCGGTAACCATCTCTGAATCCTTAGTCGAGCTCGTCAGCTGCCTGCTTGCTCAGCGCTATGCAGATACCAATGCGGGAACGGTAGTACTCCAGATCGACGCCCTCTGTGGACTTTTGACCTTGCATATATCGGGCATAAACCCCATGGATGATGCACGCGCTTTTGAAGTGATTGAAGCTGACGTAGTAGGGCAAGTTGGTTAGATCACATCCGGTCTGTGATGCGTACCGGTCGATGAGCTGAGGGCGTCCAACGAATCCTTCAGCGAGAGTTGGCGAGTTCTCTTTGTTGGCTAACTCATCACCAGGCTCAACCCACGTGTTTAACGCGTAAGCAAAGTCAGCCATTGAATCCCCTAACGTCGAAATCTCCCAATCCAACACCGCTGTCAACTCACCGCTTTGGTTGATCAGGCAGTTGTGTAGGCCGTAGTCCCCATGGACTACGCGAGCGGGACCTTGTTCGGGTCTTCTAGCATCCAAAAAGTCATGGAGTTCGTGTAGGTCTGGGTCGTCATAAGATGCGCCTTCTGCTGATGCCAGCCAGCTCCGGTACCACGTGCGAATTTGTCGGCCAACATAGTCCTCTTTTTTTCCTAGGGCACCTAAGCCAACGTCGTCGGGGTCGACCGAATGCAGAGCTGCGAGCACATCCATGAATGACAATCCGACCCTGCCCCGCGCATCGTGGTCGAGATACTCCAATGCATCTTCTAACTCAAAGAGGGCGCGGCCGTCGACCAGGCTCATGACATAAAAATGGGCGCCGGTAACATCGGGGCTTTCGCAATAGCCGTAAGCCGCTGGAACCGGAACCTTTGTTGGTCCCAGGCCACTGATGATCGAGTATTCGCGGCCCATGTCATGAGCTTTTGGCAAGAGCTCACCCATTGGAGGGCGCCGAACGACCGCCCTGTTGCCATTCTGATCAGTCAACGCGTACGTAAGGTTGCTATGGCCGCCCTCAAGGCGGATCCACTGGAAAGGTGGTTCAAGGCCTTCAGTATTTTGGCCGATCCATGCCTCTACGGCCTCAAGGTCGTACCCAACGATTTCCTCGCGATCACTCATGTCATCCTCGCTCGCGTCGACGCTGGCCACAGACTTTAAGCGACATCATCGATCACCTTGGGGCTGCAGTGCCCTGTTCGGCACATTAACGCTCAGCGGACCCCGAAAAGGTGCGGTGTTCAATGCGTGATCGGTGTGTTCTGCCAAGCCAGGAACTTCCAACCGGTGTCGGTGCTGATCCAGACACATGTGTACCGACTATGCAGCTGAAACTCTGTGCCGCGAGCTGCAACGGTGATCTGCGCGGTTCCGTTGACTAGCGCGACATCACCAATCATCTGGATTTCTACTTCGCTGTTATCCACGGCTTGGTAGTCGAAGACACCCTTCTCGATTGCCGTGAGATACGACTCTTTAGAATCGACGGCTGCATTGGAATGTGTATATCTCAAATTTGGGTGCAGCAGCTCCCCCAACGCTTCGCAGTCCGATGCGATCATCGCGTCCCAGCGTTGCTGTTCCAACTCTTGAATCTCTGTTTCCATAACGCAGAACTTAACTTGGTTTCGAGTTTCGATGACCGACGAAACTTGCAAACTAGATTGTGGTGATGACGCTGAACCGCTGGATCACGGAAATGGGTTTAGGGGTCGACGTCCATGGCTCCGACTACACCAAGGCGGCGAAGCGCGCTGTGTCGGACGCTCTTCGGCACAGCAGTTTGAACTTTTTTGATGTTGCAGGGAAGTCGGTTAGCGACATGCACGTTGAGGTGGTCATCGGAGCAACACGCGTCGATGCAATCGATTCTGAATCGGTTGCCAAAGAGATTCCTTATGGCACGGTAACGGTCACAGTTGTTCCCGGTGGGCTTGATGTAGCGTCGCCCGATGGTCACGATCAGCTCACGATGGTCAACGCAGCGATTCTGGTGAGTTTTGAAGAGTAGCTATGAAGGTTTCCTAGCTACTACGAACTCAATTAGAACTCGAGTGCGGATCCCAAAATCAATTTCTTCCAGGTCAGCAAATTCCTCGCGGATTGAACGTTCGACTTCTTCTGCCCCTCGTTCCTGTATGGCCATCCAAGCTGGGCCGGCAGACATCCAGGCACGTACCTCATGGTCAAGGTCGGCGCCTTCTAAGTCAAACTCGACTCCTTGACGGGGTTCGGGAGTAAGACCCGCTAGTTGGCACATCTCTTCGGCTCGTCCTTCGAGACCTATCTCACCCAACTGCGTTGACCATTCGACCTCGTGTTCGGATATGCGGCGGATCGCCTTAAACGCTTTTCCGATTTGGCTGGCTTCCCTTCCCGCAGCGAAGAAACTCAATCCAAGACATCCGCCGGGTCGGAGTACTCGCGCTGCCTCATGCACTGCTTGCTGGTTTGGTCCCCAGATGCCGCGGCAGCTGGTCACAACATCGAAAGTTGCGTCGTTCCATGGCAATGAGTTCATGTCACCGTGTCGAATATCTGCGTCGGGAGTTCTGCGTTTGGCGATGGCTAATAGTCGATCGGAAGCGTCAAGACCGTGGCTTTTGGATCCTCGTCGGGCTGCCATATTGATCATGAGACCCGAACCGCAAGCAATATCTAGATAATCGGTCGCATCTCCGACTTGGGTCGCCCTCAACAGCGCATCAAATTCAGGCCACCAACGCGGTTCCATGACGGTGGCCCAAACCCTGGCTTGGTCCCCCCAACCTTTATCAACTTCTTTCCAATTCACGGCAGTTCTTCCCAATCAATCGGGGTGTTTGTCTGCACCCAGTCTTCATCTATGTTGAACTTTATGGCGACGAAGGGGAAAACATGGGTGCTTCTGACAATCCAACGGAGTTACGTTCGCTTTATGTCGATCCCAATACGATGGAGTGGAGTGCGTCAGAATTTGTTGGCATAGAGCACAAGGTCTTGTGGTCCGATCCTCAATCTGGGCGGTCAACCATTCTCTTTAAGTTGGATCCGGGGGCAGTGGTACCGGCTCACGAACACATGGATATTGAGCAAACCTGGGTGATTTCAGGAACGTTCGAAGATCATGAGGGTAAAGCGCTTCCCGGTCATTACATCTGGAGACCAGCCGGTAATCGTCATGAGGCTCGAAGTGTTGACGGTGCTGTGATTTTGGGTTTCTTTCTCAAGCCCAACAAGTTTGACCTTGGCTCCAAGTTCTATACGGAGGACTAGCGGGCTGCTGCGGTGGTGGCTTTGAACAGGGTCAACGATTACCCGTTAACCGCCGATCCAGCCGCCATCCACTCTCAGTTCGCTCCCAGTGGTGAAGCTTGCGTCGTCTGATGCCAAGAACAAGGCCGCTTCCGCAACTTCCTCAGGCCTAGCGAACCTACCTAAGGGATGGCGAGAAATTGAACGTTCGATATAGGGAGTTGGGTCGTCAAAGCGGGCAAACGAACGATCAAGTAGCGGTGTTTGGGTAGCTCCTGGCACAACGCAGTTGATGCGAACTCCGTCCGCGGCATGATCATTTGCGGCTGTGCGACACAAACTCACGATCGCTCCCTTCGATGCTATGTATGCCGCATTTGAAAGGCCGCCGGAAACCGCTAGCTGCGATGCAACGGCGACAATAGAGCCCCCATTTTCTGACATGAACGGAATGCATGCGCGCATCCAGAGATACGTGCCTTTGACGTTCACTTCAAAGACCTTGTCCCATTCGTCGGGAGAGGTATTGGGGATTGTTTTCCCTACTGATACCGCTGCGGCAGTCATCAGTATGTCCAACGAGCCGAAACGTTGATGAACCTCTGACGCTATGCGGTCGACATCTGCGCTGTCAGTAACATCTGATGTGAACCAGCAGGCCGTTGCCCCAGTCCGCTCTGCAAGATCTACCGTCTCTGCAGCTCCGCTCCCATCCACGTCGATGACGACAACAATCGCGCCCTCCTCGGCGAAGCGCAGAGCAGCCGATCTGCCGATCCCTGATGCCGCCCCGGTAATGACCGACACTCGTCCGTTAAGTCTTCCCATGGGAGAATCGTAGATCTCAGGAAGTGTCTTCGTCTGTGGACCCCGGAGTGTTGTTAAGCCGGTGGTGATAAGTCGCTCTACCTCGCGGCGCTGGTAACTGCAGTGGGTTAGCCGGCTGCGACGCTACCCTGCGCCGGTGTATCGCTTTTGTGTTTAGACAAGCCTGCAGAGCTAAGGCCCGCTATGACGAATCAAAATGCCTCTCAACCACCCGAACATCTTTCACCCGAAGAGTTTCGCCGCCATGGTTACGCGTTGATTGATTGGATTGCGGATTACTGGCAAAGGGTCGAAGAATTGCCGGTGATGTCACAAATTCAGCCCGGAGCAATACGAGAACTACTACCTCCTTCGGCTCCGGAGCATGGCGAACCTTTTGAGCGATTAATCGAGGATCTCGACGCCATCGTTATGCCCGGCGTGAGTCACTGGCAGAGTCCTTCTTGGTTTGCTTACTTTCCCGCTAATTCTTCTCCTCCTTCGGTGCTCGCTGAGCTGGTGTCGGCTGGCCTTGGCGTTCAGGGAATGTTGTGGTCTACATCACCAGCGGCGACCGAAATTGAAAGCCACGTACTCGATTGGTTGATCGACCTTTTGGACCTGCCGGAATCTTGGCGCACTACTGAACAAGGTGGTGGCGTGTTGCAGATGAGTGCATCCGATTCGACTCACACGGCGTTAGTGGTGGCGAGGCATCAGGCAGCCAATCTTGGAATTCGACCCGAGTCGATGGTGGCCTATGCGTCAACCCAAACTCACAGTTCCATCCAAAAGGGTGCGACGGTTGCCGGATACGGGCACGTCCGTCTGATAGACGTCGATGACCAACAAGCCATGCGAATTGATGCATTAGAAGCAGCGCTGGATGAGGATCGAGCTGGCGGGCTCACCCCCATCTTTGTTGCTGCGACTATAGGAACAACGGGCACTACGGGCGTTGATCCCTTGCGGGCGATCGGTGAGGTGTGCCGTAAGGAGAAGCTTTGGTTGCACGTAGACGCTGCGTACGCCGGAACCGCCATGCTGTGTCCAGAGTTCCGTCATCATCAAGACGGTCTGGAGTTGGCAGATAGTTACACGTTTAATCCTCACAAGTGGATGATGGTCAACTTCGATTGTTCGGTGTTTTACGTCGCTGATCGGGCGCCGTTGATTGAGTGTTTAAGTATTCTTCCCCCCTACCTCAAGAATGAAGCCAGCGAGTCTGGAGCCGTAATTGATTATCGAGATTGGCACGTGCCGCTCGGTCGTCGCTTCCGCGCGTTAAAGCTGTGGTGGGTGATCCGCAGTTATGGGGCAGAAGGTCTCCGTTCGATGGTTCGCTACCACGTTGAGCTAGCGGATCAACTCGCAGCGCGCCTCGAAGCGGATTCTCGTTTCGAACTGGTCGCTCCTCACCCGTTTGCTCTCGTGTGCTTCCGCTGCACAGAAAGCGATGAGGCAACCAAGCGCCTCGCCGACGCAGTGAACGACAGCGGCACGGTGTATTGGACTGCATCTGAACTTGATG